>PAKE01000042.1 GCA_002710495.1 Flavobacteriales bacterium
TGATACTGGTACTAGGGGAATAAAAGTCCCTAATAATGGACTACTAGCATGTATGTATACAATACCTTGTTGACCATTTGAAGTGAAATCATAAGTTGTATTTGCAAATACATTTCCACCTTGAGAGAAAACAACATTGTCAATTCTAATCAATTCACTTTCTAGCTTACTACTATTTAGTTCTTAGATATTAATCCTTCTAATGTACTTACTATTAATGCTTCTGACAACTCTGTTGATATTACACTTATTATTTATAATTTTTCTTCTTTAAGTGATGGATCAGAAACACCTTTTTTAAATAACTCCCCGACAGACAGAGCTTATGTTACCCAAAATGGTGTCGACTATTCTATTACAACAAATGGAACATTTTCATTGTCAGAAAAAACTGAAAGTAAACTAAATGGCACATTTAACTTTACAAGTAGAACTTTAGCATTTGAGCCATTAGAAGTTACAGGTGGTATATTTTCTAATATTACTTATTAGTAATAAACTTTTATGAAATTAGAAAGAAAATAATTTGATTTATAAAACATTAAAGATGCCAAAAAGATCTAAAATATTAGACAAAAATCAATTACAACAAAAGATAAACAGATTAGCTTGGCAGATTTACGAAAGAAATCATATGGAATCTGATATTGTAGTTGTAGGAATTCAGAAAAGAGGAGTTGTGCTTGCAAAAAGAATCTCAAAATTTATTAGTTCTATTTCTGAAATAAAAGTGATTGATGCTTCCATAAAATTAGATAAAGATAATCCCTATGATTCTGATTTAGTTTTTAATTTAAACTCAACTGATATTGAGAATAAAGTTGTTATTTTAGTAGATGATGTTCTGAACTCTGGAAAAACATTAATGTATGCATCTTCCGAATTTCTTGAGGTTCCTCTTGTAAAATTATCTACAGTAGTTTTAGTAAACAGAAATCATAATCGATATCCTATTAAAGCAGATTATGAAGGGATGTCTCTTTCTACTACATTGAAAGAACATATAAATGTAGTTTTTGGAAAAGAGGAAGGAGTTTATTTATCCTAAAATATTAATGATTTCATTTACACAATTTCCGCTATCGTTATAGATTGTGTGTGTCGCTTTTTTATAGAAGAAATTTCTTTCTTCCAGTTTATTTTTTATATATCTCATTAAACTTTCATCAGATAAAATAGAGATCATTGGCCTTTTTTCTTTGTCTTTATTCAATCTCTCGAACAGTGTTTCAGTACAACACTCTAAATAAATAGTTTCTCCAATGTTATTCATTATGTCCATTAGACCATGGTTAGCGGGAGTGCCACCTCCAGTAGAAACTAATATGTTATCTTCTTTTATTGTTTCCTTCAGATACTTCTCTTCTAACTTCCTGAAGTAATTTTCTCCTGAATTATTAAAAATATCTGCAATTTTTATATTTTCTGATTCCTCAATAAGGTTATCAAGATCAATATGTTTTATGTTAAGTTCCTTAGCAAGTTGTTTGCCAATTGAACTTTTCCCAGAACCCATAAAACCAACCAGAAAATATCTCATTTAATCTATTTGATAGAAATTTAATGTTGCAAATCAACAATATATTATCCTTATTTCAATAATATACTAGTAAAAAAATAATAGAAATAAAAAATAGTAATTTTTATTGTAGAAAAATAAATATAAATATATTTGCAGACGATTTAAGACCTGGTAGCTCAGTTGGTAGAGCATCTCCCTTTTAAGGAGAGGGTCCTGGGTTCGAGCCCCAGCCAGGTCACAAAAAAATCCCGCTAAATTTAGTGGGATTATTTTTTTAAGTAGTTTTGTAAAATAGCCGCCCAGGTGCTGAAATTGGTAGACAGGCATGATTGAGGGTCATGTGTCCTACGGACGTGCGGGTTCGACTCCCGCTCTGGGCACATTTTATATANATGTATGATCTATCCCCCAACTCTTTTATAATGAAACCCTTCTTTTTTAAGAATCTCCATAACTTTATCTCTAATATTTCCTTGTATTATTATTTCCCCGTTTTTCACGCTTCCACCTACACCACATTTTGATTTTAGTAGTTTTCCTAAAGATTTTAAATCTTCTGANGTTCCGATAAATTCTTTAATAATAACCGCAATTTTTCCAGCTCTGTGTTTGTCAATACAGATTTTTAAATTCTGTTCGTTATTTGGAAGTGTTTCCATCTCATCATTTTCATATTCGTATTCAAAATCTTGGTTTGTNGAATACATTACACCTTTTCGGTTTTTCCCTNTTTTATTCATTTGGTATAAGTATTTTTAAGGTTTTCGGATTGTTCTTTATTAAGACACTTTNATTTATTTTTTTTGGTTCACCATCTAGATGAATTATCTTTTCATTACTAAATATTTCCATTTCTTTTGCTTGTATTATCTCTACAAATTTGGAGTTCTCTATCTTTCCATTTGCAACTTTAATCAAAAATTGTGGAATCATACGTTTTGGCATATCTTTTACAATTACAAAATCAATAAGACCATCATCTAATTTTGATTTAGGAGAAATATGAAAATTATTTCCGTATTGACTTGAATTAGCAAAACTTATCATAACTGCTTTTATCTTTCTACTTTTTCCATTGTGATTAATTGTATATTTTTTTGATTTGTAGTTTATTTCTTTAAATATTAGTTTTATATAATTCCAAAAACCTCTTTTTCCTAAGTTTTGAAACAAGTTTGCAATATGAGCGTCAAAACCAATTCCACTAACATTAACAAAAGGCATGGAGTTTGCAGTACAACTATCTACTATTTTTATTGTTGNATTATTTAATTGTAAAATAGATGCCTTGATATTTTTCTTCATTCCCATATGATAAGCAAATCCGTTTCCTGATCCGGCGGGTATGATTCCTAATACAGTATCTTTTCCAATACATTCTGACGCAATTTCATTTACTGTTCCATCTCCACCAACTGCAATTACAGCTTCATAACCATTTGTAATTGCTTGTTTGCAGAGTTCCTTTGCATGTCCTTGTCTTTCTGTGAATTTGACACTGTATTCATATTTTTTTGAATCTAGATTTTTTTTAATTGAATCTTCAATACCTTTTTGTTTTCCTTTACCAGAAATTGGATTTACAATAAATTTAATCTTCATTTATATTCATTTTATTGTCGAGTAAACTATTGTTGTATTTCTGTTTTATCGCTTTTAGAAATATTATTGTATCTTCATTAACTTTAGTTTCTTCTTTCAGATTCTTGTCAGCGAAGTTGGTGTATTCGTCCTCTCTTCCAATTAAAAACCCTTTCTCATGAGTTAGTAAATGTTCACCATAATACAAATTGCTAATTGCCCAACTCTCATTTGAAGAAATAGATTTTTCATAAATAGATTTTCCAAAACCAAAGAATTCTTTATTATAATTAAGCATATCTAGAATTGTTGGCATAATATCAATTTGCTGAGTTATAGTAGTATTGCTTCCTTTCAAGGAAGAATCTCCCATAAAATAAATTATAGGAATAGCGTATCTTCCAACTCTGTTGTTATATTCAGGATCAGAATTTGATCCACTAGTATGATCTGATGTAATTACAAATAAGGTATTTTTATACCATTCTTCTTTCTTTGATCTTGCAAAGAACTCTTTTAGCATCTGATCGGTATATCCAACTGTTTCATGATAGGTGTTGTTTCCTTTTGGAAACGTATTTTTAAATTCTTCTGGTAAAGTAAATGGTGGGTGAGATGTAATACTAAACAATGTAGTTACAAAAGGTTCTTGTTCTTTTTTCAAATATTCTGAAAAATACTTTAAAAACGGACCGTCATAAGCTCCCCAAACTTTATCATCATCTTCTTCTTTTCCTCCTCCTTCATGAANGAATTCTTCAATTCCAAAATAATTATTAAAACCAGCTTTTTGAGTATATGAATAAAATCCCATAGTTCCTCTAGCTCCACCATGGAAGAAACTTGCTGAATATCCTTCTTTTTTCAATAAACTTGCAATTGAATTACAAGAATTTGTAGAGTAAGGAGAAGTAATGAAAGGTTCGTTCATAAGTGTAGGAACTGATGAAATAATTGAAGGAACTGCTTCTATTGATTTTACACCATTAGCGTATCCATTTTCCATTACTAAGGAATGTTGAATTATAGAATCTAAAAATGGAGTGTACCCATTCCCTTTATTATAGTAACCTACATATTCTTTCGAGAAGCTTTCCAGGATGATAATTACAATATTCTTCCTTTGAAACTTATCTTCAAATTTATGCGTTGTTGTATAGATTTTATTTAATTCTTCTTTTGTAAAATAATTGTGTTTTTCCAATCCTTTAGAGAAATAAGAATGTAAGATACAAAAGGGAGTATTCAGAATTAAAGCACTATTCTGGGTGTTACTAAAAATTCCTGCATGTATTGGTTTTATCGGTTTTAATTGAGTTCCTCCTCTAGCTCCAAGAATAATAATATAACAACTAAGTAAGAATATAATAATTTCTTTTATTCCTTTTTGTTTTGGGTAAAATCTTATTAATATCAGTAATGATGTCAGGAATAATATAATTATAGAAGAGATATAGAAAATAAATTTGTTGCTTACTGCGTTTATATGTACCTCCTGATGGCCTGACAAACTATTTGAAAGAATTATATATGAGATACCAAGTAAGATGATTGGGGTAATGAAAGATATTATCCATTTATTGAAATTAGAATAAGAGATCTTATTGCCCCCTCTTAATACAGCTAAAAGAACAGGAATAAACATGTATATTAGAAAGATGATTACATTCCATGCGTCGGTGCGACTCCAAATATCCTGCAAATAGAAATACATTAAAAGATATCCAATCAATATGAATATTGTCCATTTCTTGATACCTAAGTTTGGTTTAAGAATGTATGTAATAGAATATCCAATAGATATAAATGTAATTGCTAGGGTATTAATGAATAAAAGAAAGGGTAATGATTTACTTAATGTAAGAGAAATAAATAACAATATTAAGATTAATAGAATGATAATGATTTGTTTGTAGTTTGTTAACCCTGTATTTTTATTTCTAATAAATGTTCCGATTTCCCGCAATATTTTTCTAGTTAGTTTGAATTCTTTTATGTTGAAGTTCTTCACTTTTAATAATAAAAATATTTGGATAATAGTGATAATAGTTACGTGCCAGTAGTCTAAAGTATATTGTGGTAAAAAGTTAAAAGTATCTACTCCACCTCCAAGACTTAATAAATCAATAATATCAATACTACTTCTTTTTTGTGTAAATTTAAAATATTCAATATCTACATTATTAATTACAATAAATGGTATATTGATGATATAGAACAGAATATTTGTCATCTTTTGATACCAAATCTTTATTTTAATATTTTTACAATACTCTAATAATTTTATAATTGGAGAAAGTATACGTTTTAACCTCCCTAGTTTTCTTATTATAAAGAGTGTTAAATCACATATTGATTCAATTGGAAATAATAATAAAATGAGTATAGGGATATTAATATAAAACAGTGCGGAGATATCGAAACGTATTCCTTCTAAAATCGACAGAAAGATATTTTCTGAAAAAGATGAGGAATTTAAAAGATAAAATAATATCCTACTTGAGTAGTAAATTAGTAATAAAAGGAAAATTCTTTTCCAAAAATTTTTCAGAAATATCATTTATTTGTAGTCATAATTCCTATTACCTCATTTATCATCGTTTTTTTTAAACTTTTTATAAAGAAAAAAACTGATAAAATAAATAAGAATACTATTACTAAATCCTCTAAAGACATAAATGTTTTTTGATATGCAAATTAAAGAATAAATATGGTATTTTTACTTCTAAATACCAAAATGGTTTTCTACTGTTTTTAGTAATATATTGTAAGTTTTTTTACTAGAAGGAAATATCATGTAATCCTTAGGTTTTAGCAGAGGTTATCAGATTTATTAGAGTATTAGTCCTTAATATTTTCATATATAGATTAAATTTACGATATTTGTAGAGTTTTTTCAAATAAAGAAATCTCCTTATGAAACAAATACTTAAAATAAGATTCTTATCATTTTTTGTTAGTATATTTTTTNTATCCTCTTGTATTACAAATANGAATCTTGAGTATATAAATACTGATAATGTAANAGTAGAATCNACTACANATGATTATATAATTCAGAAGGAAGATNTACTNTCTGTTCAGATTAGTAGTACTACTAAATCTGAATACGACTTTTTTAATTTACAAGAGACTTCTAATCCTCAGTTGATGAATCAGAATCCGTATTTATATGGTTATTTAGTAAAAACAGATGGTATTATTACCTTGCCAATGATTGGAAGTCTTAAGGCGGAAGGGCTCTCTCTTTCTGCGATAGAGAATGAAATAGCACAGATTTCATCTACCTACTTTAAAGACCCTATTGTAAAAGTAAATATTCTTAATTTTAAGGTTAGTATTTTGGGTGAAGTTAATTCTCCTGGAGAATATAATATTATTCGTTCTAATCAAAATATTCTTCATCTAATTGGTAAATCAAATGATTTAACAGAGTTTGCAAACAGGAAAAGAATAAAAGTAATTCGTAGAGATGGCGTGGAATCTAGAGTGATTTATTTAGATTTAACAGATCCGAGATTATTAAATAATAAAGATATCTATTTACAATCTCAGGATATTGTTTATGTTGAACCTTTAAAAAAGAAGTTCTATTCAGTAAAGAATCTGTCTAGCGCAGTGTCTATTGGGATTTCTACTATAACACTTTTTTTGCTTTTAAATAATAAGTAAATGGATAGAAAACAGAACTCATTAGATAATGTGATGGATGTCAGAGAATTGTTGTTTAAGATTCGGAATAATTGGTATTACTTTTTACTTAGCATCTTGTTATCATTATTTGTGGCGTTTGCTTATACAAGATATTCCCACGAGTATTATAAGGTTTCTACTAGAATTATGATAAATAGTGAGAATGAAGGTTCTGATGCATCTGAAATCTTGTATAATAACTTGTCAGATAAGAATAATGGTTCAATTATAGATAGAGTACAGTTATTATCATCATATCAACTTGTTTTCCAGACTGTTTCAGATTTAAGATTTGATGTGTCGTATTATTTAGTTGGAAATATTAAGACTTCAGAGTCTTTTTCTGCTCCAATAAAAATTAGTTGCGATACAGCAATGACTCAGAATAACTCATCAACTACATTCGAAATAAATGTTATTAACAAAACTTCTTATCAAATATTCAATGAGAAATTAGATTATAAAGAGGAACATAATTTTGGAGATGAAATACAAATACAAGAATATAATTTTATTGTCGAAAGAGATTCTTCTTATAATTTTGATGTCTTACCAAAAACTATTGTAAGATTTAATTCTTTAAAGAAGATGTCAAAAGAATATCAAACAAAAATACAAATAGATCAAGGAGAGAAGGAGTCAAGCATATTAGAGCTAACTATTTTAGAAGAAGATCAGAGAAAAGGTGTGAAGTTTTTAAATACTTTAGTTAAGAATTTTATTAAAAAGGATATTGAGATAAAAAAGGAATCTTCCTTATTAGTTGTTAATTATATACACAAAGAGATTCAGGTAATAGAAGATTATTTAGTAAGTATTGATTTAGAACGACAAGATTACGAAATTGATAATCAGATACCTGATTTTGAAAGAAAAATAGACGTTATTTATGAAAAGATCTCACAATTAGAGAAAGAACTATCTATATATAAGAGACAAGATAATTTTTACTCATTTTTAGAAGATAATATTAAAGAGATAGTTAGTGAAAGAAAAAACAATAAAGACGGATTGGAAAAGGTTGTTGCTCTTGCAACATATGATGGTATTACAGATCCCACATTTGATGAACTAATAAAAGATTTAGGAAATATTCAGAAAAATAAAAATGGATTAATTAATAAAGGACAGATAAACAATCCCTCAATTTACGATTTTGACTTACAGATTGTTGAGTTGACAAAACAGATACAAGAGTTAATTAGAAATAATAAAAAAATTAATTTATTATATATAGAGGAGCTGAATAACGATATTAGCTTAGAACTTTCTTCTTTAGATGCTTTACCAATAGAACAAAGAGGATTATTAGATATTGCAAGAATTCAGAAAATTTCAGAACAATTATATATCTTTCTTAAGCAGAAAAATTATGAGGCTGAGAGTAGATATGAAGGGATTGTTTCAAATATTAATCATTTTGATCCAGCTAGATTTTTTAATGTTAATCCTGTATTACCAGAAGTTGCTAAGATTTATTCCATTTCATTATTTATAGGATTACTTCTTCCTTTTTTGATGCTTCTAATTTTAGATCTAATTAACAATAAAATTCGGTCAAGAGTAGATTTAGACAAACTAACAGATATTGAGATGATCGGTGTAATTGGAAGAAACCATTCCGCTAGATCTTTACTTACAGAATTAAATCCAAAATCATCTATTGCTGAAGGTTTCAGAGCGTTGAGATCTAATCTTAATTATAAGGATATAGAAGCAAAAGATCAGGTGTATCTATTCACTTCTTCAGTAAGTGGAGAGGGAAAAACTTTTATAGCTGCTAATTTAGCAATTGTATTTGCNAATGCTGGAAGAAAAACACTATTACTTGGTGCAGATTTAAGAAGACCAAAATTATATAAAAATCTTGATTCAGATAATGCTATTGGATTATCAACAATTCTTTCTGGAGAGCATTCAATTGAAGAATGTACTATTAAAAATATTGCAGAAAACTTGGATGTTATTGTTTCTGGTCCACTTCCTTTAAATCCATCAGATCTTTTCTTAAGTGAAAATTTCGAGAATCTTATTAAAGATCTAAAAAGTAGATATGATAAGATTATTATTGATACTGCTCCTATTGGTTTGGTAGCAGATGCGTATATGATTACAAAATATAGTGATGTAAATTTGTACGTAGTCAGACAAGATTACACACAAAAAGATGTATTACGATTTGTAAATGATTTATATGAGAACAAGAGAATAGAGAATATTTATTTAGTTCTAAATGATGTAAGTTCTGGTAGTGGTGTATATGGTTACGGAAAGTATGGATACGGATATGGATATGGGTACGGATACGGATACGGTTCTTACGTAAGCAATACTGATTATTTTAATGAAGAGTAGATGAAGTAAATGAAAAGTAATTATAAAAATCCTATGGTTATTGCAGAAATTGGATGTAATCATAAAGGAGAAATAAATATTGCAAAACAACTACTTAAGGTTGCTTCAGAAAGTGGAGTAGAGGTTGCTAAATTCCAGAAAAGAAATAATAAAGAATTACTAACTGAAAAGCAATATAACGATCCCCATCCAAATCCTATCCATTCTTATGGAGATACTTATGGTGAGCATAGAGAGTACTTGGAATTTGATATAAATCAGCATAAAGAATTAAAAACACACACTGAGAGTTTAGGAATTATTTATTCCTCATCTGTTTGGGATACAACTTCTGCAAAGGAAATTATAAGTCTAAATCCACAACTTATAAAAGTACCATCTGCTTGTAATAATCATTTTGAGATGCTTAAAGTATTAAGAGATGACTATCTAGGTGAGGTCCATATTTCTTTTGGTATGACTACTAAAGAAGAGGAAGAACAAATTGTTTCTTTTTTTGAAGAAAATAATCAAGCAAAAAGATTGGTTCTATATTCCTGTATTTCTGGTTATCCAGTTCCGTTTGAGGATATTTGTATGTTAGAAATAGTTAGAATAAAAGAGAAATTTCAGAACAGGGTAAAATCAATTGGATTTTCTGGTCATCATCTAGGCATTGCAGTTGATGTAGCGGCATATACCTTAGGTGCAGAATGGATAGAAAGACATTTCACTTTAGATAGAACCTGGAAAGGAACCGATCATTCTGCTTCTTTGGAACCAACAGGACTCAGAAAATTATCTAGAGATTTAAAAGCTACACATAAATCTCTTAATTACAAACAATCTGATATTTTGGATATTGAAAAAGTACAAAGAGATAAACTTAAATTTAGAAGAAAATGAGTGTAATTGCATTTATACCAGCTAGATTTGGTAGTAAATCAATTCCAGAAAAAAACATTAAATATTTTTGTGGAAAGCCACTTATTTATTGGAATTTAGATGAATTACAAAAATCTGATGTAGATGAAATTGTGGTTGCAACAGATTCGGATAATATAAAATTAGTTGTAGAATCATTTAAATTTTCAAAGGTTAAGGTTTATGACAGAAGTTCTGAGAATTCTCAAGACACTTCTTCTACAGAGTCGGTGATGATAGAGTATATTAATTCTTCTGATCTATCAGGTTCGGATACTTTTATGTTGGTTCAGGCTACTTCACCTTTTACTCAGACTAGTCATTTTAATGAGGGATTAGAACTTTTTAATAATCATGACTCCGTACTTTCTTGCTGTATTTCTAAAAAATTTACTTGGAAAGAAGATGGACAAGCGTTAAATTATGATATTTATAATAGACCAAGAAGACAAGACTATAAAGGTGGTCTAATTGAAAATGGAGCGTTTTATATAAGTTCAGTTTCTGATATTAAAGAAACAGGGAATAGAATCTCTGGTAAGATAGGTATTTACCAAATGCCTAAATATACTTGTACGGAGATTGATGAGATAGAAGATTGGATTGTTGCAGAATCTTTAATGAGAAGATTTTTTTTTAATCATAAAAAACGAGATTTCTCAAAAATTAAATTATTTCTTTCTGATGTAGATGGAGTGCTTACAGATGCCGGAATGTATTACACGGAGAATGGTGATGAATTCAAAAAATTCTGTACTTATGATGGTATGGGTATGCAACTTCTTCAGAAGTCTGGTATTAAGGTAGGTATACTAACTTCTGAAGATAAGCAGATAAATAGAAGAAGATCTGAGAAATTGAATTTAGACTTTGATTTTCATGGGGCTACAGATAAATTACAAATTGTAAAAGACTTATGTAAAAGTGAAAAAATCACATTAAATGAAGTTGCGTATATTGGTGATGATATTAATTGTTTTGAACTCTTATCCAATGTTGGTATTGCCTCATGTCCGGAAAATTCAATGGAGAAAATTAAATCTATTCCAAATATAATACAATTAACTAAAAGTGGAGGAGAGGGAGCTGTAAGAGAGTTAGCTGAACTAATACTTTCCTAAAATGAAAATCTGGAGAGATATAAAGGATTTTATACTATCGTATTATTATCCAAAAAGGCAGTTTTTTTTGGTTTCTTTCCCAAAAACAGGTCGTACTTGGTTGCTTTATATGGTTAATCAAATGAAAGAACAAAGCAATCATATATTAAAAAAAGAGAGATATTTTATTTTTAATGAACATGATAATTCAGAGATAATACTTGAAGATGGAACTAGAAATAATCCTTTAGATGTTTTTAAGTTTACCTCGAGATTTAGATACAAAAGAGGGAAGATTATTTTCTTAGTTAGGGATCCTAGGGATGTAATTGTTTCTCATTTTTATCAGGTTACAAAAAGGTCAAAGAACCCCTTTGTTTTTAATTCTATTTCAGAATTTGTTAAAGATGATATCTTAGGGTTTAAAAGAATAATTCATTTTTATAATTTATGGCAAAAAAATAAAGATATTCCTCAGGATTTTCTATTAGTCTCCTACGAAAATCTGATAAAGAATGGAGTTCAGGAATTACAGATAATCAATGATTTCCTAGAAATAAATATTTCAAAAGAAAGTGTCAGATGTATATATGAAGAATCTTCTGCAAGTAAAATGCGAGATAAAGAAATAAATAATAAATTGGAGGGATTTAATGATTTTGGAAAAAGTGAAAACCAATTAAAAGTAAGAAATGCCAAGATTGGAGGATATAAATCAGAGTTGTCAGATGATGATATTTTATTCTGTAATAATGAGATGGAAAAATTGAATAGTTATTTTAATTATAAAATATGATAAGGTTTCTTAAATCTTTTATTTTTTTTTTAAGGCTTCTTGTTGTAAAGAGATATGTAGATGTTATTTTGTATGCACCTCAACATTTTAATAGAGGTAAAGATGGTTCTAATGAATATTTCAAAGCAATAATAGATGTGTTAGAGTCAAATAATATATCTTATATCTCTTTCGATGAACCTGATTACATAACGAAATCAAGAAATAATAAAGATAGCATTCCTTTTGATTTTATTTATTTAGTTATTCTTATTCTTAGAAGATTATATAGTACAGAAATGAACTGTATTGTAAAGGATCAGAAGGTCGGGAGTTTTTTGTCAAAGACTTTTTTAAGAAAATTAAAATTTAAAAATTATATTGTTTTGTCTCAAAGTATGTTGTCTGTTTTTAGAGGAATAAATAATAATGCTAGATTATTTGATTTACAACATGGAATAATTTATTCGGATAAAGAAAGTTATATTAAAAACAATATTGCTAACTTAAAATTATCAGAGAACAATGTAAAATTATTAGTGGTAGGAGAGGGATTTAAAGAGATCTTAGAGGCGGCGGATTCTTCCAATTATTTTAAAAAGAATATTCATGTAATTGGATCAAAAAAACATAAAACTTTTTCTCATACGCACCCTAACAGATCTGTTTTAGTAACTCTTCAAATTACAGAAGATCATACTAAAGAGCAAAATCAGAAACTATTAGATGAGATAATAAATATGGTTAATTCTCATGATGATTTGGTATTTTATATTAGAAGTCATCCTAGGTTTAAAAATGACTTAGATGTATCTGAACTTTTTAAGAAAACGAATGTTGCTCCAAAAGATTTAATAAATTGTTTTAGAGATTGCTCTATTCATGTAACCTCATACTCTACCACTACATTTGAGTGTGCTGAGTTTGGTATTCCAACAGTATTTCTTAAGTCTTTAAAGGATAATTTTAATATGTTTGAGAATGAGTTTAAGTACCCGTTTGACGATACTTTAAAAGATGTCTTCTTAAATTACAAAAGATATTCTGATGAAGTAATAAATTGGAGAGAAAGATTTTATTCTGAATTTGATGAAAAAAAATTTATATTTTCACTAAAATGAGGAAAAAGAAAATATTTTTAGGAGGTTATATTGATTATCTTAATGCTCAGAATATTAACTGTAAATCAATTGCTACACATCTAGATAAGAATATATTTGAGGTTTATACAATGAGATTCTCAAATAATAATTATGAATTAATTCCTGGGGTAAGTATTTTTAATTGTTTTAAACCATATAAAATTTCTATTACTATAGCAATGATTTTGGGTTTGGTCAGATGTGATATTGCATATTTTCCTAAGCATTTAGATACACCAAATTGGTTGTTGAAATTTGCAAGAATTCTAAGAAAACCTGTGTTTACTACTGTCGAGATGAATATGTGTGACAGAAGTAAATTAAATTTAATTGATAATTTTGGAGATGTTCATAAGATGAAAAGACACTTTGATTTAATCCCATATGTTTATGGTATTTCTAAGTTTATTATTTGTAAATCTACTTGTGGAGTTAAGTTACAGAAGAATCCTTTATATCTTGGAGTTGAAAATGAGAATTTTTTTTATAAAGAAAGTGAATCATTAAAAAATATTGTGTTTATAGGTAGTTTGATACAAAGAAAGAATATAGAAGAATTTTTTAAGCTTGCTAAGAAATTTCCCAATCTTAATTTTCATGTTATTGGAAATAAAAAATATCTTAAATTTTACAGAAAGATAAATTATAAAGATGATTGGGAAAATAAAACTAAAAAAAATATAGAGTTAGATTTTCTAGATAATATTACCTTACATGGGACTTTGAATCGTGATAATTTGCCAAAATTATTGAAAAACATGGATTTGATGTTCCTCCCATCAAGGTCAGAGGGATTTCCAAAAGTAATATTAGAAGCAGCTGCTAGTGGAGTTCCCTC
>PAKE01000043.1 GCA_002710495.1 Flavobacteriales bacterium
AGATAGAAAACCCTGTTGAATATATCAACGCAATAACAAAGCTATTGCCTTACGCTATAGGCAAGAAAAAGACTATTGAGGACACTGAAGATAGCGAGCCAATCAATATACTTATAAACATTAACGGACAAGAAAAATAGCAAAAAGTGGCCTACATACAGGCCTACAAAAAAATAAACCCCTACAATCGCTAGATTATAAGGGTTCAACTAATGCGGAGAGAGAGGGATTCGAACCCCCGGTACCTTGCGGTACAGTGGTTTTCAAGACCACCGCATTCGACCACTCTGCCATCTCTCCGAAAGTGTCGCAAAAATATAAATATTTTCAAAATATATAGAGATTTATTATCTTTTCTGTGATTTATAGTTTAACACCTTATCATCTATCAATTAAACTATAAAATTATTATTATTGAAGGAGTTATTTAGTTTTACTGTTTTTGATAACCTAATAATTCTGATTTTTAATTTCCATATTGTATTAATAGTGTTAGCTTAGAAGATTTAATACATATAGAGAAATGAACCTTCTTAAAGATGGAAATTTAAAAGAGTACAATAAAACTGTCCAACTCTCACTCTAAATTAGAGAAAGTTGTTAAAACAATCTACTAAAACAAACTTAAAAAATTAATTGGAACCTCTGATTAGAAAAAAATTCTATAAAACTAAATTGTTGGTTTACCTTTATTTTCACCTTCTATCCAAAAATGGTCTTTTACTCTTCCAAGGTATTTAGAATTCTGATTTTTATATTTCTCTAGAGATGCTTTCATCTGAGCAAGAGTGTCACTCATTATTCTAATAGGTTTTCCCGTACTATTTAAAGTAATGGATATGTAATAACCGTCTTTCAGTCTTCTTGGAGCATTAGATGGTCTGCCACGTTTTTTCATATGAGCAAACTTACATATAATTATATGAAATACTTTATAAGTATATCGTAAGTTTGCAAAAAGAATTATATTCTATTATTTACACATGAGATTTGAAAATTTAAACTTACATTCTTCCTTAATACAAGCTGTAAAGGATCAGAATTACAGCGAACCAACTGCTATTCAGCAACAAGCCATCCCTTTAATATTAAAAAAAAATGATGTATTAGGAAGTGCGCAAACAGGAACAGGTAAAACAGCTGCTTTTGCACTACCCATCTTACATCATTTGATTAATGAAAAAACTAATGGTAAAAGAAAAATAAGAGCTTTAGTAGTTACTCCTACTAGAGAACTTGCTATTCAGATTGGAGATAATTTTACAGACTACTCAAAGTACAATAAAATAAAAAATACAGTAATTTTTGGGGGAGTTAAACAAGGAACTCAAACGACTGCACTTAATAATGGTGTTGATGTTTTAGTGGCAACGCCAGGAAGGCTATTGGATCTTATGGGACAAGGGTTTATCTCAATAAAAGACATAAAGTATTTTGTATTAGATGAGGCAGATAGAATGTTAGATATGGGGTTTATTCATGATATTAGAAAAATATTGAATGAATTACCAAGAGATCGTCAATCTTTATTCTTTTCGGCCACTATGCCTTCTAATATCTTAAAACTTTCTTCTAAGATATTAAAATCACCTAAACATGTATCCGTTAATCCTGTATCTTCAACCGCCGAAACTATTCAGCAGTTTGTTTACTATACGAATAAGTCAGACAAAAAAGATTTGTTGTTATATATCTTAAAAGATAAGACAATCAATCAATTATTGCTATTTTCAAGAACCAAGCATGGGGCAGATAGAATAGTTCGTAATTTAAAAAAGAAAAATATTCAGGCTGCCGCAATTCATGGAGATAAATCACAAAACCAAAGACAGAAAGCACTACAGTCCTTTAAAGATTCTGAAATACGAGTTTTGGTAGCTACTGATATTGCTGCGAGAGGTATTGATATTGACAAGTTAAGTTATGTACTAAATTACGATATCCCTAATGAATCAGAAACCTATGTACACAGGATAGGAAGATGTGGTAGAGCAGGAGATACAGGAGTTTCTATTTCAATATGCGAACCAGAAGAGAATGAATACGCAAGAGACATTGAGAAATTGATAAAGCAAAAAATTAAGGAGATTCAAAACCATCCTTTTCCTCAAACGGATAAACCTATGAATGCACAACAGAAAAAGGAATTTGAAAAGGAAAAAAACAGAAGAAAACAAGAGTTTTTTGCCAACAGAAATAAAAAGAGGAATGATAAAAATACTAATTTTAAAAATAAGAGAAGGTAATATTAATGAGAAGGCCCTCGGGGGAGCAGGATTACAAACCACACTCATTTCACAAGATTACAGGAAGTTTTAAAACTAAAATTTATACAACTTTTTGCACCTCTTACCAATCTACTAAAACAAACTTAAGAAATTATTTGGAAATTCTGAGTAATCAGTTGTTTTTGAAAAATAAAGAAGATGGAGAAATTATTGATAGTATCCCAAATTATAGTTGCAACTTCTATAATTATTATTTGGGTATTTATTAAAAAAAATATTATAATTGAATTTGAACAATATAATATTTCAGATATTATTAGAGATATAGTTGGTACCATCAAGATATATCTTGTCACAATTCTAATTTTAGGAATTTGTTACAAATAATTATTAATTTTATCATCTTTATGTATGGCATTTTTAATGATTTTCGCACAATATTTTCATGTTAACGTGAGAAACCATTTTAGGAATTTTTTTCCATCTCTTTCACAACTTTTATTGAAATTGTTTATTACTGCAAAAAAGTTGTGCAATAATTTAATATAATGAGCTTTATATTATTTATTACTTAATTATTAAACAATTAATGAATCGTAAAAAATAATAAAATTTAAAATTGTATATAAAATTGCTGGAAGCGTATTAATTATATTATCTTTAATTCTAATTCTAACATAAATAGCAATAATCATCATTAATGTTAATAAAGCAGATACAATAATCAACAATAAAGGGAAATACAATCCAAATAATAGTCCGAAACCTCCTAAAAATTGTAATAATGATATTATTTTTCTGAATTTTTTATAACCCCATCTGTTATATTCAAGAATCATTCTTTCTGAATATAATGAACTTACAGCATAAAAGATGAAAGAAATGGCTGAAAAAAGTAGGATTATTAATTTCAATATATTGTATATTTAATTAATTTATAAAAGGAAGTATCGAGAGTTCCTTTGCTTTTGCCTCTACCATAACATCTAAATCTAATGCATAAGTATTAGGAATCTCATTAATATAATCTGAATGAGCTTGAGGCTTTAACTTATAATTCCTCTCATGCAATGCTTTGGATTCTGAATAATGAACTACAGGCTTTATAACACTCCAAGTAGATACTGCAAGTTTAAGTGCTTCTTCTTCTGATAAATCTCCATCACAAAATTTATGGTGGTGGTAATCGAATACAATAGGAATACCAATACGTTTATGAATGTACATTAAATCTTTTACAGAGTACATACTTGATTTATCATCATTCTCTACAGTCAAACGAGTTTGTACTGATTCAGGCAACCTCTCAAAGTTCTTACAGAACCTATCCATTGCAGCTATCTTATCTCCATATACACCATTACAATGTATATTTATTTTGTTGTAAGGAGTTCTACTCAATCCTAACATATCAAATACTTCACCATGCATAGTTAAATCAGCAATAGTATTTTCTACTACATGTTCACTAGGCGAAACTAACACATTGTATGGACCAGGATGTGATGTGATACGTTGTCCGTACTTATTCACAAGAACCCCAGCAACACCTAATATATTTTTAATAGAATTGTAATCTGGTAATTCTGTAAGATTATACTCAGAAGCCCATGGAAATAAATCAGAACTTAATCTAAAGAAGCTAATCCCATTCTCATTATTCCATTTAATTATCTCAATTAAATCTCTACAATTTTTATAGCCTAACTCTGATGCGTATGAAATTCCTTTTTCTTTAAAGGTTTTTTTAATCATACTACGATTTGTGGTAATTTTGGGATTTTGTTTACCCAAAGTCATATTAATACAAGCGTAACCTAAATTCATAATTCAGTTATTTACATCTTAAATAATCAGATATATAATTTAAATTAAACACAATTATTTAGATAATTTGTCTTTAAAATTTTCAGGAATTTCTGGATCATTTAATAAATCTTGCTCTTGTTCTTTATGACTTACATTAATCATTAATAAAAGACCTGTAATATATAAGATGAATATGGTCACACCTACAATAAACATTATAATGTTCATACCTTTTAATTTTTATTAATTAGTTTAATAACAATGTAAAAACATAAAATTGATGGGACCCATATCCCTACAAAAATACCTTCTAGTTCATATCCAAAAAACCATAGAGAAACTGAGTATAAGAAGGATACAAAGGCTAACAAAATTGGATAATATTTAGCCCAAAAAAATTTTAATTTATTCATTTTTTTTTTTACAAAGATATATAAATATTTTAATATGTATAACTTTTAATTAAAATAATTATACGTTAATAAAAAAAATGTATTTTTGTAAAAAAAAATGAACGAATATAATAGTACCAAAATTTTTGATGGATATAGCACTGCATTTAGACAATGGAAAGCTAAACATTCTCACTGTCAATATATACATGGTTACGCAATGAAGTTTAAAGTTACCTTTATAGGAAATCTAAGCGAATTAAACTGGGTTTGTGATTTTGGCTCATTTAAAAGAAATGGAATAAAGGAACACATGAGCTACATGTTTGACCATACAACAATAGTTGCAGAAGATGATCCACAGTTATCAATGTTTAGAAAACTCTCAGAAGAAAATTTAATACAACTAAGAGTATTAGATGGGGTTGGATGCGAAAAATTTGCCACTTACGTTTACAATTACATAAACAATATAATATTTATGGAGACAAAAGGAAGAGTTAAAGTACTAACTGTTGAATGTTATGAAGGAGGTACAAATAATTCAGCAATATATAAACCTCTAACAAAATAATGGGATAAATATGAATAAAAAAAATGACAAAAAATATGAATGGATTGGAGATGCTGAATCTACTATAGAAGCTCCTAACAACAATCACTCTGAAAGGTACTATGAACCGAATAGAAACTTTGACACTNTTTATAAACCTACTAAAGAAGACATTAAGACCTTTCCTGACTTACAGAATGGTCCTTCTTCTCTAATACAAGGGGCTCCTGTAGCTATACAACAAGTAGGTATTCATAATTTTAGATTACCTCTGAAGTATGATAAACGAGAAGGAGGGGACATAGAACTTGAGACTAAAGTAACAGGTACTGTATCTTTAGCTGCTCACAAGAAAGGTATTAATATGTCTCGTATTATGAGATCTTTCTACAAGTATAAAGATGAAAAAGTTTATAATAAGTTAGATAAAATATTACTTAACTATAAAGATGATCTAGAAACGTTTGATGCAAAAATTGGATTACACTTTTCTTATCCTATATTGCAATCATCCTTAAGATCTAATAACTCAGGATATCAATATTATAACTGTACTTTAGAAAGTAATCTAGATAATAAAGGCCAAATCATAAAGTTCTTACATTTTGATTTTGTTTACTCGTCAGCCTGTCCTTGTTCTTATGAACTTGCAGAACATGCTAAAAAATATAGAAACAAAATAACTGTATCTCACTCACAGCGCTCAGTAGCAAGAATATCAATTAAATTTGAAAATACAGTATGGATTGAAGATTTACAAGAAATGTGTATTAATGCCTTAAAAACTGAAACTCAAGTAATAGTAAAAAGAGAAGATGAGATGGCGTTTGCTGAACTCAACGGATCTTATCTCAAGTTTGTTGAAGATGCCGCTAGATTATTATATGAACAGTTAGTAAATGATATACGTATCAAAGATTTTCGAGTAATTTGCTCTCATCAAGAGTCTTTACATTCACATGACGCTGTATCAGTAATTCTTGCTCCTAACAGTGAATTTAGTAATCATGTACCTCATGAATTTTGGTCAAGCTTAATTCACACATCATAAAATGAAAAATGGCGAGTTGACAGGATTACGAAATCNACCTTTTATACTAGATTACAGTTGNATTGCAACCTAAAATTTGCACTTCTTTTTGCACCGCTCACCAAAACTTANNCCCTATTTAAACTTTTTGTCGTAAAATAACCATACCAGAGATTATTTTAGAATCTAACACTCAAGTTTATATTTGATTCAAAATAGGAACTGTAAGATCTACCAAAACAAACTCACTCATTTAGTGGTCTTTTTTTATATTAGCTCTATGAAAATAAGAGTTAGAAAAGGAGTAAAAGAAGACCTCTCATCAGTACTACAACTAATAAAAGAATTAGCTGATTATGAGAATTCTCTAGATGAAGTAACTATTACATTAGAAGAATTAGAAAATGATGGATTTGGGACTCATCCATGGTACTGGTTCTTAGTCGCTGAAAACAACGAAAAAATTATTGGATTATCTTTTTATTTTATCCGATATTCTACATGGAAAGGAAAATTCCTCTTCCTTGAAGACTTTGTAATTAACGAGAAATATCGTAAGCAAGGAATTGGAAGTCTTTTGTTTGAAGNAACAATTAATATCTGCAAAGAACAAGACCTAAATGGAATGATATGGCAAGTGTTAGATTGGAACACTCCTGCAATAGAATTTTACAAGAAATATAATGCTGATATTTGTAAAGAATGGTTAAACGGAAAGCTCTCAAAAAACCAGATTAAGAATCTTCATGTTAATAAATATATCTAAGAGCTAAGTATCCTAATAATCATAAAATTATTCTAAGAAACTTGCATATCATCTAAGTATATCTGATAGAAACGTAATTGAGAGGAAATAAAACTNAACTTATCTCCTTTATTTTTTTTTCTCCAATGATAATAATAAAGTTGCTGTTTTACTTTTACTAATTAAGTTCTCAATATCTTTTCTTTTTGCTTCTCTTATTTTTTCTACACTACCAAAATGAGAAAGTAATTTCTGTATGGTTTTCTCTCCTANTCCTTCAATCTTATCAAGTGAAGTTGTAAATGTATTTTTACTTCTTTTATTTCTGTGGTGCTTAATTCCGAACCTATGAGCCTCATTTCTTAATCTTTGTATTATTTTTAAACTCTCTGATCTTTTATCTAAGTATAGAGGAATAGAATCTCCAAAAAAGAAAATCTCTTCTAGTTTTTTAGCAATTCCAATAACATCTATTTTCCCGAGCAAACCTAATAATTCCAAACTCTTAGCTGCTGAAGAAAGTTGTCCTTTTCCTCCATCAATTATTATAAGTTGTGGTAACTCCTTTTTCTCTTCCAAAAGTCTTTTATATCTTCTATAAACTACTTCTTCCATTGATTTGAAATCATCAGGTCCAACAACTGTTTTTATATTAAAATGCCTATAATCTTTCTTAGAGGNTTTTCCATTTTTGAATACTACACAAGCCGCAACTGCATTAGTCCCTTGAAAATTAGAATTATCAAAACATTCAATATGTTTNGGTTTTTCTTTCAAGTTTAAATCTTCTTGCAATTGATTTATTATTCTTTTATCAGATGATTTCTCTTTTANTTTTTCATTTTTCTTTATTTTATCCAATTGCATGTATTTTGCATTTCGTTCTGAAAGTTTAATCAGTTTGTATTTATCTCCAATTTTTGGAACAATAATCTTTGTGTTTTCCCACAGATTTTCTANAGATATTGAACTGTAAATTTCTGTAGATTGAGAATTAAATCGTTGCCTTAATTCTGTAATTGTATATACGAGAAGATCTTTATCCGTTTCCTCTAAATTTTTCTTCAATTCTATTGTATGAGTTTGTATAATNGCTCCATTCGAAATCTTTAAATAATTCACAAAAGCTGAAATATCATCAGAAACAATTGTAAAAACATCTACATTATTTATCTTAGTATTTACTATGGTAGATTTTGACTGATAATTTTCTAGCAAACTCAGCTTCTCTTTTACTTCCTGAGCTTTTTCAAATTCCATGTTTTCTGAAAAANAAATCATTCTATCTTTTAAAATAGAAGCAACTGATTTTACATCACCCTTAAGGATTTGGTAAATATGATTTATACCAATCTGATAACTATCTTCAGATTGAAACCCTTCACAAGGAGCCAAACAGTTTCCGATATGATATTCCAAACACAATTTGAACTTTTTTCTTTGAATATTTTCTGATTTTAAATTGAAATTACAAGTTCGTAAAGGATACAGTTGATGAACAAAATNAATAAGTGTTCTAACTAAACGAACAGAGGTATAAGGACCAAAATAAAAAGAACCATCTTTCACTANTCTCCTAGTAGAATAAATTCTTGGAAACGGTTCGTTTTTTACACAAATAAAAGGATATGTTTTATCATCCTTCAACATTACATTATACTTAGGTTGGTATTTTTTTATCAGATTATTTTCCAATAATAAAGCNTCCATTTCTGTAGGCACAACAAAATATTTTATGTCTCTAATTTTAGAGACCATTAACTTTGTTTTTGCGTATTCTTGTTTTTTTGTGAAATAAGAAGACACCCTCTTTTTTATNTTTTTTGCTTTTCCNACATACAAAATCCTCTGGTTTTTATCAAAAAACTGATAAACCCCCGGATTTCGTGGAAGTTCATTTATTTGTTCCTTTATATGTATAAGAATCTTCAATTCTGTAGAACNACCAATTTTTTGTACTGATCTATATATCCGTCAACCTTTACAAAATAACTAATTAAATTACTTGTTAAATCCTCATTATCCGACATTAAAAAAATCTTTGCAAAATTAGATGATGATGGATCAAAAAGATATTCTAAACTAAACTCCCAAACTGCATTTTCAGAAACTTTATAAATAGTAGAAAGATATATTTCAAAACTTACCGAATCATAAATTGTATGAAGTATTTTGAAAGAATCTAACTCAAATTTATCAGAATCTCCAAAAGAAGTTGGATTATCTGTAAAATCACCATCTGAAAAATTATCTGCAAGCTGTGTTGAAATCAGATAAGGCAATGAAAATATAATAAAAAACAAAAAGGTAATTCTCATAGTTTGTAAATATAGTATTTTTGAAAATACTAAAATTCATAATTTTTAATGATAATAAGTTATAAATATAAATTTCTTTTCATTGGTCTACCCTTTTCTGCTTCCTCAGCAATCACTAAAGAATTACACAAAGAATATGAAGGAAGACCTTATCTAAGAAAACATTCTTTATATCATGAATTTAAAAGAGTGGCAACTAAGGAAGAAAAAAATTTTTTTGTATTTTCAGTACTACGAAACCCTATGGAAATTGCAGTTACTATGTATGAGAAAATGAAAGCTAACGCAAAAGGAAATTTTACAAATCCAAATCTTTTTACAGAAAATGGAGGTCATATAAGTAAAAAACAAAGAGAACGATTCAACTTTATTCATGAAAAAAACGCTAGCTTTCAAGAATATTTTATTAAGTTTTATAACAAACCATTTGATAATTTTGCTAGTATTACTCTAGATAAATGTGATTATATAATAAGATATGAAAATATTACTGAAGATTACAAGATAGCGCTTAAAAAATCTGGTATAAAAAATCCAAAAGACTTACCTGTAGAAAATAAGACTGATGGAAAAAAGAAAGATCTATCAGAGTATTATACTAAGGACATTCAATCTTTGGCTTTATTTGTTTTCGGACCATTTCTAAAAAAATATGACTATGGATTTCCTGAACATTGGACTCATACAGAAATCCCATTATCTGCAAGATTTCTGTTTTACATAGGAGGAATTATACGAAAGTGGAAGTGGAAACTAAAGAAAAATTCTATCAGAAAAAGTATTAAGGGTTCTATTTATGGAGATATACAAAGGAAAAGCAATTAACTCTATTTAAAATGTCTTCTGTAAAATAATAGAATTGATACAATTCCTACAAAAATTCCAGAGTCGGCAATATTAAACACCGGAGCAAAAAAAGTAAACATACCATCATTTCCCTCTAAGAAAGAAATCCAGTTTGGTAAATCAACTGTAAAGAATGGAAAGGACAACATATCAACTACCTTTCCATGAAACAAGTGATCCCCATAAAATGTACTATCAATTATATTTCCTAAAGCACCTCCAATAATTAGTCCAAAACAGATTAACAAACCTGAAGGAAAAGAATTCTGTTTTATAAGTCTATGAACATAAAACATACCCCATCCAACCACAATTATTCTGAAAAGTGTTAAAATTAACTTTCCATATGGATCTGGAAGTTCCATTCCGAATGCCATTCCATTATTTTCAATATAAAAAATACGGAACCAATCAAAAATTAGAATTTCATCATNTAGATTCATAGATGTTTTTACCAAAATCTTTGTGATTTGATCAGCCAATAATAAAATAAGGGAAGTAAGTAGTACTTTTTTCAAAGGATTATTGAGCTCTTTTCGCTTCAATAGAAAGTGTAGCGTGAGGAACAAGGTTTAATCTTTCTTTACTAATTAACTGGCCCGTAACTCTGCAAATACCATAAGTTTTATTCTCAATTCTGATAAGCGCATTAGTTAAGTTCTTAATAAACTTTTCCTGTCTTAAAGCAAGTTTCATATTCTCATCTCTTGAAAGTGTAGTCGAGCCTTCTTCAAAAGCCTTAAACGTAGGAGAAGTGTCATCTGTACCATTATCTGAATCATTAGAATAAGCAGCTTTTAATAAAGATAAATCCTCTTCTGCAGTNTTAATTTTACTGTCTATTAAATCCTTAAACTCTTTAAGTTCCGCTANTGTATAACACACTTTTTCTTTTGACATAATTTATATTTTTTTTATTGAAATATTGACTAAAATATCATCAACTAAATCAACACTAATTTTATCGTTTTCTAAAACATCAACAATATTAAGAGAATTTGCTAAGGTTTCTCCACAAATATAAGATAAATTATTTGATATAGACGAATCAATTCTATCGTTCTTTTCAACATCCACTTCAATCTTATCTGTCACCTCAAAATCATAATCTTTTCTGATATTCTGTATTCTGTTTACCAACTCTCTTGCCAAACCTTCTTCTTTTAATTCTTCAGATAGAGTGACATCTAAAGCAACTGTAATTCCGTCCTGATTCATAACTTGCCATCCAGGAATATCCGCAGATGAAATTTCTACATCAGATATATCAATTGTAATATCTTGGTTAATAATAAACTTACCTTCAAGATCAATTTTTTTTATATCTTCTGTTGTAAACTNATTTATTCTGGAAACAATTATTTGCATATCCTTACCAAATTTAGGACCTAGAGTTTTAAAATTTGGTTTTATTTGCTTCGTAAGTATATCCGCATCATNTGANATAAATTCNATCTCTTTTACATTAAGTTCTGAAAGTAAAATATCCTGAATTGAATTGATCTGATATTTCATTTTATCTCCTGTAATAGGAATCATAATTTTCTGTAATGGCTGACGAACACGTACTCTTTCCTTCTTTCTGAGAGATAATGCCATTGTAGTTATTTTCTGAGCTAAATCCATTCTTTCTTCTAAATCTTTATCAATCTTATTTTTTTCTGAATTGGGGAAAGATGAAAGATGAATTGAATCTGCATTATATTTTCCTGAAACAGAATTCAAATCNGTATATAATTGTTCCATAAAAAATGGAGCAATAGGAGATGAAATAGCAGCAACTTTATTTAGACATTCATATAACGTTTGATAAGCAGATACTTTATCTGTATTATATTCACCTTTCCAGAACCTTCTTCTACTTAATCGAATGTGCCAATTACTCAGTTTATTAATTACAAAATCCTGAACTAATCTACTCACTTTTGTAGGTTCATAGTCTTCATAATTCTTTTCTACCTCTGCAATTAAAGTATTCAATTCCGAGATAATCCATCTATCAATCTCTGTTCTTTTTTCAAGAGGTATTTCTTCTTCAGAGTAAGTAAAACCATCAATATTTGCATACAGAGCAAAGAAAGAGTAGGTATTATACAGCGTTCCAAAGAATTTTCTTTGTACTTCCTCTATCCCACTACTATCAAACTTTAAATTATCCCAAGGTTGAGCGTTGGAAATCATGTACCATCTACATGCATCTGCACCGTACTTATCTAGTGTTTCAAATGGATCAGTGGCATTACCCAATCTCTTCGACATTTTATTGCCATTCNTATCCAAAACTAATCCATTTGAGACTACATTCTTATATGCTACACTGTCAAATAACATGGTAGAAATAGCATGAAGTGTAAAAAACCAACCTCTAGTTTGGTCTACTCCCTCCGCAATAAAATCTGCAGGATAATTTCTCTCAAATATATCTTTATTCTCAAAAGGATAATGAAGTTGTGCATAAGGCATAGAACCTGAATCAAACCAAACATCAATAAGGTCTAACTCTCTTTTCATTTCTTTTCCACTTTCAGAAATTAATATAATATCATCTACATAAGGTCTGTGTAAATCAAAAGTATTGTAATTTTCTTCAGAGAAATTACCAACTTCAAAATTATCAAAAGGATTTGTTTTCATTACACCAGCAGAAACCGATTTTTTCACCTCAGATTGTAATATTTCTACAGAGGAAATACAAATTTCTTCCATTCCGTCTTTTGTTCTCCAAATAGGAATAGGAATTCCCCAAAAACGAGAACGAGAAAGGTTCCAATCTACTAAGTTTTCTAACCAATTACCAAATCTCCCTTCTCCAGTNGATTTTGGTTTCCAGTTGATGGAGTTATTTAGTTCCATCATTCTTTTTTTGTAGTCGGTAGTTTTTACAAACCAACTATCCATTGGATAATATAAAATAGGTTTGTCAGTTCTCCAACAATGAGGATAAGAATGTTCGTATTTCTCAGATTTGAATAATCTATTNTTATCTTTCAGATTGATTACAATTTGTACATCTGCAGGATACTTTGGTTTTTCATCTGATTCTGTATAGAATTCATCTTTTACATATTGTCCTGCTAAATCCGTAACTTCTTTAGTAAATTTTCCTTGCCCATCTACCAGGGTAAGTGAACCAATTCCATTTTGTTTGGCTACCAAATTATCGTCTGCACCAAAAGAAGGAGCAAGATGAACAATACCGGTTCCATCTTCTGTAGTTACAAAATCTCCTAGAATCACTCTAAAAGCTTCTCCATCTGNAGGTTGAGCATAAGGAAGTAATTGATGATAATTTATTCCATTTAACTCCTCTCCTTTATATTCTTTTACAATCTGATAAGGAAGTTGTTTATCTCCTAATTTATAATCTGAAAGAGAAATCCCTTCTGTAAAGTACTTATGCAGTAGATCTTTTGCCATCACAATAGTAATAGGTTCAGAAGTATAGGAATTGAATGTACTTACTTTTACATAAGTAATCTTTTTACCTACCGCAAGCGCTGTGTTAGATGGAAGGGTCCAAGGAGTAGTTGTCCAGGCGACAAAGGAAAGTTCCTCTTCTCCATCAAAAATAAAATTAGACTTCTCGTCCTCAACAATTTTGAACATTGCTACCGCAGAAGTATCTTTCACATTACGGTAACAACCTGGCTGATTTAACTCATGAGTACTTAGCCCTGTTCCTGCGCTTGGAGAATAGGGTTGAATTGTAAACCCTTTATAAAGTAATCCTTTTTTATGCAGATCTGAAAGCAACCACCAAACACTTTCAATATATTTATTGTCATAAGTAAGGTAGGGTTTATCCATATCTACCCAGTAACCCATTTCATTGGTAAGTTTTTCCCACTCGCCTTTGTATTTCATTACATCTTTTCGGCAGGCTTTGTTATAATCTTCAATAGAAATATTTTTTCCAATATCTTCTTTCGTAATTCCTAAGTTTTTCTCTACTCCTAATTCTACAGGCAATCCATGAGTATCCCAACCAGCTTTCCGATTTACCTTATACCCTTTTAGGGTCTTATATCGGCAAAATAAGTCTTTTATGGTACGAGCAATCACATGATGAATACCTGGCATTCCATTTGCAGAAGGAGGCCCTTCATAAAAAGTGAAATTTGGTTTCTCTTTGCTAGAATTAATACATTTCTCAAAGATATTTTCTTTATTCCATCTTTTCAAAACATCTTTATGAATATTAGGTAAACTTAATACTTTGTATTCTTTGTATTTACTCATGACTCACTACTTCAATTTTGCAGCAAGAGCTGTATTATAAATTTCTTTATACTCCGCAACATCTCCAAAAGATTGGTCATCTATTCTGATCTCTGATTTACTTACGTGTCCTATAAGTGTGAAAGGAATATTTGATTCTCTTAAAATATCTAAAAATCTATCTTCTTTCACCTCTCTAANAGAGATAATAACTCTTGAAGGAGATTCTCCGAAAAGGAAAGCATCTTCTCTAATTTCAGCAGAAGTTGTTATATCAAAACCTAGATTACTTACCATAGAACTCTCTAATAAGGTGATAAATAAACCACCATCAGATATATCATGAGCTGATTCAATTACACTAGCTCTTATAAGTTTTGTAAGAGTATGTTGTAATTCTACCTCAATATCTAAATCAAAATTAGGAGCTGGAGACTCTTTTATCTTATGATATGAAGCTAAATACTCTGAAGAAGAAATATCATTTTCAGATTTNCCTAACATATAAATCAAGTCTGATTTTCCTTTAAAACCTAATGAGGTGATGTGAGATTTATCCTCAATTATACCCAACATTCCAATAGTTGGNGTAGGGAAAACCGGAACTTCAGTACCTTCCACAGCAGATTGATTGTAAAAACTTACATTTCCTCCAGTAACTGGAGTGTTAAATTTCTCACAAGATTTTTTCATTCCTTTTATTGCTCCAACAAACTGCCAATATACTTCTGGATTATACGGATTTCCAAAGTTTAAACAATTTGTAATTGCAGAAGGAACACCTCCAGAACAAACAATATTCCTAGCTGCTTCAGCAACTGCCATTGCACATCCTTCTTCAGGATCTGCATTAACCATACGAGCATTACAATCTACTGTCATAGCAAGGGCCTTATTTGTTCCTTTTAAATTTACAATCCCTGCATCAGTAGGATCATTAGTACTCATGTTTACTGTTCCCACCATAGAATCGTACTGCTCGTAAACCCATCTTTTAGAAGCAATGTTTTCGTGTCCTGTTAAATACTTAGCCACCTCAATTAAATCTTTAGGTTCTTCAATACTATCAATCTGGAATTTTTTCCACTGTTGATAATAAGATGGCTCGCTCCACTCTCTATGATAAACAGGAGCTCCACCACCTAATACTAAATCATCACACGGTACATCACCTACTAAATCACCATCCATAAAATACCTTACTCTCTCTCCTTCGGTAACTACACCTATTTCCTCACACGACAAATCCCACTTATCAAAAATATTATGTACAATATCTTCTTTTCCTTTATGTACAACTACCAACATTCTCTCTTGAGATTCTGACAAAAGNATTTCCCAATCTTTCATATCTGATTGACGAGTTGGCACCTTATCTAACCATAAATCCATACCATGTTTTCCAGCAGCCGACATCTCATTGGATGAGCAAGTAATACCTGCAGCTCCCATATCTTGCATACCAACTACAGCGTCAGTTTTTCCAAGTTCGAGAGTTGCTTCTAACAATAATTTTTCTTGAAAAGGATCACCAACCTGAACTGCTGGTAAGTCATTTGCAGAATCGTCTGTAATATCTTTTGATGCAAATGAAGCTCCATGAATACCATCTTTACCTGTTCTGGATCCTACAATAAATACAGGATTACCAACTCCTGATGAAGTAGCGGAGATCATCTCTCCTTTTTTCATTATCCCAGCTGAAAATGCATTTACTAGAGGATTAGTATTATAACAATCATCAAAGAAAACTTCTCCTCCAACTATCGGAATACCAAAAGCATTTCCGTAATCACCAATACCCTTTGTTACACCTTTTACAAGCCATTTTGTTCTATCTATATTAATGTTACCAAACCTAAGTGAATTTAATTGTGCAACTGGACGAGNTCCCATTGTNAAAATATCTCTNTTNATNCCTCCNACTCCNGTNGCAGCACCTTGATATGGCTCAAGAGCTGATGGATGGTTATGAGATTCTATTTTAAAACAACAAGCCAATCCATCGCCAATATCAACTAATCCCGCATTTTCTTCTCCTGCCTCAACCAACATATGAGATCCTTCTTTAGGTAATTTCTTTAACCAAACAATAGAGTTTTTATATGAACAGTGCTCTGACCACATAACTCCAAAAATACTTAGTTCACAAAAGTTTGGAGTTCTTCCTAATATTTCCTTAATTTTATCAAATTCTTCTGGTAATAAACCCATTTCTTGAGCTTGATGTACAGTAGATAAAGTAAGTGTTGCCTGTGATGACATATAATTTATTTTTATTTGATCACAAAAATAACTAAATTTGCCACTTAACAATTAAAATAAAGCATGAAAAAGACACTACTTCTTAGCCTCTCGTTAATAACTTTAATTTCTTGTGAAAAGACCACTATTGAGGGTTGTACAGAACCAATGGCAATAAACTACAACCCTAGAGCATCTGTTAATAATAATTCCTGTGATTTTACTGGAGATATGATATTTTATTTAGACGCGGCAGCTGGTTTATACTTATATAATTATGGAATAGAAGAACTGACATTTTATGTTAATGGACAGATTATAGGCTTTCAGTATAATAATGGAGGATTTTTTACTTCAGAAAACCCACCAAATTGTTCTAACAACTTATTTACTAGTCATTCTGTCTTCTGGTCTGATAATTCATATACAACAATAAGCTGGCAAGCAATTGATGAAACGGGATTTGTTTGGTTTGGAGATACAGAAACCTTATTAGCAAATGAATGTTTGTCAGTAGAACTTACAGTACCTATTGCTGGTTGTACAAACCCAATGGCAATAAATTATAATCCTAACGCTACTATCAATAACAACTCATGCGATTTTACTGGGGATATTATATTCTATTTGGATCAAGCAGCGGGCATATACTTATATAATGAAGGAGTACAAGAATTAACATTCTATATTGATGGAAATAATATAGGTACTCAGTATAATAATGGGGGATTTTATACTACACAAACTCCACCAAATTGTTTTGATGACTTCTTTACTAGTAGATCCATCTATTGGTCTAATAATACATATACAACAATAAACTGGCAAGCTGTTGATGAAACAGGATTTATTTGGTATGAGAACACAACAAGCTTATCAGCAACCGAATGTTTATCAATGGAACTTACTGCTAATAAACTAACAGTATATCAGGAAAACAACTAATAAGTTCCATTATATCTACGAACGACCATTTCTATTAAAATAAATAATAGAATAAGAATTAATATCCATTTTATATTTATTACTGATTTAACCTTCTCAGAAGTATGAAGAAGAGTTTTATTTAAAGGATTGTTTTTTAGCGTTTCTACTATCTGATCTGTATTAAATTTATCAAACATATACGCGTTACTTTCTGTAGAAAGTTGATATAAAATTTGATGATTAGCAGTGCTAATCTTACTTTCTATTTGTTTGGGAAGAATTGTGAATTCTCCTTTGACAATCTGTTCGGAGTTATTATATTTTGCAATAAAACTATAAGAGCCTTCGGAAAGAGAACTTACTATTAAAAAGTAACTAGAATTAGTATTTTTTGAAAAAACATAATCGTAAATTACTCCATCCTTATTTTTGATGTGCAAACTAACTTCCTTGTCATTATTCAGCTCATAGTTTTCGTTATAATATTCAGCAAAGAAATTCATCTCTTTTCCTTGAATTATCTTTTTATCGTAATTAATACGGAACCTGCTTTTATCTTCTTTTATAAGAAGAAATTGAGCAATCTTAGAGAATAATTCATCAAAATTTTGGTGCAGATTATTGTTATTTCTATCATTAATCTTCCACTTCCACAATCCTTCAGAATATACTACAGAATATTTTTTTTCAGAATTATTGTCAACTATAATAAGTGGTTTTTCTGTATTATACAGTCCTATTTTCTGGTATAATACAATTTCAGAAGTTAGAGATTGATTATAAGTGCCAAATGGAGCTAATAAAGGAGGTAAATCAGTTAAATAGTTCTGAAGATTTGTAGAGACATTAAATTTTGAAAAATCAGCATTATAACTAGCCGTAACTTCTTGACTCTTATTCTTCCCATCTACTTTTCCTGATGGATACAAATAGTTTAATTTAGATACAGAATTTGGTCCTACCAATAATAAAAGTGAAACATCAGAACTTTTTATTTTTTCTAATTTTTCTAATTTATTATCAGAAAATGCAAAGTAAATAACCAAATTATACTTATCGTAATTTGAATTGAAATTTGAGATTTTTTCTTTCTCAATTTCATAGTTCTTATTCTTATCTAAAACCGATTTTATTGCAGAAATATCAGGATGAATTGCATCATACAATATTAGAATATTATATTTAGAATCCAATACTTCTACATAAAAAGAACGCGAGTTATTTTCTATAGATTTTTCATTTGAAACTGATGAAACTACAACTTTGTATTTATGAAGTCCTAAACTACTATTTTTAATTGTAAAATCTGTTTTGAAAAATTCAGAATTGGAGGTTATTTTTAGTTTTTTACTTTCAATTAGCTTCTCTTCAGAAAATAATTTTATTGTTATATATTCCCCTTTACATTTTTCTGTTTGTATATTTACTTTAACTGGAGCGGTATTACCTAGAAAAGAAATCTCGTTATGCTGGATTTCAGAAATTCTGACATCTTTTAAAACAGAAGTGTCGCCCAAAGGAATAGTGTAAAAAGGAATAGATTTTGCAATTTTATGTGACAGAGGATTACTACCTTGATTATACAGGCCGTCCCAACTTAAAACAACTCCTGTTAGGTTTCTTCCAGAATATTTTAAATCTATCTCATCCAAAAGCTGACTAATATTTGTAGAACTACCAGTCTTATCAGTTGTGAAACCTTCATTTATCTGATCAGAATAATTATATGTAATAACATCAAAATCTGAAGAAAGCTTATTCTTGAGATTAATTAAATTTTGATAATCAGAAGAATCTAAAGAGGTGGATACCGAAGCGTCTTGTGATAAAATTATGATTGGTCTCTCTTCAATAGTTTCTGTGACAGAAGATAAAGGATTAAGAAGCAGAAAAAACAATACAGAAACTACCAATGCACGAAAAACAAACAATACTGTGGTAAGTTTTTTACTGAAAAATCTGTTCTTTCGGTATAAAAAATAAGCATAGATCACACCTAGAAGGATGCATAATACGCTATAATAAATTGGTAATTCTGTAGTAATGCTAAACATAAAATTATGTTAGCATACCTCCACAAACATTAATAACCTGTCCTGTTACATAAGATGACATATCAGAAGCTAAAAAGAGTGTTACATTTGCGATATCATCAGTAGTACCTCCTCTTTTTAAGGGAATAGAATTTCTCCATTCATTAACCTGATCTTCTCCTAAAGCATCTGTCATTTCAGTTTCGATAAATCCAGGAGCAATAGAATTACATCTGATATTTCTAGATCCAAGCTCTAAGGCCGTAGATTTAGTAAATCCGTTAATAGCAGCTTTGGATGCTGAATAATTTGTCTGACCGGCATTTCCTTTTACACCTACAACTGAACTCATGTTAACAATAGAACCTTTCCTTTGTTTTAGCATTGGTCTGAGTACTGCTTTTGTCATGTTGAAGACTGATTTCATATTGATATCCATCACACTATCAAAATCTTCCTCTGACATACGCATTAAAAGTCCATCTTTTGTAATTCCAGCATTATTTACTAATACATCAATAGATCCAAATTCCTTCAATACGTCGTCTGCTAATTTTTGTGAAGCATCAAAGTCTGATGCATCTGATTTGTACCCTTTCACTTTACATCCATTTGAGGAAAGTTCCTTCTCTAAATCTTTTGCTTCTTTCTCTGAAGAACGATATGTAAATGCAATATTAGCTCCATGTAGTGCAAATACTTCTGCAATTCTATTACCAATACCTCTACTAGCTCCAGTAATAATTACAGTCTTTCCTTCTAATAAGTTCATTTTAATATATTTTAAGATTCAAAGATAAAAAATCCAAATACAATATAGATAGATTATCTTTTCTTATTCGAAATTAAACAGAAACTCCTATTTTCTCTGCCATTAGTTTTCCTATTTCAGCAGGAGATTCGGCAACAGTTATACCACATTCTCTCAAAATAGCCATTTTAGCTTCTGCAGTATCATCCTTACCGCCTACAATTGCTCCAGCATGCCCCATGGTTCTTCCAGCAGGAGCTGTTTGTCCCGCAATAAAACCAACTACAGGTTTTGTTCCATTCTCTTTTATCCATTTAGCAGCATCCGCTTCTAATTGTCCTCCAATTTCACCAATCATAATAATACCATCAGTTTCAGGGTCATTCATAAATAATTCAACTGCATCTTTTGTTGTTGTACCTATAATAGGATCTCCTCCTATACCAATAGCTGTAGAAATTCCCATTCCTGCTTTTACCACTTGATCAGCTGCTTCATAGGTAAGTGTACCTGATTTTGAAACTACACCTATCCTACCCTTTTTGAAGACAAATCCTGGCATAATACCACATTTTGCTTCATTTGGAGTGATAACACCTGGGCAGTTAGGTCCTACCAAAGTACAATCTTTATCAGATAAATATTCTTTTACCGTTATCATATCTTTTGTTGGAATTCCTTCTGTAATACAGATAATAATCTTAATTCCTGCTTCAGCAGCTTCCATTACTGCATCTGCAGCAAATGCTGGTGGCACAAAGATTAAAGAAGTATTAGCTCCTGCTTTTTCTACTGCTTCTGATACAGTATTAAACACAGGTCTTTCTAAGTGAGTTTGACCTCCTTTTCCGGGTGTAACTCCGCCTACAACATTTGTTCCATAATCAATCATTTGCCCTGCATGAAAAGTACCTTCAGAACCTGTAAATCCTTGAACAATTACTTTTGAATCTTTATTAACTAATACACTCATTATTTATTTCTTTGTTAAATTGGTTTGCAAAACTACTACAAAATAGTATTTTACAAAGGATTTTAAATACTTTTGCAAAATGAATTATTTTAATACAGAAGATACTATTTGTGCCATCACCACTGGTGGAGGGATGAGTGCAATTGCTATAATTAGAATATCTGGTAGCAAAGCAATTGAAATTACAAACTCTGTGTTTAATAAAGAAATTTCTGAAAGCAAAACTCATACTTTACATTTTGGTGATTTTACTGATGATAAAGAATTAGTTGATGAAGTATTAGTAAGTATTTTCAGAGGTAGTAAATCATTTACTGGTGAAGAAAGCATTGAGATTTCTTGCCATGGTTCTGTATACATACAAAATAAAATAATTCAAATATTAATTAAAAACGGATGTAGATTAGCAACTGCTGGAGAATTTAGTATGAGAGCTTTTAAAAACGGAAAATTAGATTTAACTCAAGCAGAATCAGTTGCAGATTTAATAGAATCGGAAAGTAAAGGAGCTCATAAAACCGCATTAAATCAGTTGAAAGGAGGAATATCTAGTAAATTAAAAGAACTCAGAAGTCAGCTTATTGATTTTGCTTCTTTAATAGAATTAGAATTAGATTTTTCAGAAGAAGATGTAGAATTTGCTGACCGGAAACAATTTCATGATTTATTAAAAAAATTAAAATCAGAATTAGAAAAATTAATACAATCTTTTAAATTAGGAAATTGCATAAAAAACGGAATAGCTGTTACAATTTTAGGAGCTCCAAATGTTGGGAAGTCTACTCTTTTAAATTGTTTACTTAATGAAGACAAAGCTATTGTTTCAGATATAGCAGGAACTACAAGAGATGCTATTGAAGACACTTTAATAATTGAGGGGTATAACTTCCGTTTTATTGATACTGCAGGAATTAGAAAAACAACTGACACAATTGAGAATTTAGGAATAGAAAAAACATTAGAAAAGGCTAATAAATCAGAAATTATCCTTTTTATAATAGACGCGAACCAAGAATTAGAATCACAACTTATGGAACTCAATAAAGTTAGGAAGGAGAATATCGCAAGAGTTTTAGTGATTGTAAATAAAATTGATGTATGTGAAGTTGACTTAAAGCAAGATTATATTTCAATTTCCGCAAAAAATGGAGAGGGAATATCTGCATTAAAAAACAAACTCCTCAATTTTATAAATACTGCAAAAATATCAGAAAGTGATAGTATTGTAAGCAACCTGCGTCATTATGAACAATTACAACTTACACTTCATGAAATTAATAGTATAATAAATGGTATGGGAAATAATATTTCTGGAGATTTTCTATCAATAAACATCCGACAAGCTCTTTTCCATTTAGGAAGTATTACTGGAGAAGTAACAACTGATGATTTACTTGGAAATATATTTGGAAAATTCTGTATCGGAAAGTGATGTT
>PAKE01000044.1 GCA_002710495.1 Flavobacteriales bacterium
TCATCCCAATTTTCTAAATTAGCAAAAATCTTTGCTCCAATTATCCCAGATATAGCTGCAATCATTATCATATTACCAACTAATTGATGAGGAAATATTGTTTTCTCTACCCATTTAGGTTCAGGAAGTTTTGTTTTTTCTTTTTCTTTGTATTTTGAATAAACAAATAAAGCTCCAACTAATATTCCTCCAAGTAGGTTTCCTTCCCAAGAAAGGATAAAACCCTGGGGATCATTTACTAAAAACTGATAGTTAAAGAAGGCGTGTATTAATTTAAAACCAATAATAAACCCACCAATTACTGCACTTAAAATTTCGTAAGTAGTAATACCTTCTCCAATTTTNACNTTTTTCTTAAAAGAAGATANTAATCCTTCTTCTTCTTTTCTTTTCATCTCNTTAGAAGCGACTANTCCACCTATAACAAAAGCAAGAGCTACAAAAAATCCGAAAGTNTGTATNGGTAATGGAATGTNNATTCCGAAAAGGTCGTTAATAAAATGACTTATAGTTGGGTACATATTTCTTTATTTAGTTCTGATTTTATATTTCCATTTTCGTCATGCGAAAGTAGTTTAATTTTTAGTTTTTGTTGTNCTAATTCTTTATTAAAAGGAATCTTTACTTTAATATAATTATCTGTATATCCGAAAAGGAAGCCATTTTTATTTTCTCTTTCCATAAGTGCAGTTTGTATAGTTCCAATGAACTTTTGGTAATGTGCTCTTTGCAATTTATCAGACAGAATACGGAGTTTTTTACTTCTTTCTGATCTTTCCTGCTTTGGAACTATACCATTCATTTCTATAGCTTTAGTATTTTCTCTTTCAGAATATGTAAATACATGCAAATAGCTGATAGGGAGATCTTTTATAAAATTAAGTGTAGAGTTAAAAAGTNCATCATTTTCGCCAGGGAATCCAACAATTACATCTGCACCAATACACACCTCAGGTATTTCTTTTACAATTTTCAGCACCTTGTTTTTNTAAATATTAGTGTTGTATCGTCTTTTCATTTTACCTAATATTTTATTACTTCCCGATTGTAATGGGATATGAAAATGAGGCATAAACTTCTTAGATTTTTTTACAAATTTAATTATTTNATCAGTAATAAGATTTGGTTCAATAGATGATATTCTGTATCTTTCAATTCCATCAATATCTTCTAGTTTTCTTATTAAATTATAAAAATTTTCATTTGTTTCGGGATCTATAAATTCACCTATATTTACACCAGTAATTACAATTTCTTTTATCCCGTTTTCTGCAATTTCATTTGCATTAGTTAAGATATTTTTTACTGTATCGCATCTACTTTTTCCTCTAGCAAGAGGAATAGTACAATATGTGCAAGGATAATCGCAGCCATCTTGTATTTTTAGGAAAGATCTGGTTCTTTCTTCCAATGAAAAAGAGGATGTGTAATTTAAATCTGTAATATTACATCCATATATTTCTCCATCATTATTATTTAAGTCTACTAGTAAATTCGGTAAGTTGAATTTTTCGTTTGCTCCCAACACCATATCTACTCCGTTTATTTCAGAAATAGATTCTGGTTTTAGCTGGGCAAAGCATCCGGTTACAACAACAAAAGAATTTGGAGATTTTTTTTTAGCTTTTCGGATAATTCTTCTGCATTCTTTATTTGCATTCTCGGTGACAGAGCAGGTATTTATTACAAACAAATCAGCACCATCATTAAAATCCTTTTTTACAAAACCTATTTCTTTTAGTTGTCTTGCAATAGTAGAAGTCTCGGAGAAATTGAGTTTACAACCCAATGTATAGAAAGCGGAAGTCTTACCGTTAAACATTACGCAAAGGTAGTAAATCAAAAATATTTTACCGTTTTGTAACCTTATTTATTTTCTGTTCGTTTCTAATGACATGTTCTCCAAAAACTAAATTCTAAATAAATCCAAATTTTATGACTTTAATTTTACTACGATTTGTTATTAAAAATACTCAATTAAAATGTAATAATTTTTCTTACTATTTCCTTATTCTCGTATTCATGTTGGCCAGTAAAAGTACAACTTCACAAGTAGTATCTGATTTTACGACAACTAATTCTAATACTGGATGTGGTTCCCTTGTGGTCGAGTTTGAAGACTTGTCAACCGGGAATCCAAACTCATGGCTATGGGATTTTGGAAATGGTATAACTTCCACTCAGCAGAATCCTGTAGTAGTATACGCTAATGAAGGGGTCTATTCAGTGAGTTTATCTATTTCAGATGCAGTTACAAGTGATATAATGGAGATTACTGATTATGTAAAAGTTTATGAAGAACCAACAGCAGATTTATCTACTAACCTTACATCTTTTTGTGTTCCGGGTATCTTAAATTTCATAGATCAATCTAATTATACAAATAATATTGTATCCTGGATGTGGGATTTTGGTGATGGAGGAAGTAGTAATGTTCAGAATCCTACTTATCAGTATTCTGATGATGGATTATATACAGTTTCTTTATCTGTAATTGATGATAAAGGTTGTGAGAGTCTGGTAATAATAAATAATTTAATAGATGCGAAAAAACTTCCTGTTGCTGATTTTACTTCTAATATTAGGATTTCGTGTGACGCTTCTAAAACTATTAGTTTTCAGAACAATTCTCAGTTTGCTACTACTTATAATTGGGATTTTGGAGATGGGAATACTTCTTATCAACAGAATCCTAGTCATAATTATTCTGCCGGAANATATGATGTTACATTGGTTGTAAGTAATGGAATTTGTTCTGAAGTTTTAATTGCTAATAATTTGATTGAAGTTGGGGCTACTGTTACCCCTGATTTCACATCTAATATAACTCAGATCTGTAAAGATGACACTATATTTTTTGCAGATATAACTCCAAACTTTCCAGATTCCTGGCTTTGGGATTTTGGTGATGGTACAACTTCTATGTTACAAAATCCTACACATGTATTCTTAAATTCCGGAAATTTTGACATTTCACTAAAAACAAGTATACAAGGAGAATGTATTGATACTAATAGTTTAACTAATTTCATTGAAGTATATGCTGATCCAAATATTGTCTTAACATCTGATGAGGTATATAGTTGTGATATTCCATTTTTAGTTCAATTTGAAGATAATACTATAAATTCAAATTCATGGAAATGGACTTTTGGAAATGGAGATTCCTCTATTTTACGTGATCCAATTGTTGAGTTTGATTTATTTGGGGAATTTGATGTGGAATTAGAAGTTGAAGATATAAATGGATGTGTTTCTGTTTTAACTGAATTTCACTATATTGTTACAGAAGAACTAATTGTAGATTTCTCAGTTTCGGATTCCATTATTTGTGAATCTGATATAATTGCATTTTCGGATGGGAGTAGTTCTTCTTATCCGATAGTTTCTTATGAATGGGATTTTGGTGATGGGTCTAATTCGTCTACACAAAACCCAAATCATCAATTTAATGGAGTTTCGTTATTTGATATTTCATTGATGATTGAGAATTCAATGGGGTGTATGAATCAAGTTTTGTACCCATCATTTATAAAAACAACCGGACCACCAACAGCAGACTTCACTGTAGATAGAATAGTTAGCTGTGCTGGTGAAACAATTACTTTTACTGATTTATCAAGCTCTTCAGATGTAATAAATAATTGGGTTTGGGATTTTGGTGATGGAGGTTTTTCTGCAATTCAGAATCCTACTTATCAATATAATCTGTTAGGAAATTTTGATGTGACATTAATTACGGGAGAGGGAATATGTATAGATACTCTAATTAAGAATTTCTATATTGAAATTATAGAACCAGCTTCATTCTTCATGTCAAAATATAATTGTGACGAACCATTAATGGTAGATTTTATTAACTATTCTTCTGGAGCAGATGTTGTAGAATGGGATTTTGGAGATGGATTCACTTCTACAGATTTTGATCCGACACATAATTATTCTACTACTGGAGTTTATCATGTTTCTTTAAGAGTTACTAACAATGCTACACTTTGTACTCATGAATATATAGAAGAAGTAAATATATTTTTCCCTGAAGCAGATTTCACTTACCTTATAAACCCTAATAATTCCTTAGAGGATTCGGTTGTGTGTTTACCAATAAGACGTTCTCATATTGATATTTTATCTCCCAATGTAAGAAACTATCGAGTTGATTGGGGAGATAGTTATCTTGGGGTAAATCGTCAGGATCATCTATATGATACTCCAGGAGTTTATGATGTTACTTTAATGATAACTGATGACCACACATGTAAAGACACTTTAGTTATTGAAGATATGTTCCGTGTCACTGGAGTTGAAACCGATTTTACAATTACTAATTTTCAGGGTTGTAATACGTTGACGGTGGATTTTAAGGATTTGTCTTCTGTCACTTCAAATGTTATTTGGAATTTTGGTGATGGAAACTCTTCATTAGTTAATAATCCTACTCATGTATATACTTCTGAGGGTTTGTATGATGTTACTTTATTTTCTGTTTCATTAGATGGATGTAAAGATACTTTAAAAAGAAAAGAATATATTCAATTTGAACATCCTGTATTAGATTTTGCGATTAGTGATAATCAGATCTGTAAAAACACAGAAATTACATTTACTAATTTTTCAGAGGGAATGAGTTTATTGTACCATTGGGATTTTGGTGATGGTACTATCTCAACAGATAAAAATACAAAAAATACATATAATAATATTGGCACCTTTCCTTTACGGTTAATTATTACAGATACATTTGGATGTTCATTAATTGACACTCATACATTTATCCAGGTTCAGGATGTGGAAGCTGATTTTATATCTTCAACAGTTAGTTCCAATTGTCCTCCATTAATTTCTACTTTTATAAATCAATCATCAGGTAATATTATAAGTTACACATGGGATTTTGGTGATGGACAAACTTCAAATCAGTCGGACCCTTCTCATTTATATACTTATTCTGATGATTTTGATGTACAATTAATTGTTGAAGATAATTTTGCTTGTAAAGATACTTTAGTTCTTATTGATCTCATATCAATTTTTGGACCAACAGGAAACTTTACTTTCTCAGAAAATATAATTTGTAAAGATGAAGATATATCATTCATTGCCAATGTTCAGAATACTGATTACTACTTATGGGATTTTGGAGATGGTATCTTTTCAACTGATAGTAATCCTACACATACTTACACTTCTTTTGATGACTTCCATCCAACACTTATTATTGAAAATAGTGCTTCTTGTCAGTTGGTTATTACTTCTCAGGATTCGATTCAGGTTACAGGTGTAACTGTAGATGCTGGGAGTAACAATGCTATTTGTAATGGTGATAGTGTTATTATAAATGCAAACGGAAATGGAACTAACTACGTATGGGATAATTCACCATATATTACTGATTTAAATTCTTTTTCTCCAGTTATGTTCCCTACAACTTCTACAATGTTTTATGTAACTAGTTCTGATGGAACGTGTTTTGCGAGAGATTCAGTTCTTGTACATGTTTATAATAACATACCTCAGCCATCTTTCACTACAGATAAAATGTGTTACCTAGATAGTATGGAGTTTTTTGGAAATTCAGGAATAAGTGCAACTGCATTTGATTGGGAATGGACTATTTTAGGAGAAAATATTTATACTCAGAATTCATTTTTTGAATTCGATACAACAGGAGTTTATCTAGTTGATCTATTAGTGACAAACTTAGATAATGGCTGTGATAATTTGTTTCAGCAAACTGTTGAGGTTTTACCTTTACCATTGGTAGACTTCTCGACTAATAAGGTTTGTTTTGGTGGTATAACTCATTTTACAAATTTATCTGAGAATAATCTTATTTCTTTTATGTGGAGTTTTGGAGATGGACATCAATCATTATCAAGTATGAACCCTAATTATCAGTTTTTATCTTCAGGGGTGTTTAACTCTAACTTAATTGTTCAATCTAGTAATGGTTGTTTTAATACTATTACAAAAGAGGTAATTGTACATAAAAATCCTGAGATTGAACTAAGTATTTCAACTCAATGTGAAGGAGAAAAAACATTGTTAGAAGCTTTTACAAATCTAGAAGATAGTGAAATTAGCTCTTCGGGTTGGGATTTTGGTGATAATACTATTCTTTCAGACAATCAATTTACAGAGCATATTTACAATACTTTTGGTACATTTAATGTGAATTTTTCAGCAACTTCTATTTATGGATGTTCTAATTCAATGAGTGGAATTGCTGAAGTAAACCCTGTTCCGGTAGTTAATTTTATTGTAGAAAGAATTTGTGAAGGAGAATCAACTCAATTTATAAATAGGAGTACTCTTGCTACTGGAAATATATTAAGGTATGATTGGGATTTCTCTGAAGGAAACATATCTAGTGATATCAATCCTTCAAATATTTTTAGTTCAGGAATTTATCCTGTAAATTTAACTGTAGAATCAGTGAATAATTGCTTGTCTACACTTCAAAAAGATGTTCTTGTTCATGATATTCCTCAAGCAGATTTCTTGGTTGATAGAGAGATTTGTGAAGATATTGAAGTAAACTTTGTAGATATTACAATTACTGATGGAAATATTATCTCTTATAACTGGAATTTCGGAGACAGAAATGCTTCAACAGGGAAGAGTCCGAAAAACACCTACAAAAATTCTGGGATGTATGATATTTCTTTAGAAGTAGAAACAGAATTTGGATGTAAAAATTCAATTACGAAATTAGAGTATATTCAGGTATCTGAAAATCCAATTGCTTCTTTTGACATGACTGACAATAAAGTTTCCTTACTAAATTCAGAAGTCACTTTTATAAATACTTCCTGTGATGAAAGTTTGTTTTTTGAATGGTATTTTGATAATGGAATAATCAATTCAACAGATTCTGAAATTTCAATTTCTTTTGATGAATCTGGAATATATGATATTCTACTATATATTGAAAATGATTTTGGATGTTATGATGAGATTGTCCATTCTGTTCAGGTTGATGATATTTTTTCAGTATTTGTTCCAACATCTTTTACTCCTAATGGAGATGGATTAAATGATATTTTTCTAGCAAAAGGTAGTGGTATATCTAATTTTGAAATGAAAATATATGACAGATGGGGAGCATTAGTTTATATTTCAGAAAACATTGAATTTGGATGGGATGGAAAAATAAATCGTTCAAGTGATGTAATGGAGAATGGTGTTTATATGTATCATGTTTATGTGACTGATTACAACGAGAAAGTTTGGGTTTACAATGGAGAACTCAACTTAATGAAGTAATACGAATTTTATTACTTAGATTAGCCGGCTTAATACTTTAACAATGAAGTGGAGAGTCGGCTTTTTTCTTTTATGTTCTTTTTTATTTGCTTGTCATAGTAAGTACGATAACTCTAATCTCTCTATTTTTAAGTACAACGAGTCTAACGGAATTTCAACTTTAGATCCTGCGTTTTCAAATGACAAGGCGTCTGTTTGGGCTACGTCTCAAATTTTTAGTCCGTTAGTAAAAATGAACGATAACCTTGAGGTTGTACCACTGATAGCAAGAAAATGGAAAATTTCTGAAGATGGGAAAAAGTACATTTTTACTTTAAGAAGAGATGTTTTTTTTCATGACCATAGTGTCTTTAAAAATGGAAAGGGCAGGAGTGTATTTGCTTCTGATTTTGTTTATTCATTTAATCGATTATTAAGTAAAGATCTAGCTTCATCAGGAAGTTGGGTTTTTAATCATGTAGATAATTATTATGCAGAAAATGATAGTGTTCTAGTCATAAATCTAAAAAACCCATTTCCTCCATTTCTTTCGTTGATTTCTATGCAATATTGTAGTGTTGTTCCTCATGAACTCGCAGAAAAATCTGAATTTCGTTCTCATCCAATAGGTACAGGGCCATTTAAGTTTCAGTATTGGAAAGAGGGTGTTAAACTAGTTTTAAGAAAAAATAAAAATTATTTTGAAAAAGAGAATGGGGAGAGATTACCAAAACTAGATGCTGTTGCTATTACTTTTATTAAAGATAAACAATCAGAATTCTTAAGTTTTTTACAAGGTGAAATAGATTTTATATCTGGTATAGATCCTTCCTATAAAGATGAGATATTAAGTAAATATGGAACTTTAAGAGATAAATATTGGGAAGAAATTAACTTACAATCCATACCATTTTTAAATACAGAATATCTTGCGTTTTTAATGGATGGAAATTCCGTTTTATCTGTAAATAAGGATTTAAGGAAAGCAATAAATTACGCTATTGACAAAAAGAAAATGTTAAAGTTTTTAAGAAACAATATTGGAGTAGCTGCTGAAAGTGGCTTTGTTCCAAAAGGTATGTCTTCTTTTTCTGATAATATTAAAGGATATTCTTTTGATAGAAAATTAGCACAAAAACATTTAGAATTAGCTGGTTATCCAAATGGAGAGGGACTTACTCCGATTGTGTTAAATACTACATCTGCATATTTAGATCTATGTGAATTTATCCAAAGTGAGCTTAAAAATATTGGTATTGAATTAGTTGTTGAAGTAAATCCTAGCTCTACACATAGGCAAAAGGTTGCTAATTCAAAACTAGATTTTTTTCGAGCAAGTTGGATTGCAGATTATCCAGATGCTCAGAATTATTTATCTTTATTTTACAGTAAGAATGATTGGAATAAAGGACTAAATAAAACACATTTTCAAAATGAAGAATTTGATATATTATATGAGAAATCAATTATTGAATCAGATTTTGAGAAACGAACTAAAATGTATCAGATACTTGATCAGATAATAATTAACAATGTGGTTATTGTACCTCTTTATTATGATCAGGTCCTCCGTTTTTCACATAAGAATATTAAAGGATTTTATGCAAACGCTCAGAATTTATTAGACTTAACAAAAGTTATAAAAGAATAACTTTTTTGTTTATTATTCGTATATTTTTAATTTGTATCTTTGTATAATTATATTTGTATGATAAAAAGACTGTTTTTTCTACTTTTAACATGTTTATATAGTGTAGATTCTTATTCTTCACATGCAGCGGGAATGGATCTTACTTATGAATGTTTAACTACCGATTCAGTCTGGACAGGCAATTATCAGGTGACTATTTCTACTTCAAACTTTGGATCTGAATGTTCGTGGAATATTACAGATGACAATACTGGTAATGTTATAGCTTCAGGTAGTGGTTATAATAATTTTTCGACGTATAATATTAATGTTTGTCTTCCTTCAGGAAATCATACATTTAATTGGTTCGATTCATGGGGTGATGGATGGAATGGAGGAAGTTATACTGTTACTACTAATACAGGAACTGTACTTACCTCAGGAACTCCACCAACTGGAAATTCCGGATCTTCTAGTATTATATCTCCTGGTAGTTCTTGTACTTATACTATTACGAATTACCCTCCTAATACCTATAGGGTTACATTAAAATTTTACAGGGATTGTTCTAATGGAATCTCTGCTCCAGGATCTTTCGTGTTAGATTATAACTCTAATTCATGTGGAAACAATAATTCTGCTACAATGAATCAAATATCAACTCAAAATATAACACCCGCTTGTACCTCTATACCTAATCCTTGCAATACTCCAGGAATTGTTGGTATTGAAGAGTATATCTATCAAACAATAATAACATTACCTAATAATTGTCCTGACTGGATTTTGTCTGCATGTGAATCTGCTCGTAATGGAGCGATAAACACAATACTGGCCCCTGGTTTTAATGATTTATGTGTTCAGTCAGAATTAAATAACACACAATATTGTAATAATTCTCCTATTTTTACAGAGTATCCAACACCCTATATATGTATTAATCAACAATTTTGTTATAATAATGGAGCTGTTGATCCTGATGGTGACTCTTTAGTTTATACTCTTATTACTCCTTTAAACTCATCAACTGGAGGTACAGTTACTTATAATTTAGGATATTCTGCTTCTAATCCAATTTCCGGTACAACAACTTTTGATCCACTAACTGGTGATTTATGCATGTTATCAAACCAATTACAAGTATCGGTTGTAGCAATGAAAGTTTCAGAATATAGGAATGGAGTTTTTATTGGTAGTGTAATACGAGATATTCAAATTATTGTTTTAGATAATTGTTCATCAACTCCACCTCTTCTTAGCGGTATAGATACAATAGCTCCAGTAAATTCTGATTCCTCTGGAGGAATTGCAACTCGTAATTTCTGTTCTGATGGATCTTCTCCTGTAATATTTAATATAAATGCACTTTCTAATTCTTCTAGTAGTACTAATCTTACAATGAGCTGGAATAATTCTATCACTAATGCATCTTTTAATATTTCTGCAAATGGTACTCTAAATCCTCAAGCTGTTTTTAGTTGGGTTCCAACAATTGCAGATGTGCCAAATAGTCCTTTTTATTTTACAGTAACTGTTATTGATGACGCATGTCCAATAAACAACTCATTCTCTTACACGTATACAATTAATTTATCTAATTCTTCTGGATCTCTTGTTTCAACAGATGTTAGTTGTTTTGGTTTGCAAGACGGTACAATTGATTTGTCGGTACTTGGAGGCACTCCACCCTATAATTTCTTTTGGTGGGATTCTATCAGTGGATTCTATGCTAATTCAGAAGATTTAATAAATTTAGATACTGGCAACTATTATTGTTGGGTAGTTGATAGTATTGGAGACACTCTTGGATGTGGAGTAGAACCGCTAAACGCTTTAATAACTGGGCCTCAAGAATTAACTGTTAGTTCAGTTTCTTCTAATGTTAGTTGTTTTGGATTAAATGATGGATCTATTGATTTAACTATTTTAGGAGGAACTTCTAACACTAACTATATTATTTGGACTTCGATTAATGGATATACGTCTAGTTCATCAAATATTTCAAATTTAAGTCCAGATGTTTATACTGCAAGTATAACAGATTCAAATGGATGTGGACCAATTACTGAAATTGTTTTAATTACTGAACCTACAGATATTACAATTTTTGGTACTCCTTACGATAATAGTTGTTTTAACTCAAATGATGCTAGTATAGATTTGGTTACTAGCGGGAATATTGTAAGTTGGAATTGGACAGGTCCAAATTTATTTACTTCTAATCAGGAGGATATTTCTAACTTAATAGCTGGAACATATAATATAACTGTATCTGACGCATCTACACCTCCATGTATAGAAACCGCGACATATGTTGTAAATGATCCACCTGAAATTGTTGTGACTAATGTTCTACAGAATGTAAGTTGTTTTTCTGGAAATGATGGTTATATAGATTTAACTATTCTTCCTGTTGGAAATTATAATACAACATGGACAGATACAAATGGATATTTTAATATATCAGAAGATATTTTCAGCTTAAGTGCCTCTGATTATACTTATAGTGTTGTTGATTTAAATACTGGTTGTTCTCCTTTTATAAATAATTCTCCGATTACAATTACAGAGCCATCAGACATTCAGTTGACTTCAGTAGTTTTAGCTGAGACTTGTTATGGAGATGCAAATGGCGACATTGATATGACACTAATAGGAACAGGTTCCTATCTTTATTCTTGGACAGGTCCAAATCAATTTTCTTCTACAAGTTTAGATATTTCATTACTAGAAGCTGGAACATATAATTTGCAGATTACTGATGATTTAAGTAATTGTGTTTTTACTCATTCGGAAACTATAAATATCGGAAATACTATTCAGGTGGATACAATTATAAATAACATTAGTTGTAATGGATCCTCAGATGGTAATATAGTTCTTTTAACTCCTAATTCTATTGCTCCAACATTTATTTGGACGTTAGACGGTAATCCATTTAGTTCTTCATCTTCTTCAATTTTAAATTTAGAAGATGGAAATTACACTGTTATTGTAAATGATCAAACTAATTGTCCTAATCTGATTAATTTAAGTATCTCAGAACCCCCACCATTATCTCTTACGTCCTTTTTGAGTAATGAAAGTTGTGATGGTTATCAAGATGGTGAGATTGAGGTTGTTGTTACTGGAGGTACTCCAAACTACTCTTATATTTGGAGTAACGGAAATACTGATTCAATAAATTCTAATTTAGCTAATGGAGAATACATACTTAATGTAGTAGATGATAATAATTGTATTCTGCCAGCAACTTTTCAGATAGATTTATTCTTATTTGATACCATCAGACAAGTAACGAATGTCAGCTGTTTTGGTGGATCTGATGGGTCCATAGATTTAGATATTATAGGTGGTAACTCTCCTTTTATTTATCAGTGGAATGGTCCTAATGGCTTTAGTTCTATTAACGATAGTATTTTTACCCTAACAACAGGAGTTTATACAATTGACATTACTGACTCTAGGGGGTGTACTATATCAAGAAATGTAGTGGTAAATCAGCCACAACAACAACTTTCAGCGTCAACAAATATTACTAATCATGTTTTATGTTATGGAGATTCAACAGGATCTGTTCTTACTACAATTTATGGTGGAACTCCTCCTTATTTATTAGATTGGGGTTCATCTGACACATCTCAGATGTGGGCTGGTCCCCATAGTTTCATAGTAACAGATACTAATGGATGTAAATTTACTAATTCCATAAATATACAGCAAAATGATTCCATGCAAATCGCAGCGACTATTGAAGATGTTCAGTGTTATGGAGATTCTAATGGTAGTGTGAACCTTCAGATTGCTCAAGGAACAGGAACTCCTCCATATAATTACCTATGGATCGGTCCAAACTTATTTTCTGATACAACAGAAGATATATATGATTTAGAGAGTGGAGATTATTCTGTAATAGTTACAGATGCAAATATGTGTAATCAGTTTATTAATTTTTTTGTAGATCAGCCACAACAGATTTCTCAAACAACAACAATAAATCCGTCAAATTATTCTGGATATAATGTGCGTTGTAAAGGAGAGAATTCTGCTTGGGTTGATGTTTTAGTTTCTGGAGGATACCCTCCTTTTACTTATCTATGGAATAATGGTGATATTGCCGATAGTATCTTTAATTTATATGCAGGAATATACTCTTTACAAATTACAGATAGTTTGGGATGCACAGAAGGTTTGTCTATAACTTTGGACGAACCACCTACTTTTGTGTCAGTAGATGTGATAGCAACTTCAGATTATAATGGTTATCATATTAGTTGTTTTGGAGTAAATGATGGTTCTGTATTTGCAGAGGCTACTAATGGTGTTGGTCCTGACTATACTTACCTGTGGAACAATGATGATAAAAAAGATTCCATAACAGGGCTATACAGTGGGTATTATGAAGTATTTGTTTATGACAAAAATTTATGTTTAGCAATTGATTCGGTAACTTTAAGTGAGCCATCTGAGTTGTTTTTTGATTTATTATCTTACTCAGATACTTGTGAAAAATCAGTAGGAAAAGCTGAGTTTATAGCTAGTGGTGGAGTGCCAAATTATTCTGCCGTTTGGTCCGATAGTTCTACTACGAATATTGTAAATCATTTTTCAGAAGGAACTTATTCTGTTGAAGTTTCAGATTCAAATTCTTGTAAGAAATCAGCGTCATTTAGTATTGATAATTTAGAAAGTCCTATAGCAGATTTTGAGGCTTATCCATACCATAAGAGGTTGTTAGATCAGAGAAATGATCCATTTTACTTTGTTGATCTAACAAATACATTTTGGTCTTCTGTAGAATATTGGACTTGGGATTTTGGAGATGGTTTCTTTGATAATGATTCTTTGGTTTCAAATAGCTATGATAGCGCAGGTATTTATACAGTAAACTTAGAAATTACAACTTTTGCAAATTGTACAGATGCTATTAGTAAAGATATCTTGGTTGATGAATACGCTTTCTATATTCCAAATACATTTATTCCTTCGAGTTCAGAAGATGAGAATAGAATATTTAAGGGATACGGAACAGGAGTAGAGGAATATGAATTAAAGATATTTTCTAGATGGGGTGAGTTAATATTTACATCTAATGATCTTGATGTTGGTTGGGACGGAACAAATCTAAGATCAGATTATAATAATTTTAATGAAGAAGACTTATGTCCAGTTGGTGTTTATACTTATAGTGTCTTTGTCCAGAATATTTATGGAGAAGTTTTTGAATACCAAGGGCAACTTAAATTATTAAGATAGAATAATATATATTTGTAAATTATTATATATTGAATAAGTCAGAATGGATTTTCAGAAAGCACTATTATCTTGTATACTCTTAATATCTTCAATAAGTATATTGTTTTCACAATCCTATTCTGATGGACCTATCTCTGTTGATATAAAACTAAGAGAAGTTCAAGGAAATTTTGCTCCAACAGACGAAGCTCTTTTAGGTATTGGTTTTGCTCCAGATGAACTAGTTTTTAAAATTTGGGCACAAGATAATTTACTTACATATTCTTGGACTGGAGGGACGTGTTTGCAAGATAATAACTTCAATCCTACACCTGGAGGTGCAAATTCAATAGATTTTAATACCACTTTTGCGAATTTCTCTTTTCCTACAACAGTTGTTCCACAGTATCTAGATTTTAAAGTAGATACTTGGGAAGATGATATTCCATCAGATGGTTTGTCATTATTAGGTGTAGGATTTTGTCAAAATGGCACTGCATGTACTTGGGAGGATGTAGTTTGTTGCGGTGTTTCATTACCATTTAATTTGGGATGCGGTGGTATAGAAACAGGTGATGACTATAGATGTGATGCTAACCCGTTTTATCAAGGTTTGACATATAGGAGTGGACCTCCATGTCAATGGTATTCTCATGGATATCTAAATAGTTCTGGATGTAGTAATTCTAGTATAAATGGTTATTATAAGCCTCATATAGAGACTTTTTGGAGGTATACTAAAGGAACTTCCTTTTTCCATGCAATTGATTTAGGAAGTGTAAATTCCGGCACCTCTATTTCTCATTTTAATAGTAACGAATGTTATACAGATTATTATCCTTCAAGTACTGGAAATGATGTGATTTATTCGTTTAATGTTGTAAATCCTATTGGAGTAAACATATCACTTTGTGGTATGAATGGTGCGCAATTTGACAGTTATTTATATCTTGTAAAAGACACAAATTTAATAGCTCTTTCTGAAAATAATGATCATTGTGGTAGTCAATCTCAGATTACAACATCATTATGTAATTCAGGAACTTATTATCTAGTGGTAGATGCGACTTCTCCTTCTGAGTTAGGAACCTTTATAATAGAAATCAATGAGGATCCTGGGAGCTCTTTTTCTGTAGTTGATTCAATATCAGATTATAACGGAGCAGAAATTTCATGTGTCGGAGGTAATGATGGTAAGTTTTATGCTCATATTAATGGAGGGACGCCACCATATACTTATACATGGACCGGTCCAAATGGATTTACTGCTACAACTAATGATTCTATTACGGGGCTATCAGCTGGAAATTATTCTGTAATAATAACTGATTCTAAAAATTGTATATTACCTACGTTGTCAATAACACTTAATGATCCTCTCCCAATAGTTGTTACTACTAACCCAACAAGTCCGTTATGTAATGGAGGTGTTGATGGGGCAATCACAGTTACAAATACCTCAGGAGGAATTAGTACTTTGCCATATAGTTATAGTTGGAACACTACACCAACACCACAATCAGGAATAAGTGCTATTTCATTATCATCAGGGACCTACACACTCACAGTAACAGATGCTAACGGTTGCTCTATTACTCATCTGGAGACAATAACTGATCCAGCAGCTCCTTCTATGAACATATCATCTACTAATCTTCCCGTAAATAACAATCCTCTTACATATCAGGTGTGTGATGGTAATGATATTACTTTAATAGCATCTCCTGGTTTTTCCTCTTATTCATGGAGTCCAAACATATGGTTAATCGCTAATTCTGGATCAACGGTTACCTCTTCTCCTAATTCTGGTATAATATATACCTGTACCGGTACAGATGCTTTAGGTTGTACGACAGACATCCCAGTTATTATAGATGTTGTTTCTTCCGTTAGCATGTATGCTAGTGATCCATCACCTCAAGTATGTGAAGGTGAAGATATTGAAGTTATTTGGTATGGTGATCCAGGGACAAACTTTGCTTGGAATCCTCCAATATACTTAAGTTCCCCTTCATCTATATCAGGACAGCCTATTACTATTAATCCACTAGACACAATTACTTATACTGTAACAGCACAGAATGCTAGTGGATGTACTGATGAAACTAAATTTTTTGTTGATATTTTGCCTGCACCTAATATTATCAATGCATCACCACTTACTCCCAATTCAGTATGTTATGGTAGCTCAGTGCCAATAACAGCATCTGGTGCAAATAGTTACAGTTGGTATCCTTATAGTACTTTAAATAATAATTTTGGTAGTGTTGTGACATCCTCTCCTCTTTCAACTACAACATATTGGGTTGTTGGAACAGCTTTAAATGGATGTAAGGACAGTATTGATATTACAATTGATGTGAATCNATTACCTGTCTTAAATGTAATAGGGACAAATAATATATGTGAAGGAGAATCTACTTCACTCTTAGTAAGTGGTGCAAATTCATATATCTGGACTCCATCTACAAGTTTAAACACTTCAGTTGGAAATCTCGTTTTAGCTAGTCCGTCAACATCACAAACATATATAATAACTGGTACTGATATAAATCAATGCGTAGGAACAATATCTTATTCTGTATCAGTATTGTCAGCTCCAAATATATCTGTTATTGCAACTGAGGATACTATTTGTATTGGCAACTCATCTAATTTAACAGCTATTGGGGCTTCTTCCTATATATGGAACCCATCTTCTTCATTAAATGTAAGTATTAGTCCTGTTGTATCTGCAACACCTATAACAACAACAACCTATTCAGTTCTTGGTACTGATGCAAATAATTGTTCATCATCATCTTCGATTATTATTAATGTAAATCCTTTGCCAATTTTGAATGCGACTCCTAATAGTTCAACAATCTGTGAAGGTGACAGTGTAGTTGTAACTGCAAGTGGAGCACAGGATTTTATTTGGTCCCCTGCATTAGGACTGAATACATCTATTGGTAATAGTGTTGTTGCTAGTCCTAATATAACTACAGATTATACCATCACAGGAACTGATACAAATGGTTGTTTAGATGTAATATCAGCCTTAGTAAATGTTAATCAACAACCCATAATTACCTTGTCTTCTGTGCCAAATACTCATGATATTTGTGAAGGATCTAGTGTAAATATTAATGCTTTTGGAGCACTTTCTTATTCATGGAGTCCTTCATTTGGATTAAACTCAACTACTGCTCAATCTGTGATTGCTAATCCTAATACATCAACATATTATACTGTAATAGGAACAGATATCAATTCTTGTACAAACATTGCTAATTTCCAACTTAATGTTGGAATAAACCCTACGGTTTCAATTTCAGCTAACAATCCTATTATTTGTGAAGGACAAAGTGTTTCTCTATTAGCAGATGGAGCTAATCAGTATGTATGGATTCCTTCAAACACGTTAAGTTCAGGAGTTGGAACTGTGGTTCTTGCTACTCCATTGATTAGTACAGAATATATCTTAGTAGGAACAGATATCCTTGGATGTAAAGACACCACTAGTGTTGTTGTAAGTGTTAATCCACTTCCTACTGCAAATATTGTTTCCGGTGGAGGGATTCTTTGTTCGGGAGATTCTGCAGCTATTATTGTTGATGTAAGCGGAAATCCATCTTGGAACATAACGTATTCTGTTGATGGAGCTGTAAATTCAGTTGTTTCTTCTACTAACCCTACTATTATTCTTTCTACACAAGAAGGAGTTTATACTATCCCTTATGTTTCAGATGCGAATGGATGTAGTAATGTTGGTAGTGGAACAGAGTATGTTGATGTGGTAAATAATCCACAAGCGAATATTGATTATAATCCTGAGAATCCAGACATGCTAAATCCTCAAGTAAGTTTTATAAATAACTCGATATTTTCCAGTACATATCTATGGCAATTTGGTGATAATAATCCATATTCATTAGAGTTTAATCCGGTACATACTTATCAAGAAGACGGAACTTATACTGTGGTTTTATTAGCAGAAAATGGTCCATGTNTTGACACTGCTTTTATTGANATTGTTATAGATCCGTATTACGCACTTTATGTTCCAAANACTTTTAGTCCAAATGGAGATGGTAGAAATGATAATTTTGAACCACAAGGAGTAGGTATTGAAAGTTTCGAAATCTACATTTATAATAGATGGGGAGATGAAGTTTTTTATTCAGATAATTTCGATATTTTTTGGGATGGAGGAGAAGGAATTGCAGGAACTTATACTTATATTATTTCTGTTGTAGATAAAATAGGAGTGTTTCATAAAAAGAACGGTTTTATTTTGATAGAATAATTGTATTATTGTAAAAAAATAGAAAATGAAATTTATATACTTTTTAGTCGCTACCATATTGATTTTTGTGTCTTGCGAAAAAGAAGATACAACTGATCAGAACAATAATAATACACCTTCTTTTAGTTGGAAGATTGATGGGGATNACTATACTGATAATTCACCAGTAATAGATATTAATCCTTCTAATGTACTTACTATTAATGCTTCTGACAACTCTGTTGATATTACACTTATTATTTATAATTTTTCTTCTTTAAGTGATGGATCAGAAACACCTTTTTTAAATAACTCCCCGACAGACAGAGCTTATGTTACCCAAAATGGTGTCGACTATTCTATTACAACAAATGGAACATTTTCATTGTCAGAAAAAACTGAAAGTAAACTAAATGGCACATTTAACTTTACAAGTAGAACTTTAGCATTTGAGCCATTAGAAGTTACAGGTGGTATATTTTCTAATATTACTTATTAGTAATAAACTTTTATGAAATTAGAAAGAAAATAATTTGATTTATAAAACATTAAAGATGCCAAAAAGATCTAAAATATTAGACAAAAATCAATTACAACAAAAGATAAACAGATTAGCTTGGCAGATTTACGAAAGAAATCATATGGAATCTGATATTGTAGTTGTAGGAATTCAGAAAAGAGGAGTTGTGCTTGCAAAAAGAATCTCAAAATTTATTAGTTCTATTTCTGAAATAAAAGTGATTGATGCTTCCATAAAATTAGATAAAGATAATCCCTATGATTCTGATTTAGTTTTTAATTTAAACTCAACTGATATTGAGAATAAAGTTGTTATTTTAGTAGATGATGTTCTGAACTCTGGAAAAACATTAATGTATGCATCTTCCGAATTTCTTGAGGTTCCTCTTGTAAAATTATCTACAGTAGTTTTAGTAAACAGAAATCATAATCGATATCCTATTAAAGCAGATTATGAAGGGATGTCTCTTTCTACTACTATGAAAGAACATATAAATGTAGTTTTTGGAAAAGAGGAAGGAGTTTATTTATCCTAAAATATTAATGATTTCATTTACACAATTTCCGCTATCGTTATAGATTGTGTGTGTCGCTTTTTTATAGAAGAAATTTCTTTCTTCCAGTTTATTTTTTATATATCTCATTAAACTTTCATCAGATAAAATAGAGATCATTGGCCTTTTTTCTTTGTCTTTATTCAATCTCTCGAACAGTGTTTCAGTACAACACTCTAAATAAATAGTTTCTCCAATGTTATTCATTATGTCCATTAGACCATGGTTAGCGGGAGTGCCACCTCCAGTAGAAACTAATATGTTATCTTCTTTTATTGTTTCCTTCAGATACTTCTCTTCTAACTTCCTGAAGTAATTTTCTCCTGAATTATTAAAAATATCTGCAATTTTTATATTTTCTGATTCCTCAATAAGGTTATCAAGATCAATATGTTTTATGTTAAGTTCTTTAGCAAGTTGTTTGCCAATTGAACTTTTCCCAGAACCCATAAAACCAACCAGAAAATATCTCATTTAATCTATTTGATAGAAATTTAATGTTGCAAATCAACAATATATTATCCTTATTTCAATAATATACTAGTAAAAAAATAATAGAAATAAAAAATAGTAATTTTTATTGTAGAAAAATAAATATAAATATATTTGCAGACGATTTAAGACCTGGTAGCTCAGTTGGTAGAGCATCTCCCTTTTAAGGAGAGGGTCCTGGGTTCGAGCCCCAGCCA
>PAKE01000045.1 GCA_002710495.1 Flavobacteriales bacterium
AGTCAACATTTAAACAAACAATAGTAAAAGGAAACGTCTGAACATCAATATCTCCTATCTCTGAATTTATCGTAGAAGTAAATGTTAAAATACCAGGACTAGGATTTGTAAATAATCCTGTTAAAACAACCCACTGACTATTACCCTGTGTGACATTATTATTATCTGGTAATGAATTTATAATAATCAGAATTCCATTAGCTGTGTTTTCTATAGTAAAAGAAGAGTATAATTGTCCCGTTATGTCATCTATAGCCTTAACAGAAATTTTATCAGAATTAACTATAAAATCTACTAATAATGTCGTTGTGATATTATGAGCAGGTATTTGTCCTCCAGCAATCATATTAATAGAAGATCCGACAGTATCATTTATGCTTAATCCTGTGAAATCAAAATATCCTCCATCAGAGGTGAAAAAAGCTGAAGCAACATCTGGCTCATTAGGGTCCTGAGAGAATGTGAATGAAAAGTCAGTAAGTGAGTCACATTCTACACTAGATAATGTAATACTTACAGTTGGAGTAAACCCAATACACGGCAAGTTTCCAGTAGCACCTCCGACACAATTCCCGCAACTATCAATCCAAGCAATTCCATTAGGTGTATTGTTGCAGTCAACAGGATAATTAGTAGTTATAAATGTCTGTAATGACGACCATCCTGAAGTAGGTAAATTCCCAGAAGAACAAATTGCTTTTAACTGCCATTCATAACTTACAGAAGTGTCTAATCCTGTTAAGTTATAAAGATTTCCTGCGGGCACATTGTGGTTATACATCCATGAACTTGCTCCGATTTCATGATATCTAAGTCTGTAGTGATCAACACTAGAATCTGTATCCCAATTTAATGTTGCTGAAAAATTAGAAATAGTAGTTGTTGATACATTTGTTGGGGTATTACAATTTTGAGCAACAATACTATTTGTGCCTATTATAAAAAACCCTAATAACACAAATGTTGAGAATATTCTCGTAAATCTTCTTTGCATAATACTTATTTTTAGTTTTTTTACTTGTTTTCCTTAAAAAGGGAACCACAAATATACGTAAAAAAACCTTAAAATAGATACGAAAATAAATTAATCTTGTTACGTGAGAATATGATAATTTAATAAGTAGTATTATGTTGCCCGACTAGGGCTCGAACCTAGACTCTTCTGCACCAAAAACAGACGTGTTGCCAGTTACACCATCGGGCATTTCCTTTAAAAAAGGTTTGCAAAACTACTAACAATTAATAAGAATAGACAAAATATTTTACACTTTTTTCTGTTTCCTCTTTTGTTAGCTGAAAATCAAAATAAATTCCTAAATTCGCAAATCGAAAAATTACAAAAAACTATGAAACAATTTAAGAAGCTAAATACTATTATTGGATGGTCAGTTTTTCTAATTGCTACATTTGTATACCTAGCAACAATGGAGAAAACTGCAAGTCTATGGGACTGTGGGGAATTCATCTCAGCAGCATTTAAACTAGAAGTTGTACACGAACCTGGAGCTCCATTATTTTTAATGATGGGAAGAATTTTTACTCTTTTTGCTTCAGATGTTACTCAAGTTGCTACAATGGTGAATAGCATGTCCGCTCTTGCAAGTTCTTTTACTATTTTGTTTTTGTTTTGGACAATAACTGCATTCGGAAGAAAAATTTACTTGAAAGAGGGGGAAATAGAAACATCAAAAATATTTGCGATACTTGGAGCGGGAATCGTTGGATCCTTAGCGTATACTTTCTCAGATTCTTTTTGGTTTTCTGCTGTGGAAGGAGAGGTTTACGCCCTCTCTTCATTTTTTACTGCAGTAACTTTTTGGTGTATTCTAAAGTGGGAAGAGGTTGCGGATTCTCCTCATGCTAGCAAATGGCTAGTTTTAATAGCATATTTAATTGGTCTTTCAATTGGAGTGCATTTGCTTTCGTTACTTACAATTCCTGCTATGGGAATGATTTATTACTTTAAAAATAATACGTATACTCATAAAGGGTTTTTAAAAGCATTTGGTGTTTCTTCTGCTATATTGTTGTTTATCCAGGGAATTTTTATACCTGAAACCGCTGCTTTAATGGGTTGGTTTGACAAGCTATTTGTAAATAGTTTTGGATTACCTTTTAACTCAGGTGTTATTTTCTTTGTTTTACTAATAATAGGATTAATTATCTATGGGATTATGTACACTTTGAAAAACAATAAATCCACATGGAATACTGCTATTTTAGGTGTATTATTTTTGTTAATTGGTTATTCATCTTATACAACTGTTATTATAAGAAGTAGTGCAAATACACCTATAAATATGAGTGTCCCAAATGACCCTGTAAAACTTTCTTCATATTTAGCTCGGGAGCAATATGGAGAAGTTGCTCCATTAGTATTTGGACGTTACTATACTGACCAGGTAATAGGAGTTAAAACGGAAGAAATCTACGAGAAAAACCTAGAAAAAGGAGAGTATGAACNGATTGGATTAAGTCAAAAAAGAAAATATAAAAATAATCGCTTCTTTGCTAGAATGTATGAAAATAGAGAACAGAAATACATTAATGGATATCAAAATTGGGTTCCTCACGACCCACAAAATATTACATTTTCAGATAATTTAAACTTCTTCTTTAAGTATCAGGTAGGATGGTCTTATATGAGATACTTTATGTGGAACTTTGCTGGAAGACAAAATGATGTTGCTAACATGAACGGCAACCCGGTCTATGGTAATTGGGAAAGTGGACTAAATGCTAGTGAATATGAAAATGCTCCTTCGCACCTAAAAAATAATAAGTCGAAAAACCATTACTATTTTCTTCCTTTAATTCTTGGTTTAACAGGAATTTTCTTTCACTTTAAATCTAGGAAAACAGATGCTATATCTGTTTTATTATTCTTTTTATTTACTGGTATTTTTATTATCTTGTATTTAAATGTTCCTCCGGAGCAACCTAGGGAAAGAGACTATGCTTATGTAGGTTCGTTCTATGCGTTTGCTATTTGGATTGGATTAGGAGTTTTAGGAATTTTTGACTATCTAAAACAAAAAATCAGTGCAAAAACCTCTGCTATTTTAGCAACTTCCGTTTGTTTATTAGCTGTTCCTGTTTTAATGGCTTCCGAAAATTGGGATGACCATGACAGAACTGGAAGAACAATCGCCTTAGATGTCGGAGTAAATTATCTAGAATCTTGCGATTCAAATGCTCTTCTATTCTCAAATGGAGATAATGACACTTACCCACTTTGGTTTGCACAAGAAGTAGAGGGAATAAGAACTGATGTTCGAAATGTAAACATGAGTTTACTCGGTAGGGCAGCATATATTGATCAAATAAAAAAACAAGTATATGACGCCTCTCCTATACCATATACACTAACACATGATTTTTATAAAGGAGATAAAGCAAATGGTATACAAATTATTGGAAAGAAAAAGATTAAAAATTCAAAATATACCTCAATTCATAAAGCGGTAGAGCAAATCAACAACGACAAGACATGTCCTAGATATATAAAAATACCCTTACCTAAAGATAGTACAAATAAAGGGGTAAAAGCATTTATTAAGCTTCAAATAAAAGGGAACCAATTATATGCATCTCAAATAGCATTATTAGATATTTTAGCAAATTTTAATTGGGAACGACCACTTTATTTTATCAATGCGCCACAAACATTAGATATGTTTATTATTAAAAATAAAAAAAGAGTAATCCAAGATTACGGATTAATGAATTACATTCAATCTGAAGGATCTGTCTCTAGATTAGTTCCTTTTAACACAAATCAAAATCAAATAAATATTGATAAGAGTTATGATCTTCTTATGAATAAATATAGTTATGGAAACCTAAGCAATCCAGATGTTAATTATTGTCATTATACAGACAGATCCATAAGTGGATTTAGATTTCCATTTGTAGAGCTCTCTCAGCAATTAATTCAGAAAGGAAATAATGAAAAAGCAGATTCTCTAACGGATAAATATTTTGAATCTATTCCATATTCCACAGGTTACTTAGACCGAGTTTCAGTCCAAATGGCAAATGTTTACGCAACAACTAATCCTGAAAAAGGTGAAGAAATAATTAATGAGTTACTTAATGAATATCAAACACAAAAGACATATTTAGAATTAGTTGCTAATCTTGAAGGAGAAGGAAAGTATTTGCTTGATCATGCTATCAATTCTATTAAGCAATTGAATCAATATAGTAAAACAATCTCTGATAAGAAAAAACTTGAACAAACAGAAACAGAAAGAGAGAAAAATGAAGCTGATGGCAAGGGAAGATTTAGTAATGCAGAGTTAGAGGAAAATGAAAAAGTAAAGAAAGAACTAGAAAAAGCGGAAATAGAAAGAGAGAAAAATGAAGATGAAGGAAAAGGAAGGTTCACCAATGCAGAGTTAGTGCAAAAAGAAAAAGAAACTCAAGTAGAAAAAGCTATGCAAGAATTAATACAAGGAAAAGGAACTATAACGGGAAGTGGATTGTCTTACATAGTTATTACTGAAGGTAGTGGAAGTAAATCTCCTAAAGCAACAAATACGGTAAAAGTTCATTATACTGGAATGTTAAAAGATGGCACCATATTTGATTCTTCTATACAAAGAGGTGAACCAGTAGAATTTCCTTTAAACCAAGTGATTCCAGGGTGGACTGAAGGTCTTCAATTAATGAATGTTGGGGATAGATTTGTGTTTAGAATTCCATCTGAATTAGGATATGGAGAAAGAGGAAGTCCTCCAAGAATTCCATCAAATGCAACTTTAATATTTGAAGTAGAGCTGTTGGATGTTCTTTAGTGCAAATAGTTAAAACTCCAAAGTTTGTTCAGTCACTTTCCACATCTATAGTTTGGAAGAAAGAAAACTCTGAAAAGAAATATATCTAACTTTTGAAGATAGCTCTACCCCTAAATTTACTACTGGATATTAAATTTACTAAGTAGCCTTTATATTAAGGCTACTTTTTTTGTGTTGGAGAATCTGCTGAAAAACATCCTAAAATTATTGATGCAATTTTAAATAATGGACATCAAATTGGGAATCATACTTATTCTCATAAAAATGGATTTTTAAGTTCTAATAAAATGTATTTACAGGATATTGAGAGGTGCAAGAATACACTTCCAAATACAAATTTATTTCGTCCTCCTTTTGGTAAAATGTATCCATGGAAAATCAGAAGAATAAAAGAGAAATACAAAATTATTATGTGGGATGTGTTGAGCTATGATTTTACTGAAAATATTTCTGAGAAACAACTAAAGAAAAACATACTCAAAAATACAGAAAGTGGATCGATTATTGTTTTTCATGACAACAAAAAATCTGAAAAAATACTTCAAAAAAATTTATAAGAAATTCTTAAAACACTTTTGAAAAGAGGATTTAAATTTGGAACTATTTAGTAGCTATGCAAAAATAATCTAAACACTGGTCCGTCATTTCTGAAATTGAGTAATCCATATACTTTACATCATTAACTAAACTTTCGTTTTTATCCTGAAGTTTATGGCGGTTAAATCTATTTAATATATCGTAAGGAACTTGCAGTAACCTTCTTGGCATATTTTTTTCTAAATTGAAAATATCCCATTTCCTAATTCTTTCAACAGATTTCTTGTTTGCATTATAATATTCCATGATTTTTTCATTACCAAAAACTCCATTCATCTCAATATCTGAAAAAGATATCTCTAGAATATCTCTCATTGACTGTGGAGTATATTCTCTAGTGTGCCATGGATTTCTGGAAAGAGACATTAGCAAATTGGGAGTTGTTAATATCAACTTCCCTCCCGGTTTTAATACTCTATAAATTTCCTTTACAAACTGCACATCATTTTGTATGTGCTCTATTACTTGAAAAGTGACTACATAATCAATACTATTTTCTTCTATTCCTTGTAAAGGAGGAACATTCATTTGTTTAAACTCAATGTTATTGTTGTCTTGCACCTTTTTCGAAATTGGAGAATCATACTTATCTACTGCAATATATTTCGTTGATTTAGGAGCTAATTCTGTTACTCCATATCCTTCTCCACTACCAATTTCGAGTATAGTTCCGCTTACCAATTTTGCAGCTTCCTTGTAAGCAATTAAGTGTCTTTGGAAAATTACATTTTCNGATGGATCAAGATGAGAACTCCGCTCAGCAGTTTGTAAAATACTACTCATTTATTTTCTTTTTAGGTGTGCAAATGTAATAAAAAATCTAATCTTCTAATTGCAACAGTACAGGGCAATGATCAGAATGTTTTGCTGAGGCAAGAATCTGGCTTCTCTTTAATTTAGGAAGTAACTGNTGNGAAATCATTTGATAATCAATTCTCCACCCTAAGTTTTTTACTCTTGCATTAGCTCGGTAACTCCACCAAGTATAATTGTGTAGTTCNTTATTTAGATGTCTGAATGGATCAATAAATCCACTTTGCAGAAAATTAGACATCCACTCTCTTTCTTCTGGTAAAAAACCGGAAGTGTTTTTATTCCTCTGAGGATTGTGAATATCAATTGCCTGATGACAGATATTATAATCTCCACATAAAATTAAGTTTGGAATTTCTTTTTTTAATTCATTAATATACTTTTGAAATTTATCTAGAAAGTATATTTTATATTCCTGACGAATATCTCCACTACTACCACTTGGGAAATAAATACTCATTACCGAATAGTTGTCAAAATCAGCTCTAATAAACCTTCCTTCAAGGTCAATATTATCTATTCCGCAACCATACTCTACAAAGTTTGGGTTATCTTTTGTTAGAATTGCAACTCCACTATAACCTTTCTTTTCTGCGGGATTCCAATAACAATGATATCCTAATTCGGTAAAAACAGATTCATCAAATTGCTGGGGATTTGCCTTTATTTCTTGCAAACACACAATATCTGCATTTGTAGATTTCAACCATTTATCAAAATCTTTTCTTAATGCTGCTCGAATTCCATTTACATTATATGTTAATATTACTGACATATTTTATTTTTTAATAGACGATAAAAGTAATACTTTTGTCACAAATTATACAGATTACTAACTTTTTTCGTTATTAGAATCCAATAAAATTCAATTTGAAATTCATAACAAAAATATTTTATCTTTTATTATTTATTCCATCTGTGCTTTTTGCGCAATCTAGTCTTTCCGAAAGAAATAAAACTGTAGTGGTATCTGAAATCACCTTTAGTTTTGATGAGTTTAGTATTATCCCCAATAGTCTCATAATAAACTTGGAAGATTCAACAGTTGTAAACTCAAAAAAATATTTACTTAATGAAATTGATGCTAATATTAAATTNACGGACTCTAGTTTTATTGGAGAAACCATTCTGATGAATTATCAAGTTTATCCTGTTCTGCTCTCAAAAANATACTACCATAGAAAACTTAATTTTATAGAGCCAGAAAACAACTCTGACAAATATTGGAACAAGAAAACATCTGCAACAAATACAGAAAATTCCTCTTTAAATAAAGAAGGGAATATTAGCAGAACAATTATGACTGGAAACTCTCAAGATCTGTCGGTACTTTCAAATATTGATCTAAGGATTTCAGGGAACTTAAGCGATAATTTAAAAATACAAGCTGTGATCTCTGACAATAACTTACCGTTTCAAGAAGATGGAAGCAGTTATAAATTACAAGAGTTTGACAAGGTTTACATCCGGATTTTTGACAAAGAAAATGAACTTATTGCAGGTGATATTACAAGTAAAAGTAATAGTCGTTTTTTAAATTTCAGAAAAAAATCTAAAGGAATTATTTATAATAGTTCAAGAGAGAAAAATAATCTTCTCTTAAAAAGTTCTACATCTATAAGTATGAGTAAAGGGAAATATGCTACAAATAATTTTATGGGTACAGAGGGGAATCAGGGTCCTTATAAATTAAAAGGAATAAATGGAGAATCCTATATTGTTGTTTTATCAGGCACCGAAAAGATTTTTATGGATGGTAACCTTTTGAAAAGAGGAAAAGAAAACGATTATGTAATAAATTATAATACCTCCGAAATTATTTTTACAAATAAAAACATCATTACAAAAGATAAACGATTTTATGTGGAATTTGAATACAACAACAGAAGTTATGCTCAATCTACTATATTTTCAAATCAGAAAATAAAAACAGAAAAGATTTTATTTAATCTTAATTTTTACTCTGAAAGTGATTGGAAAAATCAAAATTATTTAACTGATCTATCAGATAATAACAAAAAAATTCTGTCAGAAAGTGGAGATAATGAAACTCAAATACTCTCAAATTCTATTGATAGTTTTTCTTATAATAATGAGATAATTTTGTACAAAAAAATGGATACAACCATCTCTGGAATTCCTGTTATTTATTATAAATTTTCAAATAACCAGGATTCAGCTCATTATCAAATCAAATTTACTCAAGTAGATCAAAAAAATGGAGATTATATTCTTAAAGAAGAAGGAATCAATGGAAGAATTTTCTCTTGGATAGCTCCTATTTCGATAGATGGAGAGCTCATATCTCAAGGAAATTTCACTCCAAACATCCGAATTGTAAGCCCTAAATCAAAAAATATTATTTCTGCTGAATTAAAATATAATATATCTGAAAAAATAAACACTACAGCAAACTTTACTTTTCAGAATTTGGATAAAAACCTGTTTTCAGATTTAGATGATTCGGACAATAACTCTATAGCTACTTTTTTCGAATTTGATTGGCTGATTTTAAAGAANAAAAANATNCANATNTCAAGCAANAACTCCGTAGANTATATTANNNAANAATATGAGGNNGTAATCCGATATAANGAAGTAGAATTTNANAGAAANTGGAATATCNCANANATTATTGGNAATCAAACTTTNCTAAACCATCAACTNTTNTTANTNNCGNATGAAAANANCTTTNTNGAATATCAATTTCAAAATTTAAGAATCGGGAAGACTTATTCTGGANTGAAAAATATAGGGAAAATAAAATATATCAAATCAAAAACAGAATTAAATATAACTGCAGATTATTCGGATATACAAGCAGAAAACTACAAATCTTCCCTATTATTTTATAATTCGCATCTGGTGAAAAAATGGAAATATCTTGATTTTGATTTAGCANTAAACTCTGAAAAACAAGATAATATTGATAAGGCAGGAATTTTACAGGAAAATACATTTTCATTTACTGATTTCTCCACTGAAGTGAGAGATAAAAAGGAAATTATTTCTCTAAAATACAAAATACGTTCTGATACAAAGGAGCAAAAAGAATATAGTAATGCAAATCAGATAAATCTTTCTTATCATCTAAAAGAAAATAAAAATATTAAATACTATAATGATATTATTTTCAGAAAACTTAATTTCATTCCAGATAGCTTATCAAGTGAAAATAACCTANTAAGCAACAACCGATTAACTCTAAATCTTGTGAATAATTTGATTCAAACTAATAGTAACTATGAGATCGGAAAAGGTAAAGAAGCAAAAAAAGTNAAGAGTTTTATTAAAGTTCCTACTGGNATGGGAACACATAATTGGATTGATAACAATAATAATGAAATTCAAGAAATAAATGAGTTTGTAATTGCTCTCTTTCAAGATGAAGCTGATTATGTTAGCTTAATTTTACCCTCATCAGAATTAGAAAATATTTATCTGCTTAATTATAGTCAAAATATAAATATTAACTTAAAAGAAATAAGTAATCATAGNTTTATAAAAAGATTATCTATATCCAACATATATCAGTTACAAAACAAAAACAAAGAAGTTAGTTATAATCCTTTTTCGGGGAACTTAATGGATAGTAGTATAAATTTTATGAATCAAAATATTAATTCTTTATGGTACAACAGAAACAACAAAAAATTAAGTGTGTTATTTAGTAATAAGCAATCTGTCGTTCAAAACAGCTTTTCATATGGAACCGACAGGCAAGAAATTCTAGAAAACAAAATAGAAAGTACCTTTTTACTATTACAAAAATTGCAAAATAACATCAGTTTTACNTTTGGAGAAAAAGAAAATATTTCCAATTTTTTTAGCTCAAAGAATTATCAATACAAATATCAGAATTTCTCTGAAAGCGTAATGATTAAAACTAACAAAAAAAGTAGTTTTAGTTTAGATTATTCTTTTAAATCAAAAAACGTATCGGAGGAGGAGATAGATTTAACACTGCATGAAATAGGAGTGGAATTAGATAGAGAAATATCTGAAAAAAGTAATTTTCATTCTCATTGTAAGTATGTAAATATTGAATATTCTGGATCAGACAATTCAATCCTAAACTACGAATTAATGGAAGGCCTCAGCAATGGAAATAATTTAATTTGGGGAATAAATTATAATAATAAACTGAAAAATAATCTGCAGATTAATTTACAATATAATGGAAGNAAATCTGAAAATTCGGAAATAAAACATNTCGGAAATATGGGAATTACTGCTTATTTCTAACCAAGTTTAAAAGATCTTGCCGCTACTAATTTTCCTTCAATAAAAAATAAAATCTTATATTCTCCTTTTTCCAATGGATCTCCTCTTTCCCAATCTACACAAAGTTCTATCTCTATATTTTGATAATTAAACTCAGAATATGTGGTTGCATGTATTGTTGAATCTTCATATACAAATATTGATCCCTCAGGAGTCTTTGATGATTGAAGTAATTCTCCGCCTGGTGATATGTACTGAATATAAACTGATTTGCTTTCTGCTTTAGCAATAGAATTTGCGGCAATTTTAAAACAACAGCTTAGAAATTTTATATTTTTTGTAAAGTATACCGGTTTAAAATCTCCGCGTGATCCTTCTTTGAATTTGTCAATCTCTATGTCAGAAATCTCTAATATAGAACCAGCGTCTAATCTAGCATTTAAATCTGTGTTTTCAGAATTTAAATTTTTATTCTTATTCTTGATGAATATATTTTCTTTCTCTAAGTTTTTATTTTCCAACACCAGCTGCTCGGTTTCTCCAAGTAAAGAATCTAATTGTGAGAAATATTTTTTTGAAATATCTTGTAGTGCAACAATCTTCTTTTTTGCTTCCTTCAAAGCATTCTCTATATCGTCTTTATCGTCAATTTCCTCAAACAAATCTCTAATTTCAGATTTCAAGATGTCGATCTCAGATTGTTTTTCATCCAAATCTACATTCAGATTATCAATCTCGTTTCTAGCATTATCGTACTGTTCAATTATATCATCTAACTGCGAACGTAAGTTGTTTTCTTCTAACTTTAGAATTCTTAAATTTTCTGATTCTTGGAATTGTGTCTCTAATAAATTCTCAAATTCTTTTTGTGAAACAGAATAAGAATAAAACCATGCAGAAAGAAGAAATAAAACTATTACTAAAAGTGCGATAATTATGCGTGGATTTTTACTTTTAGATTGCTCCATCTACTTTTTAGCCTTCTTTTTAGTTTTCTTTTTTTGAGATTTCGTCTTTGTACTTGATTCTTTTATTTTTACTTCTTCTTCTTTTTTCTTATCTTCTACTGATTTTGATTTCTCATCAACATAATTTANCTTTAGTTCNGAAATCATTTGTGTAAGCATTTTTTCTATNTCTTCTGATATATTTCCTTTTGTTTTAACCAATAACATCTCCATCAAGTCAATAGTCTGATTTACATACTCTAAGTTTCTATTTATTTGTCCTGTTGGGTCAGCTACTTTTCCTAAACCTTGCANAGCGGAAGTATGAAACATATAAATGAGTTGTAAAAAAATTTGATCGTTTTTTTCCATAATTTTATTTAAATACTTTTATTAATAAATCTGAAACTCTTGCTTCTGGGTTGTTTCTTATTTCTTTTTCTTGTTTAGCAATCAATATAAATAATCCATCGATTGTCTTTGTGGTTATATAATCATCCAAATCTGGATTTAATTTTTTTGTAAAAGGAATTGTATTGTACTTTTTAATTAATGGATTCCACTTTTTTGCTAAATCTACTTTCTCCATTGCTGAAATAATAATTGGTTTAAATTCAGAATATAGAAAACTATCTGTACTATTCTTTAAGTATATAGTAGCTGCATTATCTTCTCCATTTAAAATATTAAGAGCGTCATTAATGCTCATTTTTTTTATAGCTTCGAGCAGAATAGATAAAGCTTTTTTAGAANCCGTTTCTGCAGCTTGATTCATACTATATTCAAATGTCTCTAACTTATCATTAAATCCAACATTTGACAGAGTGTTTTTAATGTTAATAGCTTCTTCTGGGAATGGTATTCTAATAAATTTGTTATTATTAAATCCTCCNTTAGCAGAGGCTAAATCTACAGAATATGAACTTCCTCTAACTAATGCTTCTGTCAATCCGTCTGTAATATCACTTTCTGATAGTTTTACTCCCTTGTTTATGAATACCCCCGCNTTTTCAGATGCTGTTTTAAGTAAATTAATTTGCGAGCAACAAATCAAAGAAGATGCGGATAAAGAGAGGATTAATAATAATTTCATTGAAAAAANATTTATGCTAAAATAATAAATAATATTTGTTCTATACTAATAGCTCTGTAAGTTAGAATATAGTTTATTTTTGTAAATAAAGTTTATGATATTAATTACTGATAGTGGATCTACAAAATGTGCTTGGGCAAACTGTACTACTGATGGAAAGATCTTATCTATACACAAAACATCAGGATTTAATCCCAAATACAGTTCTTTTGATAGCATTACTTCAGAACTAAATAGTAGTAAGCTGAACTCTATAAAAACAGAGATTAAAGAAGTTTATTTTTATGGANCGGGATGTTCATCCGAAAGTAGAAATATTATTGTTAAAGAACCTCTGCAGGCATTCTTTTCAAATGCAGAAATAATAATAAGACATGATTTGGAAGCTGCTCTTAAAGCTACTTATAAGGGNATTCCAATCATTTCGTGTATTTTAGGAACAGGATCTAATTCTTGTATTTTTGATGGGGACAATATTATTGAAAATGCTCCATCTTTAGGATACATTGCAGGAGATGAAGCAAGTGGAAATTTCTTTGGCAAACAACTAATCAATTTATATGTAAACAATGTTTTACCAAGAAATATTATAGAGAAATTTGAAAATTGGACTTCAGAACGAAAAGATGAAATTATTGAAAATATCTATTCGGTCCAAAGGCCAAATTTGTATTTGGCAACTTTCTTTCGTTTTATGTATGAAAATAAAGAAGAGCAAATATTTGATTCTATATTCAGAAAAGGAATACAAAACTTCTTTGATTTACACATAAAATGTTTTGATAATTATAAAAAATACCCTCTTACTTTTGTGGGGTCAGTTGCCTACTTTTTATCAAATTACATAAATAAAATTGCTAAGAAAGAAGGAATGCAAGTACAAGAAATAGTACAATCCCCAATTGAAAATTTGGTAAAAGAGCATTTTATAAAATAAAAACTCACTAAAATGGTAGTATGAAAAAACTATTACTTATTCACTAAAAGAAAAATTTGGAATATGTCTTTTAAGTACATTAGACATTTTCCTTGTATTTGTTCCTGCCCAATTTTCTAATAAATCCTCACCATTTAGTAAGTAGAAATAAGGAAAAACTTCAGGCCTCATTTTTTCAGGCATATCCTCTGCCTGTACTGACTTGTATTCTAAATTATTTTGTTTTGCAACATTTTTTATAGTAGGCTCAAACATTTTACAAGGATTACAACCTTCCTTTTTTATCATTATTATTTTCATATAGAATATAAATTTAAATTTTTATCTTTAAAAAATCCATTACTGTTAACTATTTTTTATTTATGCTAAGATAGTTGTTTTAAAAAACTTAATGCAAATATTTACAAAAGGGATTGCTACATAAAATAATTAAACTGTTTTAAATGTTTTGGGGTAGATGACCACGTAGATGAGAATAAAAAAACCGGAATCTTAACTCATAATGAGATGGATTCCGCTTTGGTGGGCCTCTCGGTCCTAATTTCGAACTTTTTTAGAAATATTCATTAATTTTGTATAATGTTTAGATTAATTAACAAGGGAAATAAGTTATACAGTATTATTTATAATTATTGTCCAAGATGTCAAACTGAAAAATTCTGGCCAGAGAATAATCCTTATAAGAATATATTCGTTAATAATAGAGGTGATATTGGTTCCTGTAAAAATTGTAATCTTAAATATGAAATAGAACCAGGATTTTGGTATGGAGCAATGTATGTAAGCTATGGTCTTACAGTTTTTATTGCAACATTAGTATGGTTAATTATTAATGCTTTTAATAAAGATATAGATATATTTTTTCAGATTTTTATAATCTCTTTTTCGTTAATTTTCTTATTACCTGTTGTTTATTTTTTGTCAAGATTGATTTGGATTAACCTTTTTGTTTCCTATAATAAATAGTAGTAAAATAAGAAAGAATAAACCCTCTCAACTGAGTGGGTTTATTTTTGGTGTACCTCTCGGTCCCAATTTAGAAATTTTTTAAGTAAGTTTGATATATGAAAAGAACATTACAAGTATTTATAACTTCCTTAACTTTAACAATATCATTCTTTATATGAAAAATAGTAAAATAGTATTTTTTGATGGTATATGTAATTTTTGTAATGTGAGTGTAAACTTTGTTTGGAAGCATAATAAAAAAAGAAATTTATATTACGCTTCTTTACAATCTGATATTGCAAAAGAAAAACTGTTAAAAAGAGGAGTTAATGATATTAATCTAAGAACGATTTATTATGATGATGGATACAGAGTCTATCAAAAGTCACAAGCAATATTTATGATATTAACAAACCTGGATGGAATCCTCTACCCTTTGTTAGCTAAAATTGCTCTTATTATTCCAAGAATTATTTCAGATTATCTTTATGATATTTTTTCAAAAAACAGATATAATATCATGGGGAAGAGAGATTCATGTCGTATTCCAAGCAGTGAAGAGGAAGAATATTTCCTTTAATTAATAGTCCAAATTATCCAAAAACCCACTCAGTTGAGTGGGTTTCTTTTTTGTGGGCCCAGTTGGGCTTGAACCAACGACCCCTTGATTATGAGTCAAGTGCTCTAACCAGCTGAGCTATGGGCCCTGAAAAATTAGTAATGCAAATCTATTAAAATGTTTCTATATTTTACAACATTTGCAAAATGAAAAATATTAAATCTATTATTTTTGATTTGGGAGGGGTTTTACTAAATATCAGCTACCAAAATACTATTGATGAATTTAAGAAATTGGGTGTAGATAATTCCTCTACTTTCTATTCCAAAAAATCCCAAACAAACATTTTTAATCTATTAGAAACTGGAAAAATATCTGAAAATGAGTTGATAAGAGAAATCCTAATTTCTTGTAAGTCCGCAACAAGAAAACAAATAATCTTTGCTTGGAATTCCATGCTTTTAGATTTGCCGAAAAACCGAACTAATCTTCTTGAAAATTTGAAAGAGAAATATCAACTATTTTTACTCTCTAATACAAATGCTATTCATATTAAAGAATTAAAAAGTAGATTAGGAAAAGTGAAATATTCGAAATTTTATAATCTATTTAATAAAGTATATTATTCTCATGAAATTAGTGTCAGAAAACCACATTCAGACGCCTTTCATCTTGTTTTAGATGAAAATAATTTAAAAGAAAAAGAAGTTTTATTTATTGATGATTCTCCTCAGCACATTGAGGGAGCAAAAGAAGTAGGAATTCATACTTATCATTTAAAAGATAATGAAGAAATTACTACAGTATTTCCTGACATAGTTCAATAAGAACTCCATTAGTATCTTTTGGATGCAAAAAACAAATGATTTTATTGTCCGCACCTTTTTTTGGTTTATCATTTAGCAATCTGATTCCTTCTGCTTTCAATCTTGCCATTTCCCTTACAATATCTTCCACTTCAAAAGAAATATGATGCATCCCTTCTCTGTTTTTTTGTAAATAGTTACTAATAGGGCTTTTAGAATTTGTAGCTGATACCAATTCAATTTTACTTTCTCCAATCAGAAAAAAAGATGTTTTTACTCCTTCGGATTCCACTGTTTCTGACTTGTAATTTTCCTTTCCAAAAATTTTAGAAAATAGTTCATTTGACTTATTGATGTCGGTTACCGCAATACCAATATGTTCTATTTTTTTCATATAGTTAGAAGGTGAAAATTAAGATAGTTTTAATATCCTTTAACTGGATTAGGAATCATAATAGACATTGTTATCTCATGCGTTCCTAGTTGATACTGGCTGATTTCTCCAAAATAATGGTCGAAAGAATATGCAAATTGAATTTTATCCGAGTTAGTGCCAACAGAAAATGCTAAAGATTGATTTGATCTGATTGAAAGTCCTGTCCAAATTTGGTCCATATAAAATAATCTAGTGGAAAAATTATATTCAGGATCACCGTTATCTCTGTGTCGTAATAAAAAAGAAGGTTCTATATACCAATCTCTATCAATTTTAATTTTATATCCGGCCATACCATAATAAACTCTCTCCTCAATATTTTTTCCGAATCCATCACCTTCCTCTTCATTAAATGAGGATTGAAGCATATTAATAACAGAGTATCCTATATGAATTTTTTCATTATATAAATACAAACCAGAGCTAGCATCTCCTAAGAATTTTTCAAATGCTCTGTCATTATAAGCCGGATCATATCCAGGAGGTAATTGTCCTGGTTCAAAGTTTAAATAATAGTACATTACTTTTGCTCCTAATCCAAAAGATAAATAGGTATTATCTGAATTTAGTGGGACATGATAAGCATAATTTATTTGTAGGTTGGTCTGATTAGAAGGAATCGTTCTATCGTGTTCGAGGTATCCACCCATTGCAGATCTGTTATTTAAAGACCCATGATAACTTATATTAGCAGAAAGAGGAGCTCCTTCGAAACCTAGCCATTGTTGTCTGCTCTGTAAGGTAAATTGGTTATAGTTGTTACTACCAGATATAGCTGGATTATAAATAACATCATTTGTAAAATATTGTGAGAACATTACCGATTGTTGAGATTTTGAACTCAGAAATGAAAGAACTAAGATAGATATAATTAATACTCTCTTCATTATCTTACAATAGTTAATGATCCTTTAAACACATCATCTCCATTTTCTAAATTGAGGACATAATAATAGGTTCCTGAAGTTAATCTTCTACCATCTTTGGAGTAACCATTGAATGCAGTAGATTCAGAATTTATATAATTTCTTCTTCTATACACCATACTTCCCATTCTATCGTAAACTTCCACTAGCGCTTCTGGATACAATTCAATATTTTCTATTTCCCAATAATCATGTATACCATCATCATTAGGAGAAAAAACAGAATAAACTATAATGCAAATTTTCGGATTTGAAGATATTGTAATAGAGTCTGAAATTATGCAACCCATTATATCTGTTACTATAACAGAATATGTTCCGGGATACAAATTTTCAATTCTACTAGATTCTATATCTCTAAATTCCTCTTCTGTATTCCAAAAAAAGGTAAATGGTGGTGTTCCATTTTCTACATAAACTCTAGCCATTCCGCTATTATCATCTTTACAAATCACATTATCATTTGACATAAAAGTTTGCATTTCTTCTACCGTATTAATAGTTAAATACTGATCTCTTTCACATCCGTTTGTATCTGTAATGTGCAAGGTATAAGGGGTGATAGATGGAGCTATATTTATAATATTTCTAGATGTATCTCCTATTCCTGTCCAAAGCGTAGAATAGGGAGGTGTTCCACCGTAAATTGTAGTGGTTACATCTGCAGAGTCTGAAGGATTACACATATTCCTTAAAATAAATTCTGCTGTAATCGGAATCGTTTGCTCTACAGAGATAGTATCAACTAAAGAACAAATTAAAGGGGATGTAGAATCTCCTGGAATAGAGTATTCATTAATAATTAGAGTAAAAACTCCAGATTGCAAATTAGACAATATTAAATTTGTAGAGATCGAGCTATCTGGTAGTACCCAATTCCAATCAACATTTGGGTTAGTAATGCTTATTTGTATTTCTCCGGTATTATCATTATAACAATCAACATGTGTTATATTTATTTGATCGTAGGCACATTGCGCATATATCTGAGAACTAATAAATAATAATAGGATTGTAAAAAGAAATATCTGTTTTTTCATAAAAAATTAACTTGGGCAAATATAAAAAAAAAGCTCGTATAAATACGAGCTTTTTTTTTTGAGGTATCGAGCGGATTCGAACCGCTGTAGATGGTGTTGCAGACCACTGCCTAGCCACTCGGCCACGATACCTTATTTTCGGATTACAAATATAAAGATAATTTTAATTGGAAAATAATTTATCTCCTATTAAAATCATTCATTGTCCGGTCAATACCAATAGTAGTAAATGATAAAATCATTTTAACTGCTAAATCCATTCTTTCTTCTAGTAAATTTGTTTCTTTATCTGACCAATTTCCTAACACATAATCGGATTGTCTACCTTTGTTAAACTCAGATCCGATACCAAATTTTATTCTTGGAAAAGAAGTGCTTTGTAAAACTTCAATGATGTCCTTTAAACCATTATGCCCACCATCAGACCCCTTTGCTCTGAGCCTAATAGTAGAAAATGGTAAGGATATATCATCAGAAACAACTAAAATATTATCAGCAGATACTTTCTCTTTTTGCATCCAATAATTTACTGCTTTTCCACTCAAATTCATAAAAGTATTTGGCTTAACTAGTATAAGCTGTCTGCCTTTATGTTTTAATACCGATACGTCAGCAAGCTTATCAGTAGAGAAAGAAATGTTAGATAAGCTAGCTAGCTTATCTAACACTTTAAATCCTATATTATGGCGACTATTTTCATACTTTTCGCCAGGGTTACCTAATCCTATGATTAAGTATTTCATTATTACTCAGATTTTGGAGCCTCTCCTTCAGTTTTTGGTGCCTCTGTTCCTCCTTCAGCACCTTCTTCTCCTTCAGCACCTTCTCCTCCTTCAGCACCTTCAGCACCTTCTTCCTCAAGAACTAATTCTTCAATAGCTGCTCTAGCTGTTTTAACTCCTACAATAACAGAGTTAGCAGGAGCTAAAAATTCACATCCTTCAATAGTAACATCTTTGATGTAAATGAACATCCCAATTTCTAAGTGTTCAATATCTAACTCGATTGCATTAGGCAAATTAGCCACTAAACCTTTAGTGATAATTTTATTTCTTCTAAACATTAAGTTCCCTCCATTCTTCACTCCTGCTGCTGCACCATTTAAAATAACTGGAATAGAAACTGTAATTGGTTTGTTGTCAAATATCTCTAAGAAATCAATATGTAAAATTTTGTCCGTTACTGGATGGAATTGAAGGTCTTGCATAATAGCTCTAATTTTAGTGCCATCAATATCTAATTCGACTACAAAAGTATCTGGAGTATACACGAGTTTTCTAAAGTCATTTTCATGAGCATAGAAAGACACTTGCTTTTCTCCCCCGTAAAGCACGCATGGAACTTTACCCTGATTTCTTAACGCCT
>PAKE01000046.1 GCA_002710495.1 Flavobacteriales bacterium
ATTAAATTTTTACAAATATACTATTCAATAACTTTTTATGTCTGTTTCCTAATTTTATTTCCTTCAGAAATTAGTTCAGAATTTTCAATCAAAAAATTGATAACTTTAATAATTTTTTCTTCCCTAAAATCTTTCATCAGATTACAAATCTCAATTAATGTTTTACTTTCTTCTGATAAAATAATAAATACTTTTTTTTTTATTTTATTAAATTTTAAATCAGAAATTGCAAGTTTATTTCTTTGTCTACAGATATCGCATTTTTCACATCTGAATTTTTGATTTTCTCCAAAATAGGAGAGTAATATTTCTGTTCTGCAAGTAGAATTTTGATTACAATAATTCAATATAAAATTCATTCTTTTTATTTCAGAATCTTTGTTCTTTTTTTGTTTCTCTTCAGATAAATGTAAGTATTTTTCATCAACTCTATTTTGCAGATAAATGATTTGAGTTCCTTGTTTTTTTGGAAGGTAGTCTAAAATCTCTAATTCCTGCATTTTTTTTAACACTTCAATTATTTTATTTTTATTTGTTTTTGATCTGCCAGCAAGTAGTGTTTCATTAATGTTTACATAATCTTCAAACAAACCGCTATATGATCTTAGTAGAAGTTTAATATAAGGGTCAAAATATTTATTTGAAATCTGAAATTTATTAAGTTCAGAATGTTCTATCTTGAGATGTATTTTTGAGGAATGATTATAAATATTTTCTAATTTGAGGTAATTTTCTTTCTCCAAATATTTTAAGATATTATAAGTTTTCAATGAATTTATATTGTATTTCGCACTGTAATCACTTAAATCAAAATCAAATTTTTCCTCTGCTCCATTATTTACAGCTATTTGAAAATAATTTGCTAAGTTCTGATAACATTCTTTTATTTCTTTAATGGAAGGAAAGTGTAATTCTACAAAATCTCTCAGATATTTCTCATCTGTATTATTATAAAGTAAAACAGCAAACGATTCTTTTTCATCTCTACCAGCTCTACCGGTCTCCTGAAAATAGGATTCAATTGTGGATGGAATATGAAAATGAATAACTAAACGTACATCAGATTTGTCAATTCCCATTCCAAAAGCATTTGTTGCTACCATTACCCTGCTTTTTGATTCTTTCCAATTTTCTTGTCTCTTGTTTCTATGCTCAATATTTAATCCTCCATGATAATAATTTGCACTTATATTATTATCTATTAGCATTTTAGAAATCTTTACGCAATCTTTTCTGCTCTTTACATAAATAATAGCGCTACCATTTATTTTTTTTAGGATATTAATTAGTTTACTGTTTTTGTCTTGTTCTTTTATTACAACATACGACAGATTTTCTCTGTAGAAAGAAGATTGAATAAGATTTGGTTCTTTAAAATTTAGATTTTCCTGTATGTCCGATACAATATCTTTGGTAGCCGTAGCTGTTAGCGCTAAAACTGGTATTTCAGGGTAAATCTCTCTAATTAAAGAAATGTTTCTATATGATGGACGAAAATCATGTCCCCATTTTGATATACAATGAGCCTCATCTACTGCAATAAGATTTACATTCATCTCTGATATCTTAGATTGGACTAATTCATTATGTAATTTTTCAGGAGAAATATACAGAAATTTATATCCACCAAAAATACAATTTGTTAGTGCAATATCGACTTCCTTAAAATCCAAATCAGATGTAAGGGCAATAGCTTTAATTCCTTTTGATTTTATATCTTCAACCTGATCTTTCATTAAAGAAATAAGAGGAGAAACAACGATGCAGATTCCATCCATTATTAGTGATGGTATTTGATAACAGATGGATTTACCCCCTCCTGTTGGAAGTAAAGCAAGAGTATCTTTATTGTTTAGAATCATTTTTATAATCTCCTCTTGATTTTCTCTGAACGAAGAATATCCCCAATATTTTAATAGTATTTCCTTAGGTGTTTGCATTACATACGAAAATAAAAAAAAGCCCTCAAAAAAGAGGGCTTTTTATATTTAAATTGAATGTATAAATTATTCAACAATTAATTTTCTTCTGATAGAAGTTTCATTTGATTTAATTTCTAAGATATAGATTCCTTTTTTCAAATCAGAAACATCAAGATTCGTACTCATAGAATTTACATTTTCTGATTTTACTAATTGACCAGCAATATTATAAAGTTCAACTGTATTTATTTTAAAGTTTGAGTTTTCAATAGTGATATTTTTTTTCGTTGGGTTAGGGAAAATATTTGTAGAATGGTCTACCACATTATTTACAGATAATACTCCTCCTAAACCAAGAACAACATAAATTCTAGGATTCAGATAACCTTGAATTGTATCAATATATGCTCTAGCTTTAGTTGCTGACATATCAGGATTTCCTAATAAAGAGTTTGCTGCTCCATATCCAGCAGGAGAACCATGCACAGCTTGATGCATTTGATCATATGTAGCGTTATCCCACCAGTCCCAAGGAGATCCTTGTTCTTCTTCAGATTCTCCAAATGCATTAGGAGTAGGAGATGGTGCCGGAGTAATAAAAATATTTAATCCTTCATAACCACTATTATTTACATTTGCAGCTAATGTAAAAGGATCACTATTAAAACTAAATCCTGCATTTATAAATGCATCATTATTTCCATATTGATTAGAGTAATGTTGTACTGCTCTACTACCCATAACTTCTACTACAAAATCATTTGTTGTTGGTACAATTACATCACCTGTATCAATTGGAGCGTATTGATCATTTTCACAATGAAATGACACAATAGGAATATCTCCATCTGCTAACCATGAAATATCTGCAAGAGCTCCTCCAAGATTAAATGCCATATTGATATCATTCGAATATTGTGGATTATTAGGAATATTTAATGGCATTGTAGAATCTATATGATACCCTAGAAGATTTCCAGCAGTATCTACAATAGGCATAAGATTTCCTAGAGTGTCATATAATGGAGCGTATGTCATATCTGTTCCATCAATATTTCCAAAAAAGTATGGAATTACATATGGAGCTGGAGCTGAAGGATTAGAAAAGTCTATAAATTTTGGTAAATTTAGTTCAACATCAGCGTCATCTAGCGTAGCGTATCCTAATGAAATATATGCTCCTGTACCTTGACCTCCTAATACAATTTTAGTTGGGTCAATACCGAATGGATTACCTAACGCATCTTCCGTCATTCTCAAAAATCGTACCATAGCCTTAGCATCTTGTATGCCTCTGTATGCAGCCTGTAGTAATGTTGAAGTTCTCACATCTTGGTCAGTAGATGTAGGGTTCCATCCTTTTCTATTTCCCATAGCAACTGCTACATATCCTTTTTTTGCCCATCTAGTACACTGTTCTACTATTGAAGAATCTTTTACCGATCCAGTAGGTTGTCCATTTGCAACAGGAGGAAGAAAAGACCCTGTGTGAGAAACAATAATAACAGGTCTGTTAGTTAAAGTATCTCCAACTGGTTGATAAATATCACATTCAATTGGAAGTAATGCAGGAGCTAAACCAAAAAGTACTGGTTCAATACTAATATTAACTGCAAATGTATCTATTTCGCTTATATTTACATCTGTAAATACATCATCAAGATATCTGTTTTGTGAATTGGCTGTAATTCCAATAAATAATAGAATTACTGCTAATAAACTTTGTAAAGATTTTTTCATAATTTTTTTGTTTTAGTTTATTCGACAATAATACAAATTTTATTTTAATTCAAAGATTAAAGATATATAGGTCATTCTACCAATATATGGACCTCCATATACTTCAAAATGTTGGTTATTTAACAAGTTAGAACTGCCTACTTTTAATGTTGCAGAATATTTTGGTATTTTTTTACTTATTTGCATATCAATTAAATCATATGTAGGTACTTCGCCAGTAAACTGAGGTGAACCTTCATATTTAAATCCTTCTACCCATTTATAATTAATATTGAAAGCAAAATTTCTGAAGATCATATATTCTGAACTAAAATGTAAATCTCTTCCTGCAAATCCTAAATTGTATTTATGTTCTGGGGTGTTATATGCTGGAATAATAGGATCTTCTGTTCCTTCTTCATTTAATTTATTCCAACTATAATTTCCATTTACAGTAAAATTAGAATTTATATAATAATTTAATCCAATTGAAGCTCCTTGTGTTGTAACTATATTTTCAGCATTAGCAGCCATTCGGTATGCTTGTATTGATGGCAATGATATTTGATAGGCTCCTGTAACAGCATCATCTTGCAATGTTGTATATTTTACTCCAACTTTATATCCTATAAAATCTATGTATTTAGAATAATAATAATTTGCATCAATATAAAATTTATTAAAAAGTGTTGTTCTATATCCTAATTCAGCTGATTTTGCTTTTTCTGGTCTTATTGGATCTACACTAAAAAATTTTAAACTATCTTTATTTAGGGCTGCTGGTAAATAATAGTTAATTAAGGATTGGACTGTGACCATATTCTCTCCATAATCCTCCCCATGACCATTTAAATTACCTGTCAGAATAGCTCTACCAACATTATAGTATAAATATTGATCGGAAAGCGTTGGGTTTCTTACAGCAGATGACAGTGAAAAACGTATAATATCTGTNTCTGTAGCTTTATAAACTAAAGATGCAGCAGGAGAGAAGTTAAAATCAAAATTCTCGTTTTTATCCATTCTGAAGGTNCCATTTACTTTTAATTTATCAAAAAAGAGATCTTTTTCAAAACCTGAATAAATTCCATATTCTGTGTTAGATATTTTGGAAGCGGTATCCATAAAAATAGAACCTTTAGAGTCTGGTGTATATTGACGGAAATTTGCTCCTATCTTTATGCTTGAAAATGAAGGATTAAACTGATATTCAGAATGTATATGATTTAATGCAGATTTGTCATAAAANCCTGTTCCTCCTTCAATAGGTATTTTTGAAGTAATATCATTTANAGNATTTGTAAATTCTTCAGTACCTGGTTCTAATCTNTTTGTAAGTAGATCTGTTTGAGTTCTTGTGAAATCGTGTATAGCAATAATTTCTTCTGCATTTGCATTTAGTACAGAATCACTCATTTGCATCCATTTATTGATATCGATTGGATTACCCTGAAATGTCCATTGTTGAGTTATAAAACTATATTCGGCAGCCNNCCATTCAACATCTTCCCATGAAAAATTATNTCTCCATTTNTTTNNGTAGGAAGTATACCAGTCTGNATTNTCAATTAGATTATGNTCTTGAAGTTTTAGAGCAGTAAAAACAGCATCATAACTGTCTCCAGCATTTTCTTTTGAACGGTAGGCTCTTACAAAAAACTGATCCTCTTTTTTTACCTCTATTATATTTTGGAAAAACTGAATATTTTTCAGGCTAAAACGGTTGTCTCCCTGATAAACTGTAGTTCCTTTCCCGTAATTAAATTTGTACATCATCTCAATGTCAGGATTTAACTTATAATGTAATGATGATGATAATTTCAAATTATTGGTATTGTAATCTACAATATCTTTTTCCATATATCCTGATCGATAAAATATACCTAATCCTGGAAAATTGNCATAATTATCATTAAAACTTCCTCTAACATCATTTAAATTACCATCAGTATCTTCATCCCCATATCTATTAACCGCATCATAACCTCCTGGGTTGTTTATATCCGCTTCTGTGCCATCAACTTGTGCCATATTGTTTGCTTCCCAATCATAAGCTTTCATATAGGAGAAATTAATTTTGTAAGCAAAAATATCTTCTCCATTTTTATTCTGGAATTTTTCTGCTAATCTGATTGAACTTTCAGATAGGTTTCTACTTCCAAATTTCTGCTGNACGCTCAATCCTGTATGAATAAANGGATTTTTTGTATCCATTTTTATAACTCCATTAAAAGCATTTGGTCCGAAATAAGCCGAACTAGCCCCCTGAATAATTTCTACTTTTAGTATATCTAACTCAGATGCACCTAAGAAATTTCCTAAGGAAAAATTCATCCCTGGAGCTTGGTTGTCTACACCATCAATTATCTGCAGAGAACGAACAGGAGAGGTACTATTAAAACCTCTAGTATTGATAATTTTAAATCCTAAACTTGCTGCTGCAATATCTATTCCTTTAAGAGNTCCTAGTCCATCATAAAAATTAGCAGATGGAGTTTCTTTTATTGCTAAAATATCTAGTGATTCTACAGTTAATGGACTTTCTTTTTGTTTTTCAGTAAGTCTGGAGTCTACAATTTTGANTTCCTTTATTAATTTATTATCCGACTTTAAATTGACATTATAAATACCTTTATTTTTCTTCCACTCATCTTTCTTTATAGTTATTTTTTGTGTAGAATATCCCATATAGGAGATAGTAAGTTCTAGTNGGGATTTGTTGGAAGGAATTGTTATTTCAAATTCACCATTAATATCTGTAGTTACTCCCAAATTTTGTTGTTTCCAAACTATATTCGCCCCTATAAGCTCTTCCTTTGTTAGTTTGTCAGAAACTTTCCCTTTTATTGTAAATTGAGAAAATGAGAAAGAATAAAATAAAATAAAAGTGAAGAATAAATATTTTCTCATAAACAAATTCTACATTGAGTTAAGAGATTTATTTACAATCGTAATAAAACCTTATATCATTTACTTGATTAGAATCTGTGTCAAATTCTTCACTAAAATCTTTTATGTTAGAAAGTTCATCATCACAATATTCTCTATTAAATGATTGTATTGAGTCGTCTGCATGCCACATATCATCCCATGAATTATAGTTGTTAAATATTGCTGCTAATTCATACAAAGGTTGAATGTCATCATCATTGATAAATTCATATTTGTATNCACAATCCTTGCATTTCTCACAAGAAGTAAAAGTAAATCCTGCAATTAATGCAATTAAGAATAATTTTGTTTTCATTTNTTTATTTTTAGTTAAATAATTAAACAAATATAATTAAATTTTTGAATTCGTAATCTCCATAATCTTATTTTCTAAAGTACAAGTATCATCAACTAATTGTTGTCCTCTTTTCAAAATATCATCCACAAAGTTTTTATCTTCGCAATCTCNACAATTAATCTTTACATTTAAAAATGCTCCAATTACAGCAGTACGGGCACAAAGTGCTCCAACTCCAGCATCTGTTACAGAATTAGGATTTCCAATCTCTGCCATGGCTTGCATTACTTCCATAGAATTATAAGCAGTTTCCATCACTTTAAATGGAGTGAGGATAGCATATTTAGTTGCTTCTTGTATTGATTTTTTTCTTTTAGATTTATTAGATTCTGTATCTTTAGGTAAGCGGAATGCATCCATAATTTGATTAAATGCATTAGTGTCTTCATCTACTAAATCTAATAGAGTATTTTGGTAGTCTATGCCTTTTTCTGCCCAATTAGAGAATTCTTCCCATCTATCATCCCAACCTCTTTTGTGTGCAGAAAGGTTTGCAACCATAGTTCCNAGTGNTANTCCNATAGCTCCACAATAAGCTGAGATAGAACCACCTCCAGGAGCAGGACTTTCGGATGAAGTTTCATTAGCAAAGTCAGTAAGAGTCATGTTTACAAGTGGATTGTTAGAGTCGCTTTTTAACATGTACTCAATTATTCTTTCTTCCGGATTAAAAGGAGCTAATTCATCTAATCCTAAGGTTTTTATAGCAATCTTGATGATTTCACTCTCTGAGATTCCTGTAGAACGATCTTGTTTTTTTAGGAAGTATTTTCCGGCATCAATTAATACTTTTTTAGGAACCAAACCAATTAACTCCGATCCTGTAACTCTCATTCCTCTTGATATAGAACGCTTGCAAGTTTTATCAAATACTTCATGTAAAGGAGAAATATTAAGGTCAGTTAAATTATATGAAATTTGAGCAACACCATATTCCTCAATAAACCAACCAATTCCCTTAACAGATTTACAAAGCCCTGGATCTTTTAAAGGATTTCCATTTTCATCTTTCNTTATTTTACCTGAAAGTGTTCCTCCTTCTCTTTTTATTCTTCCTGCTTCACGAATGTCAAATGCTACTGCATTAGCTCTTCTGGTAGAAGTAGTATTTAAGTTTACATTGTAGGCAACTAGAAAATCACGAGCAGAAATAGCTGTTGCTCCTGATTTTATCACTGATTCATTATATTCTGAAGGTCCAAAATCAGCTTTCCAATCAGGATCAATTAGTTTTTTGGAAAGTCCTTCATATTCCCCAGAACGGCAATTTGCTAGGTTTTTTCTTTTTTCTTCTNTAGCAGCTGCTTCATAATGGTAAACAGGAATTCCAAGTTCTGTTCCTACTCTTTTGCCTAGAATATGAGCCCATTGTACAGTTTCTTCCATACTAATATTTGAAATCGGAACTAACGGACATACATCTGTTGCTCCCATTCTAGGGTGTTCTCCAGAATGTTTACTCATATCAATAAGTTCTTGTGCTTTTTGTATCAATAAAAATGCAGCGTCAATTACATTTTGTGGTTCTCCAACAAAAGTNATAACAGTTCTGTTGGTTGNTTTNCCAGGATCTACATTTAATAGTTTTACTCCATCTATTTCCTCTACAACTGANGAAATAATTCTTATTTTTTCTTCATCAATACCTTCTGAGATATTTGGAACACATTCTATTAGTTGTTTCATCTTTATTTTGTTTATTGATGCAAAGATATCATTCTTTACATTTTACTAAACATAAAATCTTATTTTTGCTGCATATGGATTTAGAATTAGAAAACGGAATCATTCTCCCGTTAATGGAAGAATTTTATAGCATTCAGGGAGAGGGGTATTACATGGGGAATTCTGCTTATTTCTTACGGATTGGTGGTTGTGATGTTGGTTGCCATTGGTGTGATGTCAAAGAAAGTTGGGACGCAAAATTACATCCTCCAACAAAAGTTTCAGATATGATTTTGAATATACTAAATTTACCTACAGAAACAGTAGTAGTTACTGGAGGAGAACCATTGATGTGGAACATGAGTTTTTTGACAAAAAGTTTAAAGAAAAAAGGACTAAGAACTCATCTAGAAACATCAGGAAGTCATGAATTGTCTGGAGAGTGGGATTGGATATGCTTATCTCCAAAAAAGTTTCAGAAACCACTTAATACAATAAACCCAATTGCAGATGAGTTAAAAATAATAGTGAAAAATAAATCAGATTTTAAATGGGCAGAAAAACAGAGGAATGGTGTTTCTGAAGAATGCAAACTCTATTTGCAGCCAGAATGGAGTAATAAAGAAAAAATGACTCCTTTAATAATTGATTATGTGATGGATAATCCAGAGTGGCAAATTTCCTTACAAACACATAAATATTTACAAATTCCTTAAATGAGAAAAATTCTTTTCATATTATTACTTGTTCCTCTTGTAATGTTTTCACAATCACATAGAGATCAGAAGAAGTACAATAATATTATGGAGTTAATTAACCAAAATGAATTAAAACTTGCTAAGGAAGAAAGTTATAAGTTGTTGAAAAAAAATAAAGATTGGAAAAAACCTCATTTGTTACTTTCTAATATCTTTTTGAAAGAGCAGAATTATGAAAATGGAGTAGAAGAATTTTTTAAGTACTATAACATTAACTCACAGAAAAGTTCTATTCCTGTTTTTCAGCTAGCAGAAGTGTTTTACAAAGAAGGCGTCTACTTAGAAGCTCTGAAATATTTTAATATTTCTGCAAATCTGAATGAAGAAGAAAACAAACATTTATATTACATAAATAATTGCAGATTTGCAATTGATGCAATGGAAAACCCTGTAGAGTTTGATTTTAAGAACATGGGTAAAAATATTAATACAGAAAACGCAGAATATTTACCTTTTATTTCAGCTGATGGNAATGAGTTTATTTTTACNAGATTATTAGAGTTTGAGGAAGGAATGTTTCAGGAAGATTTTTATAAANCAGAAAAGATCAATGGAGATTGGATAGAATCTTTACCAATGGAAATAAACACCATACAGAATGAAGGTTCAGTTACGGTATCTGCGAACGGTTCATTTTTAATTTACACTGCATGCAATAGAGAAGATGGTAAGGGAAGATGCGATTTATATTTATGTGTAAAACAAGAAAATGGAAAATGGAGTAAATCAGAGAATGTTAGTAATATAAATAGTAGAGATTGGGAGAGTCAGGCTTGTTTCTCACCGGATTTAAGATATGTATATTTTGTAAGTGATNGNAGAGGAGGTTATGGTGGAGATGATATTTGGAGATCAGAAATTACAAGATTTGGTTTCTCATCTCCAGAAAATTTAGGATCAACTATCAACACAAAAGAAGATGAAATGTCTCCTTTTTTTCACCCAGATAATTTAACATTTTATTTTGCATCAAAAGGACATACAGGAATGGGAGATTTTGACTTGTTTGTTAGTAGAAGATTACATTCAGATACTTTCTGGAGTAACCCAGAAAATTTAGGGTATCCTATAAATTCTCATAATACAGAAAATTCGTTAGTTGTTTCAAATGATGGAAAAACAGCATATTTCGTTTCTGATAAAAGTGGATACGGAAAAGAAGATATCTTTACTTTTCAACTTCCTGAAGATAAAAGATCTACTAAAATATCAGAATTGGAATTAGAAATTATTACACAAAATAATGGAAATGAAATAATACTAAAAAATGTACTTTTTGAAACAGATTCCTATGAATTAGTAGAGACTTCTTTTATTGAATTAAATACTCTAATAAACTATTTAAAAAAGAACCCAAAAATAAAAATTCATATTGAAGGGCATACCGACAATATTAGTGATGATAAACATAATCTGATTTTATCTGACAATAGAGCTGCAATAGTATACAGTTATTTAGTAGATAGAGGTGTTTCATCAGAAAGACTAAGCTNTAAAGGATATGGTGAAAGTAAACCAATTTCAACAAATAAGACAGATCATGGTAGACGAAAAAATAGAAGAACTTCTTTTATTATTATTCCATAATATCTTCCTTTCTAAGTGGTTTTTCATCCATTCTCCAAATAAATTTTTCTAAAAACTTATCTGATTCTATTATATCTTGTATAGGTGTTGTTNTAGAAGTTGGCACAACTTTATAAGTAATATCCGAAAGTTTACTTTCCTTCATATTTATACTGATGTTAGTACAAATAGCTTTATTAAGTCCGATATTATCTTTGTTATCATCTTCAATTAGAAATAGTGATTGTCCGTTTCCTTTTACATCAATTTTTTGGAGTTTATTTTCATTAAAAAATGCTGTCATGTATTTCCCCATTATTTGATTATAGAATAANAAATCTGCCTCAGATGCAATAAGTGGGTTTGGATAAAAAAACATCTTTTCTATCTTCTGATTTTTCATCAAAATATTTATACTGTCAGAAGTAATTTGCATATCATCAACCCATAGAATAGGAGCTATATACAAGTTTACAACCGAATCAGAAATACTATAATACAAAGAGTCACATTTCCCTTGGAAATCTTTTTTAAATATCTTTACATTATCNTAAGCNAGAAGATAATCTTTTTCTGAGGAATAACTAANAAATNTATTTGCAGTCATAAAGAGTGTATCTTCATCAAAAATGATATTTAATAATGCGTTTTTTNTNACCTCAATTTTATCTTCATTTTCAAAATATTCTGACAAATCACCATTTACAATAATATTGTTTATAGTATCTATCAGAGAAATATTATTAATTGCTTTTCCATAACCTAAGTTTCTATTATAAAATAAACTATCACCTTTTACCATTTTTTCTCCGTTTGTTATATAGGCATTCTCTCGGAATTGAGATAAATTTGTAATAGTATTGTGCCATCCATTTTCACAATAAATAGTGTTGTTGTTTGAATAAATATATGAAGGACCTAAAAAAAAAGTAGTTTTACTTTCAGAGTTATAATTCAAGATATCNGTTTTTACTGTGTAATTTGGAGATATTACTTCTACATTATTTTTAAAATAAAATAAGTGAGATTTGGTGCTATAAGTTCCTTTTTCTGAAGTTAAATTTAGTTCACCATCTTTAATTTCACCTTTTGTTGTGTAATATGCAATATCTTCTTTTAAATTAAAAGTAATTTCCTGAGTTGAAAGATTAGTGTGTTTGTCTTGCAAATAAACTCCACCACTCAAATAAGCAATATTATTATCTCCTTCATAGATTAATTTTTCTCCTCTCATAAATAGAGTGTCTCCTTTGTTTATTCTAATGTTGCCGAATGCAATCATTTTATTATTCTTCATGTAATGATGAGAAGAATCGCATTTTATTATAGTTTTATTATGTTTAAAAGAAACATTCCCAGAGCAAATCCAATAATCAGAATTTTTTGGGCCATTAACAAGTTTGTCAGAATTTAATAATTCTATTTTTTCAGAAGATTGAGCATTAATATTAATACTAAAAAAAAGTATTAGTATGTAAATTATGTATTTCAATATTATCTAAAGAATGTTTGTTTTCTGTCAGGACCCACCGATACAATACTAATTGGAGTTTCTAGTTCTTTTTCAAGATATGCGATATAGTCATGTACTTCTTGAGGAGCTTCATCTAAACTAGAGATGTGCATCAAATCTTTATCCCATCCTTTTAGTTTTGTATATATAGGAGTTAAATTTTCGTTATCTTCAAACGGAAGGTAATCAATTTTATTGCCATCTAACATATAGTGGGTACAAACATTAATTGTTTCTAAACCTGAAAGAACATCTGCCTTCATCATATTAAGTTGTGTTACTCCATTTATGTTTATAGCATATTTAAGTGCTGGTAAATCAATCCATCCACATCTTCTTGCTCTACCAGTAGTAGATCCAAATTCGTTTCCAATTTTAGCCAATCTAACTCCAATTTCATCAAAAAGTTCTGAAGGGAATGGTCCACTACCAACTCTTGTGCAGTATGCTTTAAAAATACCAATTACCTCTCCAATTTTATTTGGAGCAATACCTAAACCAGTACAAGCTCCTGCGGTAATTGTGTTTGATGAAGTAACAAAAGGATAAGAGCCGAAATCAATATCTAAAAGAGTTCCTTGAGCTCCTTCTGCAAGTATCTTTTTTCCATCTTTAATTGCTTTATGCATAAAATGTTCTGATTCAATATGAGGAAATCTTTTTAGAGTCTCTAAACTATCGAACCATTTTTCTTCTAACTCATTTAATTTATAGTCGAAATCATAGAAATTCAGAATCTGAATATGTTTATTTTTTAGTTTTTCATATTTTTCAGTAAAATTCTTGTCAGAAATATCACCAATTCTAAGTCCATTTCGACCTGTTTTGTCCATATAAGTAGGACCAATTCCTTTTAGAGTAGAACCAATTTTATTCTTTCCTTTAGCTTTTTCAGAAGCAGCATCTAAAAGTTTATGAGTAGGTAAAATTAAATGTGCTTTTTTAGATATTAAAAGATCTGACATTTCTACATCTAATTTGTCAATTTCATTAATTTCATTTTCAAAGATAACAGGGTCAATTACAACTCCATTTCCTATAATATTCATTGATCCTTTATGAAATATTCCTGAGGGTATAGTGTGTAATACATGTTTGATTCCATCAAATTCTAATGTATGCCCTGCATTTGGACCTCCCTGAAATCTGGCAATGATATCATATTTTGAAGTTAATACATCTACAATTTTACCTTTTCCTTCGTCTCCCCATTGTAGTCCTAAAAGAACATCTGCCTTCATATATTATTTTTCTTTATTTTGACAATTATTACAAGTTCCATAAAAATTTAACGAATGTCTTTCAATTTTAAAATGCATGTTTTCTAAAATACTATTTTTAATATTTTGAATTCTAGGATCACAAAATTCTATTACCTCATCACAAGAAGTGCAAATTAAATGATCATGTTGCCTCCTTAAAAAACTTCTTTCGTAGTTAGCTTGAGTTTTTTCAAATTGATGTTTTCGGATAAGTTTGCAGTCCAATAAAAGTTCGATTGTATTGTATAAAGTAGCTCTGCTAACTCTATAGTTTTTATTTTTCATCATTATATACATAGATTCGACATCAAAATGACCATTATTATCATAAATTTCTGATAAAATAGCATATCTCTCAGGGGTTTTTCTTTGATTATTTGACTCTAAATAATTAGTGAAAATTTCGGTTACTTTATTGTGTATATCTTTTTCTGACATTTAAAAATTAACAAAGTGTAAAAATATAAAAAATACTTAGCTCAGTAATAAAAAAAATAAGGATATTGATAAAAAATTAAATGTGTTTATAAGTTCTTTTTATTTTGGTGACACCATCTACATTTTTTAGTTTTTCGGTAAGGATATTTAATACAGTTACATTATGTACA
>PAKE01000047.1 GCA_002710495.1 Flavobacteriales bacterium
TGTTTTTAACTGATGATATTGAAGAAACAGCTGAACATGAATTTGTTCATGCAGTGTCAATGTGTGTAGATGTTTCTAATCCCAGATGGTTATGGGAATCTGTTGCAACTTATGTTGCCAATGAATTTATTGATCCTAACGAAATCAATTATCTTAAAAATTCGAATTATCCAACCATTGCTGAGTTAAATGGAGATTTTAATTATGGTAATTTTAAAATATATGATGTAGGCTATTTACTTTCTGAATTTATTATTCATAAATGGGGTAGAAAAAAATACTTGGAGTTAATAAAGAGCTCTGGTGATTTACAAAAAGTATTCAATATTACTAATACTGATTTTGAAACTGAATGGGCTAACTTTGTTAATGATAAATATTTTAAAAAATAAGAGTTTACTCAGATAATCAAATTAATTTTTTAAGTTTGTNTTAGTAGATTGATTAGCGGTGCAAAAAGCGGAGCAATTTTTAGTTTGAAAGCTTGCTNTAATCATGTAAANANGTGTTANGTTGTAATCCTGCTACCCCGACTAATTTCCTAATTTTTGTGTTAAACAAGAACTGCTTTTACCGTTCTTTTTCATTTTATTTCTATTAAGAAATGACTCAACAATACATCAAAATAGTTATAATTTTAGTTATCACTATTTTTCACCCATTAGTGAATTTGCTAATATTTTGTATATTTAGGGCTTTAATTTTTAAATAAAAAACATGAAAACATTTTACAAAACTTTATTAGCAGTACTTTTTATTTTTGGAGCTGCCTCTGCAACAGCAACCGACTTAACAGTTGACCAAAACATTACCAACCCAAATGGAACTACTTACTTTAATACGGTAACGGCTGCAGTAGCCGCCTCTGTAAGTGGAGACCGAATTTTTATTGAATCAGGAACTTATAACGAAAATATCGTTCTAATATTTGATAAGTCATTAACATTTATAGGTAACTCCCCTAATAGAGGAGTTGCATTGAATATGAGTTTTCATAATAAGAATGATTCATTAAAAGCAATAGACTTCATAAATCTAGATATTTTAGAGGTTAAGAATAGTGGCTTTATTTCTAGTACGAATGCCCAAAAACAAACTACAAATATTATAGACTGCACAGTTGATGCAGCATTTGAAAATTATCAATACCCTACACAATATTCAGATTTTGGTGGTATAATCAATGTATACCAAAGCACTGTATTAGCGTATAGCTCTCCTTTTGGAGAAATTGTAAATTCTTCAATTACACATTTAGGAATTATGCCAGCAGATAGTAGTTGGTCCAATTTACCTGCTGATCCAATTTTAATTTTAGGGAATACTATTGAAAGTCTAAATATAAGGGCATCCATTCCTTTTATTATTGCTAATAATATTATTGCTAATAATAACCCTGCTTCTAGTTCTTTTATTATTAGCCAATGGGATGCAAATTTAGAAAATGAGAACTTGATTGCGAATAACTCTTTTGGACCGGGAATGTTTTTGTCAATTACACACAACCCTCCATCCTATAATTTAACTTTTACTAATAATAGTGCTTCAGGTGCTACTATATATGGATGTAATGGTGCTAATAATTGGGGAACATATTTATCATATCAAAATCTNAGTGGTTGTATAGGTGGTTGTCAGTTAACCATTGATTATTCAATACCTGGTTACTTTGAGTGGAGTTATAATGATATACCTTTCCTTGGAAGTACATTTGGCTGTACCCCTTCAGGCGTATTAGAAGTGGTAAGTATTGACTTTGCAGGATTTTATGTTAATGGAGGAAATCCGGAACATAGGTTTTATGATATAGATGGCACCAGAAATGATATTGGTACTGATGGAGGTATCTGGAGTGATACTAACTTACAAACTTGGGTAGATAGACCCCAAATTTTTCATTTGGATATGCCCACTGATATTTACCCAGGAGATACCATTCAGATAAAAGCTAAAGCATACACAAGAGACTAATTATGAGATTAGTTTATTCAATATTGTTAACTGCTTTTTGTGGATGTCTATTTGCGCAAAACTCACAAATATCTTTGCAATCTGCCGAATACTTTTTTGGAGATGTAGATCCAGGAATTGGTAATGCAACTCCACTTGCGGTATTAGATGGTAACTGGGATGAAGCTGTGGAGGAGGTGTTTGCTTCCATTAATATAACCACTTTGGATTCTGTTACCGTTTTTAATATCCGAGTGCAGAATCACATGAATACCAATGGAGGTTGGAGTCCACTTTTTAAGAAGATTCTTTTTTTTCATATAGATACAACTTACGCTCCTTTCAGTTTGCAATCAGCTGAATACTATTTTGGAGATGTAGACCCTGGACAAGGGACTGCAAATCCTCTAATAGTTATTGATGGAAACTGGGATGAAGCAGTAGAATCCGTTTTTGCAACTATTAATAATGTAGTTTCTATAGGTACGCAACAGACTTTTAATATTAGAGTACAGAACCAAATGAGTACAAATGGAGGTTGGAGTCCACTTTTTAAGAAGATTCTTTTTTTTCATACAGATACAACTTACGCTCCTTTTAGTTTGCAATCAGCTGAATACTATTTTGGCAATGTTGACCCTGGATTAGGGAATGCAAATCCTCTAATAGTTATTGATGGAAACTGGGATGAAGCTTCTGAGATTATTTCAGGAAGTATTATATCTTCCTCCTTATCAAATGGGATTAATACTTTTAATATTCGAGTTCAGAACCACAAGAGTACAAATGGAGGTTGGAGTCCTGTATTTAAGAAAATGTTATTTTATTATTATAACTTAGGTTGCATGGATACATTGGCTTTAAATTATGATTCTGCAGCAACTGTATCAGATAGTAGTTGTATTTATCCTTGTACATTAAATGATGTAAAAATTATAATTAATACAGCAGATTATGGTTTTGAAGTGTCTTGGGATTTAACAGATTCTAATGGTGTTATTGTCGCATCAGATTCAGTATATTCTTCTTGGTCGTCCGACACTACAACTGTTTGTTTGTCAGATGATTGTTTTACTTTTAACATGTATGATAGTTATGGTGATGGATGGAATGGTGGTACCTATGAAATATTAGTGGGCGGAATATCCATAACTACTGGTGGTTTGTCTGCAGATACATCATTTGGTTTCGATAAGATTCAAATAGGAAATTCAGTTTTTTGTCCTTGTGCGTCAATTCCTTATTTTGAGAATTTTGATAGCGGAACTGGAACCTTTACCAATACTGGTTGGTTGTTAGATGCTGCCGGAACTCCATCAGTATTAACAGGTCCTTCTGATGATATGACGGGTGGAGGAAACTATATGTATTATGAGACTTCTACTGGATATTCTCCAACAGTATCCATGAGTACTGAATGTTTGGATATTTCCTCTTTATCTGATCCCTGCCTGAAATGGAACTACCATATGTATGGTGCTACTATTGGAAGCTTGGATGTGTTGGTAAATGGAGATACTGTTTGGACATTGTCTGGAGATCAAGGCAACCAGTGGAATGATGCACAAGTACCATTATCTTCATATTTAGGTGTAGATATTACAGTTGAATTTGTAGCTTCATATGGAGGTTCATTTACTGGAGATATTGCAATTGATAATATAGTAGTTAATGAGTGTATAAATCTACCATCAGTTGTTATCAATAATCCTTTAGATGGAGCTAGTTTTACAACTACCAATTCAGTAGATGTTAATTTTGATATAACTGATTTTATTGTAGGTACAGGTAGTGGTGATGGTCATATTCATTATTATGTAAATGGATCTATGACAATGAAGTATGATACTTTAGATATCTCTTTAACTAACCTTGCAAATGGAAATCATGTAGTTGTTATACAATTAGTAGATAATGCGCATCAGCCATTTACATCTAATATTGCTGATACCGTAAGTTTTAGTGTAAACGTAATATATGGATGTACTGGTCCAACTTCTTGTAATTATAATCCTTTAGCTACAATAGATGATGGTAGTTGTTATGGAGTATTTGGTTGTATGGATTCATTAGCATTTAACTATGATCCTAATGCATGTATTGATGATGGGTCTTGTTTATATTGTTCTAGTCCAGGAGTAATCACAGGAATTAATTTAACAGAGATTATTCATGATAGATCAATATTTAATTGGGATGACATGAATTCTACTTGTGCTATTGTAGATCAAATTAGAATTCGTTACCGTGAGTTAGGAACAAATTCTTGGTCAACTAAAACAATGGGCTCTCCAGTTGGTAACAATGCTCCATGCTTGAATACTTCGAAATTGATACTTAATTTAAGTGCTTCTACTACATATGAGTATGACTTTAAGATTTGGTACCAGGATGGAACTGTTGTTACATGGCATGAAAATGGAAGCTTTACTACATTACCATTATGTGATAATGTAATCAATATAATTCCTACACCAATCACTACTACTAAGACTCAGTTCTGTTGGGATACAGTTTCTACCTACGCATTTGTGAGATTACAATATAGAGAAAATGTACCAGGTTCCTCATTTAGTAATATTGGAGGAATGGGTGTTATGTCTCCAACACTTTGTAAGGATAAGAATGGCTTAACTCCAGGATTAACCTATAGAGTAATGTGGAGAACGTGGTGTAATCCATCAGGTGGTCCTTACAGATCAGCTCAGTGGGATGGTCCAGTATTATGGTCACAACCAACTTCTATTAGAGTTGAAGGTGGAACAGCAATCAATAACTTAGATGTATATCCTAACCCATCAAGAGATATCTTTAACGTGAGTTTCACGTCAGAAGATGTTCAAAACCTTGACGTTAGAATCATCAATGTAATTGGAGAAGTTGTTTACACTGAAAACTTGAATAGTTTTGTTGGTCAATACACAAAACAAGTTGATTTAGCTACTTATACAAAAGGAGTTTACTTCTTAGAGATTACTACAGATAATGGAGTAATTAACAAGAAACTAATCCTTCAATAAGAAGTTAAGTTAATCTTAATATAAAGAAGCCTGGACATTACGTTCGGGCTTCTTTTTTTGTAACAAATTTATTATCGGTGAAAAAGTGGAGTAATTTTCAGATTGAAAGCTTGCAGTAATTACCTAATGTTAATAACAAGTTCAAAATCTATATACTTCCGCAAAACCAATTTTCGTTTGCTTTCATAAATTTGTAAAAAATATGATATGGAAGAAATTAAAGAAGGAGAAATAGTCTACGCTACCTTTAAAGTAAAGGATAATAATAAAGAATACGAACTAAGGAAAGTAGTTTTTTCAAGAGAATGGAAAAGCGAATATCCAATCTTAAGAAAAGAAATCTATGTCAGATTCCTTAAACAAAATGGAATAAAGACAGATTGTACCATATTAGATGTGAAAATACTTGCTCGTACAGGTTTCAAGAACAGATCTAAAGGTTATACTACTGCTAAAAAGAATGAACAAGTAAGAGACTCGGTAACAGGAGCTTATGTGTAAAAAGGTATTGTTTCTACTGTTCTTTTTTTTTGCAAACTTTCTGTTTTCTCAGAATATTGAATCTGAAAAATGGGCAGATTCTATTATTAGTAATATGAGCCCAGAAGAAAGAATTTCACAACTTCTTATGGTTGCCGCTTATTCTAACAAAGATGAATCTCATACTAGATATATTTCTAATCTGATTCAAAACTATAAAATTGGGGGATTGATGTTTTTACAAGGTGGTCCTGTTCGGCAGGCTAAGCTTACCAATTACTATCAATCTGTTACAGAAACTCCACTTATGATTGCTTTGGATGCAGAGTGGGGAGTTGCTATGAGACTAGATTCATCAATCAGATTTCCTTGGCAAATGACCCTGGGTTCAATTCAGGATAAAAAATTGATTTACCAAATGGGAGAGGAGGTTGCACGACAGTGTAAACTTATTGGAGTAAATATCAATTTTGCTCCTGTTGTAGATGTAAATTTTAATCCTGAAAATCCTATTATAGGAAATCGTTCTTTTGGTGAAGATCCAATTAGAGTTGGAGAGTTAGGAATTCAGTATATGAAAGGAATGCAAGATAATAAGGTGTTAGCTTGTGCCAAACATTTCCCTGGACATGGAGATACCGATTCTGACTCTCATAAAGAACTTCCAGTAATAAAACATTCAAAAGAAAGATTAGATTCTGTAGAATTATTACCTTTTAAAATGTTGATTAAAAATGGATTAGGCTCCGTAATGGTTGCTCATCTTAATATTCCTTCATTAGACAAAACAAAAAATTTAGCAGTTTCCTTGTCTCCAGAAGTAGTAAACAGATTACTTAAAACAGAATTAGAATTTAAAGGATTAGTTATTACAGATGCACTTAATATGAAAGGAGTAAGCAAGTTCTATAAACCAGGACTTGTAGATGTAAAAGCACTTTTGGCAGGAAATGATGTTTTGCTTTTTTCGGAGGATGTCCCTAAAGCAATAGATCAAATAAAATTAGCAATTGAAAATGGAGAAATTACTCAAGAAGAAGTAGATGAAAGATGTAAGAAAATTTTAAAGAGTAAATACTGGATGGGATTGTCAGAATTTACTACACTAAATTTAGAAAAAGTGGAAAATGAGATTGTTACCAATAATACACATTTAATTAACAGAAAATTAATAAAAAATTCCATCACATTAGTTCAGAACTATGATAATTTATTACCCCTAAAAAGATTAGATACTTTAAACATAGCTTCCGTTTCGATAGGAGAAGATGGAACTGAATTTCAGAATACATTAAGTAAGTATGCAAAAATTGATCACTATAAAATTAAAGAATCCGCTTCTGAAGAAGAAAAAGGAGCTATTTTAAGTAAAATTTCAGAGTATAACCTTGTAATTATTGGTCTTCATAAATCGAATGCATCTGCCTGGGAAAGCTATAAGGTTAGTAGAAAAACAGATCTTTTTATTCAGAAAATTGCAGTGCAATCAAAAGTTGTACTTAGTGTTTTTGCTAGTCCTTACGCTTTAAATTCTTTTCTTTTTGCAAATAATTTTAATGCGGTTTTAATATCGTATCAAAACAGTGAAATATCACAAGAGATGACTTCACAAGCAATTTTTGGAGGTATCGGAACTAAAGGAAAATTGCCAGTATCTACAAAACACTTCGCTTTAAATTACGGAATAGAAACCAATAAAATCAGATTAGAATATAGTATCCCAGAAGAATTTGGAGTAAATGAATCTGATTTGTATAAGATTGATAGTTTAGCTAAAAATGCAATATCAGAAGAATCTACGCCTGGTTGTCAAATTCTGATTGCAAAAGAAGGTAAAATCATTTTTAATAAATCTTATGGATATCATACTTATTCAAAGAAGAAAAAGGTAGATAATTCAGATATTTATGACTTAGCTTCTATAACAAAAATCAGTGCTACAATTCCTTTACTGATGAAAATGGTTGATGATGGAAAATTAAATCTTGATAATACTTTAGGGATGTATCTGGATCTAGATACATCAAATAAATCAGAACTTGTGATAAGAGATATCTTAGCTCATCAAGCTAAATTACAATCTTGGATTTCATTTTATAATTCTACTTTAGATGACGACACCATTAAAGGGGTGAAAGTTTTGAGAGACACTCTATATAGTTCTACAGAGTCTGTAATTTATCCTTATAAAGTTGGAGATGATATCTACCTGCATTTTTCTTACCCTGACTCCATCTTGAATATTGTTAAATATTCTCAATTAAGAGAAAATGAAGGATATAAATATTCTGATTTGGGATACTACCTTTTTAAAGAAATTATTGAAGAACACTATAGTAATGATTTGAATCAACTTACCACAAATTATTTTTATGACAAATTAGGAATGGAAAATCTTGGTTATTTGCCTTTAGATAGAATAGAGAAAATAAGAATAATTCCAACTGAGCAAGATTATTTATATAGGAGCCAATTAATTAAGGGATATGTTCATGATCAGGGAGCCGCAATGTTAGGAGGTGTTGGAGGGCATGCTGGTGTATTTTCAAATGCAAATGACTTGGCAAAAATTATGCAGATGTATCTAAATTTTGGAGATTATGGTGGAGAAAAGTATATCTCGCAAGAAACAGTAAAAGAATTTACAAAGTGTCAGTTTTGTAATAATGACAATAGAAGAGGAGCTGGGTTTGACAAGCCAGCAGATGAAGGAGGTCCAACTTGTAATTCTGTTTCTCATACAAGTTTTGGACATACAGGATTTACTGGAACTATTGCATGGGCAGATCCTGAAACCGAGTTAATTTATATATTTTTGTCTAACAGAATTCATCCTGATGCAAATAATTGGAAATTACTTAAGATGGATGTCCGAACAAATATTATGCAGGAAATATATAATCATTTTGGAAACTGAAAAAAAATATAAGATAGGTATTGTTTGTTATCCAACTTACGGTGGTAGTGGAGTAGTAGCTACTGAACTTGGAATTGCTCTTGCAGAGAAAGGACATGAAGTCCATTTTATTAGTTATAGCCAGCCTTTTAGATTAGATCGTGTATCTGACAAAACATTTTTTCATGAAGTAACGGTGCCTGATTACCCTTTGTTTGATTACACTCCTTATGAACTTAATTTAACTTCCAAATTAGTAGATGTAGTACGTCATGAAAAGATTGATATTTTACATGTTCATTACGCAATACCACATGCCTCAGCTGCAATACAAGCAAAACATATTTTAGAAACTTATGGTATAAACATTCCTATTGTAACTACATTACATGGAACAGATATTACTTTACTCGGCAAGGATAAATCTTTTAAGCCAGTTATTGAATATGCAATAAATAAATCTGATGCTGTTACTTCTGTTTCATCAGATTTAAAGAAGGAAACATTAAATCATTTTAAAATTACAAAACAGATAGATGTAATACCAAATTTTATCGATTCTAATCTTTATAATAAAGATGGAGGTAAAGTTTTGAGAAGTAAACTTGCAAACACTGATGAAAAAATACTGATACATGTTTCCAATTTCAGAAAAGTAAAAAGAGTAACAGATGTAGTGAAGATTTTTGAATTTGTACAAAAAGAAATTCCTTCAAAATTAATAATGATAGGTGATGGTCCAGAAAGAATACAAGCAGAACAACTTTGCAGGAAATTTAATATATCTGATAGTGTAAAATTCATGGGAAAACTAAAATCGGTAGAAGAGTTCATGTCAATTTCAGATTTATTTTTACTTCCTTCTGAAACAGAAAGTTTTGGTCTGGTAGCATTAGAAGCTATGGCTTCAGGAGTATCTGTTATTTCTTCCAACTCTGGAGGGTTATCGGAAGTAAATATTGATGGTCTAACAGGGTATCTGTCAGAAGTAGGAGATGTTAAACAGATGTCAAAAAATGCAATAGAATTACTTTCAGATAATGAGAAACTAGAAGAATTTAAAGAAAACGCTTTTATTCATTCTCAAAAATTTGACTTACCAAATATTTTGCCTTTATACGAATGTTTGTACGAAAAAATACAAACTAATAAATAATGAAGAAGATAGGAATTACTGGAGGAATTGGTTCTGGAAAAACTTATATTGCGTCGGTTTTCCAATCATTTAGGATTCCAATTTTTAACGCAGATATACAAGCAAAAAAAGTAATGACTTCCTCTAGAAAATTGATAAAAGTAGTGAAAGAAGAATTTGGTAATGACATTTATAAAGATTCAGATTTAAACAAAGAAAAGCTAGCTTCTATTGTTTTCTCAAATTCTGATAAATTACAAAAATTAAATTCTTTAGTTCATCCAATTGTAAAAGAGGAGTTTAATAATTGGTATATGAAACAAACTTCACCCTATGTAATAAAAGAGGCCGCTATTCTTTTTGAGAGTAATTCTCATATAGAGTTAGATGCAGTTATTTGTGTTTCTGCTCCTTTGGACCTTAGAATTAAAAGACTTTTAAATAGAGATGATTATTCTGAGAATGAGATAAAAAAACGGATAGATAATCAGATTTCACAAGAGAAAAAAGAAAAACTATCCGATTATATTATTGTAAATGATGAAAAGGAGTTATTACTCCCCACAATCATTAAAATTCATAAAGAACTACTCTCCTAAAAAAGGGTATCTGTAATCTGTTGGCGGAACAAAAGTTTCTTTAATTGTTCGTGGAGAAACCCATCTCAATAAATTAAGAACAGAACCAGCTTTGTCATTTGTTCCAGAACCTCTAGCTCCACCAAATGGCTGTTGACTTACAACTGCTCCTGTTGGTTTATCATTTATATAGAAGTTCCCCGCAGAATTTTCTAACATTTTACATGCTGTTTCTGCTGCATATCTATCAACTGATAGGATAGCTCCTGTAAGAGCGTATTCTGATGTTTTATCTACTAAAGTAAGTGTTTCTTCCCATTTCTCTTCATTATATACATAAATAGTCATTACAGGTCCGAAAACTTCTTCTACCATAGTTTTAAACTGAGGGTTTGTAGTTACAATTATGGTAGGTTGAATAAAATAACCTAATGATTTATCGTAATTACCACCAACAATAATTTCAGCTTCATCTGAATTTTTAGCATAATCTATATAAGAAGCGATACTATCGAATGCTTTTTCGGAAATAACTGCATTTATAAAGTTGGAGGTATCAGACGGAGATCCCATTTTAAATGAATTTACATCTTTAATAATTTGTTCTTTTACATCTCCCCAAAGGTTAGTTGGAATGTAAGCTCTACTTGCTGCAGAACATTTTTGTCCTTGGTATTCAAAAGCACCTCTACTAATAGCTGTTGCTACCTCAGTTGCTACTGCTGATTTATGTGCTACAATAAAATCTTTTCCTCCAGTTTCACCAACAATTCTTGGGTACGACTTATATTTTTCTATATTGTTACCAATTCCTTTCCATAAGGCGCGGAATACACTAGTAGAACCAGTAAAGTGTAAACCTGCAAAGTTTTCATCTTGAAATACTACTTCCGAAATCTCTTTACCACTAACGGTTACCATATTAATTACTCCATCAGGTAGACCAGCAGCTTTAAATAAATCCATAATTACTTGTGCTGAATATATCTGAGTTTCTGCAGGTTTCCAAACTACTACATTACCGAGCATTGCAGGTGCTGCACATAGGTTAGCGCAGATAGAAGTAAAGTTAAAAGGAGTAAGTGCAAATACAAATCCTTCTAGTGGTCGATGTTCTAGTCTGTTCCAAATGCCGGGAGAAGATTCTGGTTGCTCTTTGTATAATTGACTCATGTATTGTACATTGAATTTGAAAAAATCAATCAATTCGCAAGCTGCATCAATTTCTGCTTGAAATACATTTTTACTTTGTGCTATCATAGTAGCAGCATTCATTCTGGCACGGAAAGGACCTGCTAAAAGGTCAGCTGCTTTTAGAAATATTGATGCTCTGTGTTCCCAACTCATTTGACTCCATTTTTCTCTTGCTTTCATCGCTGCATCTATTGCTATTCTAACTTCTTTCTTTCCACCATAGTTGGCAGTACCAACTACATGTTTGTGGTCGTGAGGAGGGCATAACTCTCTTTTATCCTCTGTGTAAAATTCTTTACCTCCAATATGCATTGGTATATCAATGTGTGAGTTATACATTCTATTATATTCTGATAGTAATTCCCCTCTTTCTGAAGTTCCTGATGCGTAACTTTTGATTGGCTCACAACTAGCTATAGGTACATTAAAAAATCCTTTTGACATTTTTGTTTTCTATTTATATTTATTTGCAAAGATAGATAAAAGATAGATATTAAAAAACAGAACTTAGATGTGAGAAAATCAGAGGGTTTTTATAACTGTTAAAATAGTTCAGAAGAGGTTTTCTTAAAACCAATTAGTTGTTCGTAATTTTTACCAATTTCACGGTAGTATACATAAATATAGTAATCGTTCTTTGTTTGGTAGTGACTACCTTCTATAAAAGTTAAATTAGTATGTTTGTTTGAATGATCTTGCACTATATACAGATAATTATAGTATCCTTGTTTTAGTAAAACAATACATTCGTATCTTCTACTTATCTCATTAAATTGAAGTTTATAACCTTCCTTTATTTTCCAATCGGTAAATCTTCCGATTAGGTAGATGTCTCCATAACTAATTTTTCTGTTTTCTAATAATGAGAAATTGACTTTAATATATTCTGCTTCTGTTTCTGAATTCCATGCTTCTTGTTTATTTATTAAGAATTCTCCGTTTATATCTGGTATACTAATAAACTCTTCAAACGACCTACTTATGTCAGTTAATAATTTTACATTTATGTTGTTGCTGTCAGATGAAATCTCTTTGATTCTTTCAGATTGATATCTTATACTTTTTATGTCAAAATGACGGAATTCATTGCCTGCTTCAAAAGTATTTTCAATTTCATAATCGTAAATTAGCTGATCTTGTTTTACAAATAATGGTTGTAAATTTGTGATAGAGTTGTCTTCTCTGTTGTTTTGTTTTATAACAACCTTTATATCTGAATATGGATTAGCAACATACACATTAGAATGAGAGATAGTGAAATCTATTTCTTGTTTATATTCTCTATCATCAATTAAAGTAGCTCTTTTTACATTGCTCGAGATGTTTAGTTTTTCATCTAAAACCATAAATCTTCTTATTAAGACAATTTCTTTCAGATTGTTGTTTGCAAATACTTTAATTATATAGTTCCCAGATAATAATGGTTTCAGATAATTTTCAGGAAATACTAAGTTGTAATGCGTATATTTTTGTAATGTGTTAAAAGAAAATTCATAGTCCTCAATTCTGTTTTCGAAAAATCCATCGATATATTCTGATTTCATTAGATCTGATTGAGTCCAATCAGAGTTACAATGAACAATTGTGTAATAATAATCTTGCAAATCTTCAGAAAAATCATCAAAACTAAGCTGTAGTTTTTCTTCTGTTCCTAAATGAATAATTGGATTACTCATTGGGTTATTTTCAGTATGTAAAAGTGGAGTCAGAATATTTGTATTGAAAATCTCGTTTTCAAAAACGACATTCTCTTTTTGTCCGAGTGCATAGAAACTACTAAATAGAACAGTAAAAAGTATTAGTAAATATTGATTATTATTTTTCATTAAAAAATATGAATAAAATTTGTTTTTGTTTGATGCAAATTTATACTTTTGCAACCGAAAAATCTAATAATTCAAGATGTCTGAAGAGGTTCGTTTAAAAAAAGGTCTAAACATACAGTTAATAGGAGCGTCCGAACAAGTTTATTCTACATCAGAATTTGCTAAGACTTACGAATTAAAACCAACTGATTTTCATGGATTGACACCAAAACTTAACGTAAAGATAGGTGATAAGATAAAAGCTGGAACAATACTTTTTGTAGATAAGTACAATGAAATGGTTAAGTTTTGTTCTCCAGTAAGTGGTGAGGTAACTGATATCGTTAGAGGAGAAAAACGAAGAATTTTAAAGGTTGTAATTATTTCTGACATTGAAATTGAATATGAAAGTCTAAATTCAGAAAAAACTACAGATTTAAGTAGAGAAAAAATAATTGATAAAATGTGTTCAAATGGAGTTTGGCCTTTTATCAGGCAAAAGCCTTATGATGTAATTGCAAACCCTCTAGACACTCCAAAGTCTATTTTTATTTCGGCTTTTAACTCTGATCCAATTGCTATTGATAATGATTTCGCACTTTATGGAAAAGAAGAGTTGTTTCAATATGGTTTAGATATTATTACAAAACTTACTTCAGGTATTACCCATCTAAATATTGATGGTTATTCTAACCCTTCCAAAGTTTTTGCAGATGCAAAAGGAGTTCAGGTAAATAGAATTTCAGGAAAACATCCATCGGGTAATGTAGGAGTGCAAATTCATCATATTGACCCAATAAATAAAGATGACATTATCTGGTACTTATCTCCTCAGGATGTGATTACTATCGCTACNTTGTTTAAAGATGGAAAATATGACGCTTCTAGAATAATTGCGGTATCAGGTTCTCAAATAAAAAACCCANGATATTATAGAACAATTGCAGGTACTTCTGTATTAAATTTTTTGAAAGATAATCTAAATGAAGGCAAAACAAGAGTAATTAGCGGAAATGTTCTTACAGGAAAAAAAATTGATCAAAATGGAACTTTAGGTTTTTATGATTATCAGATAACTGCAATACCAGAGGGAGATGAGTCAGAATTTTTAGGTTGGATATCTCCAGGATTAAAGAAGTTCTCAGCTTCAAGATCATTTTTTTCATGGTTGACACCAAGCAAAAAATATAGTTTGAATGCTAACTTAAATGGAGAAGAAAGAGCGTATGTTATGACTGGACAATATGAAAAAGTTTTGCCTATGGACATTTATCCAAATCAACTAATAAAAGCAATAATGATTGAAGATATTGAACTAATGGAGAATTTAGGTATCTATGAAGTTTCTCCTGAGGATTTCGCATTATGTGAGTTTGTGTGTACATCTAAAATTGAAGTTCAGAAAATTATTCGTCATGGTTTAGATTTAGTAAGAAAAGAAAATAGTTGATGAAGATAATTAAGAATATATTTGACAAAATAGATCCTCATTTTCAGAAAGGAGGTAAATTCGAAAAAATACATCCAGCATATGATGCCTTTCGAACTATGGCTTTTGTGCCAGAACACACAACAAAATCAGGTACACATATTAGAGATGGAATTGATCTAAAACGTTCTATGTTTATGGTTATAATTGCAATGTTACCAGTCTTGTTATTTGGAATGTGGAATATTGGTGAGGAATATTATAAGGCTATTGAAGAGTCTACTAGTTTTTTAAAGAATATTAGTTTTGGTTTTTTAAAGTTCTTGCCATTATTAATTGTTTCTTATGGAGTTGGTTTGGGTGTCGAGTTTGCTTTTGCAATATATCGTGGACATTCTGTTAATGAAGGATATTTAGTTTNAGGTATGTTAATTCCATTAATTATGCCGATTGATGTTCCTTTGTGGATGTTAGCAGTTTCTGTGATTTTTGCTGTAGTAATTGGTAAGGAGGTTTTTGGAGGAACAGGAATGAATATTTTAAATCCTGCACTAACAGCAAGAGCCTTTCTCTTTTTTGCTTATCCGTCTCACATGTCAGGAGATAAAGTCTGGGTTCATGGAGCTTCAGTTGATGGTCATTCAGGATCTACTATTTTAGGAGAGTTAGCTACGGATACTAAATCTTTTGCAGAATTAAAATGGTCAAGTTCTGATGCGTTTATTGGATTAATACCAGGATCAATAGGTGAAACATCTTTAATAGCAATATTAATTGGTGCTTTTATTTTGCTTTTTACAGGAATTGGTAGTTGGAGAATTATCTTATCGACATTTATTGGAGGATATTTAACATCATTGTTGTTTAATCTTTGGGGATTAAATTATTTAATGACTACTCCTGCACATATTCATTTAATCATAGGAGGGTTTGCTTTTGGTGCAGTTTATATGGCTACTGACCCTGTTACTGGTTCTCAAACTAATTTTGGTAAGTACATTTATGGTTTTTTAATTGGATTCTTTGCGATTGTAATTAGAATTTTTAATCCAGCTTATCCTGAAGGGATGATGTTGGCAATTTTACTGATGAATGTTTTTGCTCCATTAATTGATCATTATGTAATTGAAGCGAATATTAAAAGAAGACTTAAAAGATCAAAAGGATAAATTATGGATTCAAATAAAAATAGTTATACTTTCGGTTTTGCGGCTATCATGGTAATAGTTGTAGCTGTTATTCTTTCTGGAACATCAATAATTTTGAAAGACGCTCAATATACTAATGTTGAATTAGAAAAGAAACAGAGTATTTTGAGATCAGTAGGTGTGTATGTTAATAGAGATCAAGCAGCAATTGACTATCCTATTTATATAAAAGAAGAGTTAGTATTAAATCATTTAGGTGAAATAATAAATAATTTATCAGCATTTGATGTAGACTTATCTAAAGAAGTAAAGAAAAGTATNGTTGAAGATGATGAAAATATACCATTAGAAGAAAGAACAAGTTTATTGCCAATATATATATCAGAAGTTGAAGGAGCAACAAAATATATTATTCCTTTAAGAGGAAAGGGGTTATGGGGGCCTATTTGGGGTTTTATCTCGTTTAATGACGATTTTAACACTGTATTTGCAGCTGTATTTGACCATAAAGCAGAAACTCCAGGTCTAGGAGCGGAAATTAACACAGCATTATTTCAAGATGTTTTTGAAGGAAAAACAATTTTTGAAGAAGATAGTAATAANTTTGTTTCTATTTTAGTTCAAAAAGGTGGTTCAAATGGAGATATTCATAAGGTAGATGGAATATCCGGTGGTACTATTACTTCTGTTGGAGTAGAAAAAATGATAAAGGAAAGATTAAAAAGATATCTTCCTTATTTTAGATTAATGGAAGATAATGGAGAAAATAAAAGAAAAAAAGAAGTCAGATTAGTTATGGAAGTAATTAATACTGATGAGAAAAGAGATTCTATATCAAATATAGGTAAAAGAGTAATAGATTAATTATGAGTGAAAAGGAAAACTTATTTTCAAAGAAAAACAAGAAACTTATTACTGACCCATTGGATAGTAACAATCCAGTAACAGTTCAAGTATTAGGAATATGTTCAGCATTAGCAATTACTGTGCAATTAAAGCCTGCGATTGTTATGTCTATATCTACATTGTTTGTTCTTTCTGTTGCAAATGTTGTGATTTCTCTGATGAGGAATTTCGTACCTTCTAGAATCAGAATTATTGTACAGTTAGTTGTTATAGCAACTCTAGTAATTTTAGTAGATCAAATATTAAAGGCTTATGTTTATGATGTTAGTAAAGAGCTATCTGTTTTTGTTGGACTTATTATTACGAACTGTATTATTATGGGAAGATTAGAAGCTTTTGGTATGGCAAATGGCCCGTGGAAATCATTTTTAGATGGTTTGGGAAATTCATTTGGTTATGCTTGGATCTTAATTGCTGTTGCTTTTTTCAGAGAATTATTAGGATCAGGAACCTTATATGGATATCCTGTTTTAGAAAAAATAGGTTTATATAATTTAGGATATGAAAATAATGGTATGATGATATTACCCCCAATGGCTCTGATTACAGTTGGTATTATCATATGGATTCAAAGAGTTAAGAATAAAGATTTAGTAGAATCTAAATAAAATTATGCAAGATTTAGCAAATATATTTATCAAGNCAATTTTTATTGACAATATNGTNTTTGCCTNCTTTTTAGGAATGTGTTCCTATTTGGCAGTATCAAAAACAGTAAAAACATCTATTGGCTTAGGGTTAGCTGTAGTTTTTGTTCTCGGTATTACAGTTCCAGTAAACTATTTACTAGAAAATTATGTTCTTAAGGAAGGTGCTTTAATATGGTTTGGAGAAGAATTTAAGAATGTAGATTTATCTTTTCTTTCTTTTATTATGTTCATNGCAGTTATTGCGTCGATGGTTCAGTTAGTTGAAATGATTGTTGAGAAATTTTCCCCTACATTATATAGTTCTTTAGGTATCTTTCTTCCTCTTATTGCTGTGAATTGTGCAATCTTAGGAGCTTCCTTATTCATGAAGGAGAATGATTATTCTACGATAACTGAAGCAACTGTATTTGGACTTGGATCTGGAGTAGGTTGGTTTTTAGCTATTGTTGGTATTGCTGCAATCAGAGAGAAAATAAGATATTCAAATGTTCCTCCAGCTCTAAGAGGTTTAGGAATTACATTTATTATTACGGGTTTGATGGGGATTGCTTTTATGAGTTTTATGGGGATTAAGTTAGATGCTAATAATAAAATTGATAATTCTTTAAAGTTATATGAAGATTCTTTAAAAGACGTAAATATAGATAACAATAATATTAATCAAAAAGAAGAGAATTAAAAATGATATTATTAGATGTTTCTTTAACGATAATTAGTAGTGTATTTATCTTCTTACTAGTAGTATTGTTTTTAGTAGGAATATTATTATATATAAAAGCAAAACTTTCTCCATCAGGTAAAATTACTATTAAAATAAATGGAGAAAAAGAAATAATTGTTGATGGAGGAAGCACATTACTCTCTACTTTGAGTAGTAATGGAATATTTTTACCATCAGCTTGTGGTGGTGGTGGTACTTGTGTACAATGTTCATGTCAAGTGAATGAAGGAGGAGGAGGCATTTTACCAACAGAATCGCCACATTTTAGCAGAAAAGAAATTGCTGATAATTACAGATTGAGTTGTCAGGTAAAGGTAAGAGAGGATATGGATATTCATATTCCAGAAGAAGTTTTTGGTGTAAAGAAATGGGAAGCTACTGTAGTTTCAAATTATAATGTAGCTACTTACATAAAAGAATTTATTGTAGAAGTTCCTGAGGATATACCATATGAAGCTGGTGGATATATTCAAATTGAAATCCCTAATTGTAAGGTTCCTTTTTCAGAGATGGATATCACAGCACATCCGGAAGATCATCCAGGAGAACCTAATAAATTTGATAAGGATTGGGGAGAAGGGAATTTTGCCATGCGTCACTTAGTGATGAAAAATGATGAGGAAGTAGTAAGAGCGTATTCTATGGCTTCTTACCCAGATGAAGGAAGAAAGATTATGCTGAATGTAAGGGTTGCTGCTCCACCATACGATGTAGCTAAAAATACATGGTCAGATCTAAATCCTGGAGTTGCTTCTTCCTATATATTTGGGAGAAAACCAGGAGATAAAGTAACAATATCTGGGCCATATGGAGAATTCTTTATAAATCATTCCGAAGCTGAAATGCTATATATTGGTGGTGGTGCTGGTATGGCTCCAATGCGTTCTCACCTTTACGAACTATTTAAGACTCTTAAAACTGGTAGAAAAGTTTCATTTTGGTATGGAGGTAGATCGAGAGCTGAACTTTTCTATATTGAGCATTTTCGTTCTTTAGAAAGAGAATTTTCAAACTTTAAATTTTATTTAGTTCTTTCAGATGCTAAAGAATCAGATAATTGGATAGAGAAAAAAGATATTGATGATCCTAATGGAGATGGATTTGTAGGCTTTGTTCATAATGCAGTTATTGATCAGTACTTAGTTAATCATGAAACTCCTGAAGATATTGAATTATATTTCTGTGGACCACCTATGATGAATCAATCTGTGATAAAATTAGCAGAAGATTGGGGTATACCTGATGAGAATGTCCGTTTTGATGATTTTGGAGGATAGTAATATCTAAAAATTTATTCCTTCCAATCAGCAATAAAAAGATTTGTTGCTCTTGTTCCTCCATTATTTCTATTAGATGAGAACACTAACTTTTTTCCATCATAAGAGAACATAGGAAATGCGTCAAAAATACCATCAAAAGTAATTTGTTCTAGATCTGTTCCATCTATGTTTATCATAAATAAATTAAATGGAAAACCTTTTTCTGATTTATGATTAGAAGAAAATATTACTTTGTTACCACTAGGATGAAAGAAAGGAGCCCAATTTGCATTTCCTAAGTTAGTTATCTGAGTTAAATCCGAGCCATCTATATTGCAAATAAATAATTCCATTTCTGTTGGTTTTACTAATCCTTCAGAAAGAAGTTGTTTATATACTTTAATTTCTTCATTTGTTTTTGGTCTGGAAGAACGGAAAATTAGTTTTGTTCCGTCAGGAGAAAAGAACGCTCCACCATCATATCCTAATCCAAAAGTAATTTGTTTTATATTACTTCCATCAATATTCATAATATAAAGTTCTAAATCACCAGAACGGTTAGATGTAAAAACAATTTTATCCCCTTGCGGAGAAACAGTTGCTTCAGCATCATAACCAGGTTCATCTGTTAATTGCTTTATTATATTTCCTTTTAGGTCAGTAACAAAAATATCAAAGTCAGGATAGATTGGCCATACATACGCACCATCTTCTCTTTTTTCTGGTTCTTTTGGGCAGTTTTTGTCACCTAAATGTGTGGAAGCGTAAATAACTGTTGTATCTCCTGGCATAAAGTATGAACAAGTAGTTCTTCCTAAACCAGTACTTACCATTGGAGGAAGTTTCTCTTTTATATTGTCATTTACCCAGTCTGTAACATAGATCTGATCACAATCAATTCCTATCTCAGGATTCTTTAATTGAAATACTAATCTAGTGTCATCAAAAGAAAAATAGGCCTCTGCATTATCTCCTCCAAAAGTAAGTTGTTTTATGTTTTGAAGATGTTTTTCTTGAGAGTAATGTATGTTTGATTTCTTGATATCCTTACTTTCTACCTTAGTAGTCTTTATTGGTTTTTTCTCTCCACAGGATACAAGTAAAAAACAAAGGAAAGGTAAGATAATTCTATTCATAATTTTTTGTTTTAATTTGGAAATGCAAATATATAAGTTAAGAATAATTTTAAGTTATGATAAATATATTTTTTTAAGATGTATTTTTGTAAGATGAATTTAATATCAGTAGAAGAGTTGAGTAAAGATTACGGAGAGAGAGTTTTGTTCGAGAATTTAAGTTTTGGTTTAAGTAGAGGAGATAAAATGGCACTTATAGCTAATAATGGAACAGGAAAATCTTCTTTGTTAAAAATAATTACTGGTAAAGATGTTTTCTCAGCAGGCAAAGTAACTTTTAGAAAAGGAATAGAGGTTGGTTATCTATCTCAGAATTCTGATTTTGATGAGAGTTTAACTATTCAGCAATTGGTAGATTCAGCACAAAGTAGAGTAAGTAAAATAATTGCAGAATATGAAAAGGCAGTAGTAAATCAAACCAACGATTTTTCAGAAAAAAACCAAAATACTGTAGAGGAACTAACTTTACTTATGGATCAGTATTCCGCTTGGGATTATGATAGGAGGATAAAGCAAATTCTTAGTAAATTTAAAATCACAGATTTAAGTCATAAGGTAGCAAAGCTATCTGGAGGCCAAAAAAAGAGGTTGTCACTTTCCCTTTTACTTATTGATGAATCGGATGTATTACTGTTAGATGAGCCTACCAATCATTTGGATGTAGAAATGATTGAGTGGTTAGAAAAGTATTTGTCTCAGCAGAAAATAACTCTATTAATGGTGACCCACGATCGATATTTTCTGGAAAATGTCTGTAACCACATATTAGAGCTAGAAAATGGAGAATTGTATCATCACAAAGGAAATTACTCTTACTTTTTGGAAAAAAGGGAGGAAAGGGAAAATAATTTTAGTGTAGAAATAGAAAAAGCCGGCAAGCTGATGAAAAAGGAATTGGAGTGGGTAAGACGTTCTCCAAAAGCAAGAACTACAAAATCAAAGTCTCGTTTACAGAGTTTTGAAAAGATAAAAGAAAAAGCGAATTCTGGAAGAAAGAAATCTGAACTGAAATTAGAAGTTAAAATGAGTAGGGTTGGAGGTAAAATACTAGAATTAAAGAATATACATAAATCGTATGGTGATATATGTATTTTAGATGGATTTACATATACCTTCAAAAAAGGTGAAAGAATAGGCATATTGGGTGGTAATGGGGTAGGAAAAAGTACTCTTCTTAATATCCTTACTGGAAAAGAAAAGGCTGATAGTGGAAAAGTAAATGTCGGTGAAACAATAGTTTATGGATATTTTTCTCAAGGAGGAATAGAAATAAAAGAAGATAAAAGAGTAATAGAGGTTTTAAAGGATATTGCAGATGTAATAATACTTGCAAACGGAAGTAAAATATCAGCTTCACAAATGTTAGAACATTTTATGTTTACTCCAGACATGCAATATACTTATGTAAGCAAACTTAGCGGAGGAGAAAAAAGAAGATTGTACTTGCTTACTGTATTGATGAAAAATCCTAATTTCCTTATTTTAGATGAGCCAACAAACGACATGGATTTACTTACTCTTACCAAGTTAGAGGAGTTCCTTCTGGAATTTAAAGGTTGTTTGATAATTGTATCTCACGATAGGTATTTTATGGATAAACTAACCGATCATATTTTTGTGTTTAAAGGTGGTGGTGTAATTGATGATTTTTATGGTAACTATTCAGACTTTAGAGAGAAAAAAAAAGAGGAAGAGAAAGAATTAAAATCCGTAAAAAAGGAAAAATATTCTCCCGTAAAAGCTGAAGAGAAAAGAAAAGTTTCCTACAAAGAAAAATACGAATACGAGCAGTTGGAAAAAGAAATAGCTATTTTAGAAAAAGAGAAAGAAGAGTTGGAGTCATCCTTATTAAACCCTAATTTAGATGTAGAAATAATTATTGAAAATAGTAAAATACTTTCAGATATTGTAAATATAATAGATAAAAAAAGTTCTAGATGGTTAGAACTAGATGAACTAATGTAATATGAAAAAGAGTATAGAAATAATAAAAGGAAGTAATCAGAAGAAAATTTTAATGGATATTACTTTTCCTAAGAAAAGTAATAATAAATTGATAATTTTTTCACACGGATTTAAAGGTTTTAAGGATTGGGGATGTTTTAATCTAATATCCAGGATCTTTGCTGAAAACGGATTTACTTTCTTGAAATTTAATTTTTCCCATAATGGAACAACTATTACTGATCCATTAAATTTTAATGATTTAGAAGCATTTGGAAATAATAATTTTTCTATAGAATTGAATGATCTGTCTTTAGTGTTAGGTTGGTCCGTTCAGAATTTAAATATATCGGATATTACTCTTTTAGGACACAGTAGAGGAGGAGGTGTTTCCATGCTGAAATCAGCTGAGGATAAAAGAGTTAAAAGAGTAATAAGTTGGTCTTCTCCTTCTAGTTTCTTAAATAGAGCTTCTTCGGATAGAGTAGAAATCTGGAAACAGAAAGGAGTATCATTTGTTTATAATGGAAGAACCAAACAAAACATGCCGTTATATATTCAGTTATATAATGATTGTGAACAAAATAAAGAAAGATTAGATATTCAGAATTCAGTTAGTAATTTAACAATTTCTCAATTAGTTATTCATGGAGATGCGGATCCATCAGTTGATGTAAAAGAAGCTTATGATTTACATAGATGGAATCCCTGTTCAGAACTATTTATAGTGAAAGATGCTGACCATGTTTTTGGGGCTTCACATCCTTGTAATTCCAATAAATTACCATCAGATTTACAAATAGTTGTAGATAAAACTATAGAATTTATTCAATAATAACAAACTGATTATTATTATAAATAGCTACAGCTTTTCCTTTTAGCTTTTCTCCAATAAAGGGTGTGTTTCTTGATTTTGATTTTATATCAGATTCTATTACTTCCCATTCTAACTTTGGATTAAATATGGTGATATTTGCTTTTTCCCCCTCTTCAATTTTTAACTCTTCTTTTAGTGCTATTTTCCTTGGATTTGTAGATATTTTCTCTATTATTTCAGATATACTTAAGTCAGAACTTATGTGTTTCCCTAAAAGTCCAAAAAGAGTTTCTAGTCCTAATATTCCGAATGCAGCATTGTCAAATTCTGTTTTCTTGTTTTCCTGATCTTCTGGTGAATGATCAGAGCAAATTACATCAATTGTTCCGTTTTTTAACGCTTTGATTAGAGCTGAATTATCTTTTTTAGTTCTTAGTGGAGGAAGTACTTTGTATCTTGTGTCAAAAGTTTTTACTTTTTCGTCTGTCATAACTAGGTTATTGATTGAAACATCTGCTGTGATGTTTGCTCCTTCTTTTTTTCCAATTTTTATTTTATTGACGGACTCTTTTGTGGATATGTAAGAAAGGTGTAAGTTTCCTTCAGTGTATTTTGCGAGATTTATATCTCTATCAACCATTATTTCTTCAGATATATTTGATATACCACTTAATCCCATATTAGTGCTAGTTATTCCTTCATTCATCTTTCCATTATTAAAGATACTTTTGTCGTTAGGATAGTTCATAATAAGTCCGTCAAGATCCTTGCTGTATAGTAGAGCTAATTTCATTACTTCATTTCTTTGTAAGGATTTTTTATCGTCAGTAAAAGTTCGACAATTTACAGAGTTAATGTCGTGCATTTCCACTAAATCGTTTCCTTCCATCTTCTTTGTTATTGAAGAGGATGTATGAACATCTACAACACTTCCTATTGTATTGTTTTTAATGTATTCCACATGTGATTTGCTGTCAATTACTGGCTCGGTTTGAGGCATTAGTAATACAGATGTAAACCCTCCTTTTATCGCAGATTTTATTCCTGTTTTCAGATCATCTTTATATTCAAATCCTGGCTCACGGAAGTTAGAGTGCATATCCATCCAGCCTGTAGAAATATGTAGGTTTTTATCAGAAAATTCGGTTGATCCTTTTTCAGTAATATTTTTTGCAATTTTTGTAATAATTCCATCAGTAATTAATATATCACAGGTTTTGTTATGATGTTTGGAATTAGCATCAATTATTCGTGCTGATTTAATTAGTAAATTCATGTTTTTATAGTTTTGATAAGGAGTATTTCAATTGTTATAAATAATAAAGAAAGTAAAACTAATCCTTTCCAGATTTCTTTGTTTTTATTGATATTTTCCATGTTCTGATTTATACTGATATCAGAAGAAAACATCTTTACATTGTCTGTTTTATTTAATGTTATAAAATTATCTAGTTCTTCCTCTGTAAATTGTTCTATGTTACTTTCAGATCGGTTATAATTGAAAGATATAGTTTGTAAAATCTGATCTTCTTGTAATAACTTATAATGAGAGGCATTTTTGATTTTATTATGGGTTAATAAATAGTTAGGATTATTTTCTAATATTAAATCTAAATCCTCTGATTGTAAGTGAAAAATATTTTCCTTCTGAGGATTAGTTTTAGGCAGTTTTATTTCTAAATCCTGATTTATTATATAATATAAATCATCTGTTTTTACAGAATTTAACCCCATATTAAATAGGGTAGTTACAAAAAGAGCATGCTTGCTAAAAGTATTATTTCCTTCTGATAAAGGAGAACTAAACAGGTGTATTTTTTCTTTCCTGTAAGAATTCAAAAATTCATCAGAATTTTCTAGTCTGAAGATATTTTCTTTAATAATCTTAGAATTTTCTTGTAGTTTGTAATAATTACTTACGCTAGGTAGATTTATATTATTTTTTATTTTTGATGTACTAAATACACTATTGAAAATAGGATTCTTTAGATTAAGAGTTGATATTTTTATATTTCCAACTTCTTCTGTACTAAATTGATTTGTATTAAGTTGTTTTAAAAATGAATTATAAGATGCGATATTTGCATTTTCTGAAGGGATAACACAGATACTTCCACCTTTTTCGATATAGGATTTTATAAAAGAACTAAATCCGGTACTAAAATTATTTATTTGGTTTAAGATAATAAGATCCTGTTTGTCTAAAATATTATAGTTAATCTGATGTATATTTTGTGTAGTGTAATTAAATGTTTCTTCAGAAGAAAAAACCTTACTTATATTTGTATTTTCTGATTCATATATTTGTAGAATATCTATTTTTTCATCAGTTCTAAAACTAAAATATAGATTATTGTCGTAAGTAATAGGGTGGTCCTCAATACTAATTAATCCATTATTTATTTTAGTCTTTTCAGATGTAAAATTAAGTTCTATTGTTTTACTTTCATTTGCAAGTAAAAAGATGTTTTGCTGTGTCTTATGAGTATTATTGATACTTAGATTTACAATTACATCTTCTATTTCTCTATCAGAATGATTACTGATTATTGTTGAAAGACTAATGGTATTTTCTATTTTATTTATTGGGGAATTAAGGTAGCAACTATCTATACTGATATTGCTTTTAGAGTTTTTTTCAAGAGGAATAAGTACAACAGAGATGTTAGTGTCTAATTGTTGTATTGAGTTTAGGTTTGTGCTAGATTTTTGGAAATCAGAAATTATGTATAGAGTATTATCTTCAGGAGAAATACTTTTTGTTTTATCTAATATATTATCTGTACTTCTGATTTTAGAAGATGATTTGATATTTAATATAAATTCTTCTGAATCTTTTTTGTTTTTCGGATAATTTTCTGTTGCTGAAAAATTGTTTGTCAGAATCGAAAATTGATTTGTTTTGTTAGATGAATTGATAATTTCTAAAGCATTTTCTTTCGCTATATCAAGTAATCTCCCTTTTTCAGAAACATTATCCATACTAAATGAATTATCAATATAGATGACAGTGTTATTTGTTGAGATGTCTTCAGAGTTATTTGGAATGTACGGATTTGCAAAAGCAAAAACTATTGCCGAGATAGCTAAAATTCTACTAAGTAATATAAGGAGTTGTTTTAGAGTGTTTCTTTTTTTCTTATCAGATTTAATCTCCTTCAAAAAAGTAATGTTACTAAAATAAACAACTTTGTGTTTTCTTAGATTAAACAGATGGATGAAAATGGGAATTGCTATAGCAAAGAGGAAAAATAGAATCTGTGGGTTTTGATAGCTCATCAAAGTGCAAAATTACACTATTTTGATAATCTATGGACTTTTTTATTAAATTTTGTTGAATTAAATAATGCCATCTTTTATTTCTAACTTTCTGCTAGTAATATTTGCTAGGTTCTTGTTATGTGTCACAACAACTATTGTTTGATTTAATTCTTTGTTGAGTTTTAAGAGTAAATTATGAAGATCTTTAGCATTTTTTGAATCGAGATTACCAGATGGTTCATCTGCCAAAATAATTTTCGGATTATTTATTAATGATCTAGCAACAGCTACTCTTTGTTGCTCTCCACCAGAAAGTTCATTTGGTTTATGTTCTTTTCTGTTTTCAATATTTAGTAGTTTTAGTAGTTTTAAAGCTCGTTGTTCGACTTTTTTTCTATTTTCTCCCTTTATAAAAGCTGGTAAGCAAACGTTTTCTAATGCAGTAAATTCGACTAATAGATTATGAAACTGAAAAACAAATCCAATATTTTCGTTTCGGAAAATAGAAAGATTCTTATCAGAAAGTTTTGTTATATCTGTATTATTAATCCAAACACTACCAGAATTAGGGTTTTCTAGAGTACCCAGAATTTGCAATAGGGTAGTTTTTCCTGCTCCAGAAGATCCAATTATCGAAACAAACTCACCTTCTTTTATATGTAAGTTTACTCCTTTTAATACTTTTAATTCTCCGTAATTTAGTGTTATGTTTTCTGCTTTTATCATTGTTTTTTGCGCAGGTAAAGATAATCTAAATAATACACAATCTTAAAAGACAAACTATTTTGTGGTATCGTGTTAAAGGTATTGTTAATATTATCAAACCAGTTTATTGTCAATATGTCATTATAATCTTGCATAGAATTCTTCCAAACAATACTCATTTGGCTTCCAGGAGCAAACCACCAATTCAATGCCATGTCAATTGTCCATGCATTAAAATTTGCGTCATGACCACTAAAATAATTAGTATTAGATAAATATCCATTTGTTTCTAAATCACTAAATTGATTATATTTTACTCCACTCCAATAATGTCTTATCTTAGTTGAGAAGTCCATCTTGTTATTTAAGATATAACTCCCCTCTAAAACATTAGTAATCATAAAGACGTCTCTTTCACCAAAAACAAATCGAGTTTCTGGGGGGTATATCAGAATTGGTAAGGTGTCATTTGTTACAAAACCAATATCGTTATATTTATTTTCTAAAGAAAGAACGTATCTAATTGATGCTTTGTCATTAATTCTATATCTAGGTGATATTCTCCAGTGGTAACTGTACCCATCGTATAATGGATTTAATTTACCTCCTAAACTTAAATCAATAGCAAAACTTTTTCTGTAATCTGTTGAGATGTGTGTGCGAACTTTTATTGATTTCGATAATTTAACAGGATTATTAAAATCTCCTGTTCTTGCTTCATAAAAATCATTCCCTTCGTAAGGGTTAATATCTGTACTCATGAATAATGTAAGATGATTTTTCAAAGTAACTCTTCCTTCTACTTCAAGATTCAGATTAACAAATTTCTGTTCTGTAAATAGAGTTTCATAGGAGATTTCTGAAGAAAATCTGGAACTTATAAATCGTTTGTTTTCTTTTAGTTGATTGTAACTGATTGACAAGCCACTATTAATTTCGTTATTTGAGTATAAAAAACCAAGATCATTAGGATTGTATTTGGTATCTTCAAAAGAACTCCATAAATCATAACGATATTTCCCGCTTATTTTTCCTGTTGATAACATACCAGAGTAACCTTGAGTAATGTTATTTTGTTCAAACTCCTGACTCATATTTATCTTACCTATATAAGCATGTGTATTTGAATTATTGTTGATTTTAGCAAATAATCCTGTAACATTTGCATCTTTATTACTGCCATTTTGTATCATGTTGGTGTTCATCATACTTATTGATGAATTATTTCCAAATGTCTGATCAAATATCATCACGTTATAATTCGTTAAAGGTTTATTTTCTGTTTGATTTGTTATTGCATTAAGAGTAGCAAATCCTAAGCCATTCTTTGTTCTTCCAGATACTTTTGTAGCATTAATTAAATCATCTTGTATTCTACGACTATAAAACATGTTACCTCCTTTGTTAAACAATTCTGTTCCTTCATTAAAGAATTGCCTTTTCTCTTCATATTTAATCTCAAAAGGAGAGAGATTGAGAATTTCTGCATCAGATGCAACTTGACCAAAATCTGGTATTAATGTCATGTCTAATGTGAAACTTTCATTTATTCCATATTTAAGATCCATTCCATAATTGTAAGGGAATGTTGTTTCTCCATCATATATATTTGTATATACTGATGCATATGGCATGAATGAAAGACGTAGTGGAGGATTCACATTCTTAATACCATCTATTAAACCAGCTTGAAGAGAGATACTTGATAGATATTCTGCATCTATTGGATTCCAGTTATATACTGAACGATATCTTCTAATAGTTCTTCCCATATTTATAGCCCAAGGTTTACCATCATTTGAGAATCTTAATGATGAAAAAGGAATAGCAAATTCTGCCACCCATCCATTGTTATTTATTTTAACTGCAGATTTCCATACTGCGTCCCATGTATTGTCAGATCCACTAGGAAAGAATTTAGCATCTTTTTGTACTCCTGCAGCTGTGACAGAAAAATTATATTCAATCTGACCGTCATTAAAAGGGTTAATCCAAAGCCCAAATTCATCATAGTTTTTATTTTCCTGATCTCTTCTTGAAAGCTCAGTTAGTATACTGTCAGGTGCATTATCATACATCATCACTCCAAAATAAATATTCCTGTCATCATAACACATTTTTACTTCTGTTCTTTGATGATATTTTTCTTTCTCACCATTATTAGGTTCTAATTGAGAAAAATCTTTTGCGATATCAAGTTTCTCCCATATCTTATCATTAAGAATTCCATCAATATTAGGATTTTTATCTATTTTCTTAATATTATATATTTTTTTCTCAGTAAATTGAGAGAATGAAATAAGTGGTAGTAAAAGAAATATAATTAGATATTTTTTCATAAATAATTTAGGATTACAAAAATAGAATTTATTCTTAAATAAAGATTGTATTTTATTTGATTCCTATATTTTTGCACAACTAAAATCTTAAAAATGAATTTACACGAATATCAAGGAAAAGAGCTTTTAAATAGTTTTGGAGTAAGAATACAAAGAGGTATAGTTGCCTCTACTTCTGAAGAGGCGGTAACAGCTGCAAATAAACTTAATCAGGAAACAGGAACTAGTTGGTGGGTAATAAAAGCTCAAATACATGCAGGAGGAAGAGGTAAAGGAGGTGGAGTAAAATTAGCTAAATCAATTGATGAAGTAAAATCTATTTCAGATGACATTTTAGGAATGCATTTAATAACACCACAAACTTCTGCAGAAGGTAAATTAGTAAATCAAGTTTTAATTGCTGAGGATGTTTATTATCCTGGAGAAAGTGACACATCTGAATTTTACATGTCGGTACTTTTAAATAGGGTTACAGGAAGAAATATGATTATGTACTCTACGGAAGGAGGTATGGATATTGAGAAAGTTGCAGAAGAGACTCCACACTTAATTTTTACGGAAGAAATTGATCCGAAAGTCGGATTAACAGGATTTCAGTGCAGAAAAGTTGCTTTTAACTTATGTTTGAGTGGAAATGCATTTAAAGAAATGACAAAATTTGTTCATGCACTGTATACAGCATACGATAAAACAGATTCTTCTTTATTTGAGATAAACCCAGTGCTTAAAACTTCTGACAATAAAATATTAGCAGTTGATTCAAAAGTAAGCATTGATGATAATTCTTTATTCAGACATAAAGATTATGAGGAATTAAGAGATAAAAGAGAAGAAGATTCAACAGAAGTAGAAGCGGGTGAATACGGACTTAACTTTGTTAAGCTTGATGGAAATGTTGGTTGTATGGTAAATGGAGCCGGACTTGCAATGGCTACTATGGATATTATTAAAATGGCAGGTGGTAATCCGGCAAATTTTTTAGATGTTGGTGGTACTGCAGATGCTCAGAGAGTAGAACAAGCATTTCGTATTATTTTGAAAGATAAAAATGTGAAAGCTATATTAGTGAATATTTTTGGGGGAATTGTTAGATGTGATAGGGTAGCACAAGGTATTGTAGATGCGTACAATAATATTGGAGAGATAGGAGTGCCATTAATTGTTAGGTTACAAGGTACAAATGCTGAGGAAGCTAAAAAATTAATTGATGAAAGCGGATTAAAAGTAGAATCGGTAATTTTATTACAAGAAGCAGCTGATAAAGTATCGGAAATATTATCTTAGAGAAAGTTGTTTGAAACTAGTTTATTTCCCCTTTTCTCTTTAAATATTTAATCCCCTCCATTCGGATGGGGTTTTTTTATTACAATTTTAGTCTAGAAGTTGGAGTAACTGATTGATCAGAAAAATCTTTTTCTAAAAATTGGTAGTATCCTGTAATAGCAATCATAGCTGCATTGTCGGTACAGTACTCAAATTTTGGAATAAATACATTCTTCTTTTGTATTTTCTGAAGTTCTATTAATCTTTTTCTAAGATAAGAATTCGCAGAAACTCCACCAGCAATTGCAATTTCATTTATCCCTAGCTCAGATGATGCTTTTGTAATCTTTTTAATAAGTACTTCAACAATTGTATGCTGTATACTTGCACATAAATCTTCTAGGTTTTCTTTTATGAAGTTTGGATTTTTTTCGACTTCTTTTTCTACGACCCTAAGTATAGAAGTTTTGATTCCGCTATATGAAA
>PAKE01000006.1 GCA_002710495.1 Flavobacteriales bacterium
ATTAGACATCTGAGTTTCTGGCAGGTAAGGATTTATCTCTTGTGAAGCGAATAATATTTTTTTCTTTTCCATAAAAAATNGGTTAGTCTGCAAATTTACGAAATTATATGCTTTTTATCAAGCAATTCTTTATTTTTGCTATTTTGTTAATTTCATAAATGAAAACATTTACACTAAAATCTGAACTTAAGTCATATTTAAACGGAATAAGAAAGGATAAAATTGTGTCTTTTATTCCAACAATGGGATCTTTACATGAAGGACACTTTTCCTTATTACAAAAGGCAAAAGAAAGTTCAGATATAGTTATTTGCAGCATTTTTGTAAACCCTACTCAATTTAATAATTCTTCAGATTTAGAAAAATACCCTAGAACAACTGAGATTGATATCACTAGATTAACAGAAAAAAAATGTACTATTCTATATTTGCCGGAAGCATCAGATTTATATCAAGAGAATGAACAAGCAAAACAGTTTTATTTTGATGGCTTAGATAATTTTATGGAAGGAGAGCGGAGAGAAGGTCATTTTAATGGAGTCGCTACAATAGTTGAGAAACTATTTAATATTATAAATCCTGAAAAAGCATTTTTTGGAGAAAAAGACTTGCAGCAACTTCAAATAATAAAATATATAACCCAAAAATTACAGTTTCCTATAGAAATTATTGGTGTTGCTACAAAAAGAGAAGAATCAGGACTTGCAATGAGCTCTAGAAACAAATTACTTTCTGAAAAAAATTTACAAAAAGCTACTCTAATTTATCAAACATTACAATTTATTGAAGAAAATTCACGTAATTTCACATTATTAGAGTTAAAGAAATTTGCAATAGAAAGGTTTAATAATCAAATAGATTTGAACTTAGAATATCTCGAAATAGTTTCTTTAGATAAATTACAACCAATATCGGAATTCAGAAATAAAAATGAAAATGCAGCTTGTATTGCAGCATCTATTTCTTCAGTTCGTTTAATTGATAATATTATTTTTTAATTTTACTGCATGAAAGAATCTAAAAGGAAAAAAAACATTACACTTGTTATTTTAAAATATATTACCTCTTTGTCATTTGCTGGATTAATTATTTATTTTTTGTTCCGAAATCAAGATCCTACTTCACTTATTGAGAAGATTTCGGAGGTNGAAATTGGATGGGTTTTTCTTTCCATAATTTGTGGGGGATGGGCTTATATAAACAGAGGAATAAGGTGGATTTTTTTAATTGATGCTTTGGGATATAAATCATCAAAACTGAATTCAATCTCATCAGTTTCTATTGGATATTTTACAAATTTGTTTATTCCAAGAGCTGGGGAAATTACAAGATGCACCGCTTTAAATAGAGTAGAGAAAATCCCAGTAGACAAACTTTTTGGCACTATTTTATTAGAGAGAGCTCTTGATTTAGTATTTCTTCTCATTTTATTTTTACTTACTTTAATATTAAAGTTAGATTTAATATTAAGATTTTTTACTGAATTGGGTTCTCAGAGCTCCGATTCAACAACATTAGGGTCTACAAAATATTATGTTCTAATATCAATATTGATATTTTTTGTTTTGGCTTATTATTTACTAAAAAAATGGATTGTAAAAACATCTTTTTATGAGAAAATAATAGAATTTATTGATGGGTTAAAAGAAGGTTTTAAAAGTATAAAAAAAATAAAACGGAAATCATCTTTTTGGTTTCATACTTTCAGTATTTGGATTATGTATTTCTTAATGACTTATGTTTGTTTTTTTGCAATTGAAGAAACATCTAATCTTACAATGTCAGACGCATTATTTTTACTTATATTAGGAGGAATTGGTATGGTTATCCCAACTCCTGGAGGTATTGGTTCATATCACGCAATTGTTATGATTGGACTTTCAGTTTTAGGAGTTGGGAAAGTTTACTTAGGAGAAGATGGAGATTCCGCTAATCCTGCACTTTTGTTTCCTACTATTGTACACGCAGCTCAAACTTTGGTAGCTATTATTATGGGATCTCTTGGGATGATTTTATTGTTTATAAATAAAAAAGAACAAAAATCATGAGTAATTTAAAAAATATAAAATCAAAAATTTATTCTTTATCAGATTTAAAAATACAATCAGATAAATGGAAAGAAAATGGAGAGAAAATTGTGTTTACAAACGGATGTTTTGATTTAGTGCATAGAGGACATATTGAAGTTTTAGCAAATACTGCAGACTTAGGGGACAAGCTTATCATTGGCCTTAATTCGGACTCTTCTATTAAAGAGTTAAAAGGGGAAAATAGGCCAATTATGGATGAAATAACTAGATCAATTTTACTTGCTTCTCTTCAGTTTGTTGACGCTATTGTTTTCTTTTCTGAAGAAACTCCATATAAATTAATTGAAAATTTGGTCCCAGATATTTTGGCAAAAGGAGGGGATTATAAGGTAACGGAAATTTCTGGAAATGAGGTGGTTTTAGAAAATGGAGGAGAAGTTATTTTGATTCCTTTTATTGACGGATTTTCTTCTACAAATATCGTTGAAAAAATAAAACAAAGTTAATGGCAAAAAAGAAAGTTCAATCTGCATTTTTCTGCCAGAACTGTGGCACTCAATCACCAAAATGGTTAGGTAAATGTCCTCAATGTAATGATTGGAATACATTTTTAGAAGAAGTAATAACCAAAGAAGAAAAATTAACAACTTGGAACGGACTTAATAAGGTAAGTGTTCCTATTTCTATTAATGATATTTCTTTTTCTAAAGAGAAAAGAATGAAAACTTCTGACATAGAACTGAATAGAGTTTTGGGAGGAGGAATTGTCCCTGGTTCTGTAGTTCTTTTGGCAGGAGATCCAGGAATTGGGAAATCAACCTTACTTCTTCAAATTGCTTTAACATCCGATAGAAAGACCCTATATGTTTCTGGAGAGGAAAGTGAAAATCAAATCAAGATGAGAGCTCAGAGAGTAGAGAATGGTTCTGAAAATTGTTTGATTCTTACAGAAACTTCTACCCAGAATATATTTCAGCAAATAGAAAAGGTAGATCCTAAGATTNTGATTGTGGATTCTATTCAAACCTTACATACTGNTCATATTGAATCTTCTCCAGGTAGTATTTCTCAGATTAGAGAATGTACTTCTGAACTGATAAAGTATGCTAAACAAACGGGAACTGCTGTATTTCTAATTGGACATATTAATAAAGATGGTGCTATTGCAGGTCCAAAAATTTTGGAACATATGGTGGATACGGTTTTGCAGTTTGAGGGAGACAGACATCATGTATACAGAATCCTACGAACAGTTAAAAATCGTTTTGGTTCTGCATCTGAATTAGGTGTTTATGAAATGGGGCAAAATGGATTAAGAGAAGTGAATAATCCATCAGAAATTTTGATTTCAGATAGAGATGAAGAAACTTCTGGTGTAGCAATATCTGCAACTATTGAAGGATCTCGTCCGCTAATGATAGAAATACAATCTTTAGTAAGTTCAGCTGTGTATGGAACTCCACANCGATCNGCTACAGGTTTTGANACTAGGAGGTTAAATATGTTACTTGCTATTTTAGAAAAAAGATGCGGCTTTCGNTTAGGNGTAAAGGATGTGTTTTTAAATATTACNGGAGGTATAAAACCAGATGATACTGCAATTGATNTNGCAGTTATTTGTTCNGTACTTTCNTCTGATCAGGATAAGNCNATTGGNATGCAATGTTGTTTTGCTGCTGAGGTAGGACTTTCTGGAGAAATAAGAGCAGTTAATAGAATTGAACAAAGAATAGCGGAAGCGGAAAAACTAGGATATAAGCAGATTATTATATCTAAGTTTAATAAATTTAATTCTAAATCATTTAAGATTGAAATAAAACAATGTGATAAAATTGAAGAGGTCTTCCAATTACTCTTCTAATATTTCATATAAGTCATCCAAATTAGGAGATAGAATCATATCAATCCGTCTATTCATTTTTCTTCCTGCAACCGTTTCATTGGTTGCTATTGGGTTATGTTCTCCTCTTCCAGCAGCTGTAAGTTGTAACGGATCTAAACCTTTATTATTAAGTAAAATTTTCACTACAGAAGTCGCTCTCATTACACTCAAATCCCAATTATCTTTTATTACCGCCTTGCCACTTCCCTTAATATTATCGGTATGTCCTTCTACTAAAATTTTCAAATCTAGTTGATTGGCAAGTACTTGAGATAATTTTTTAAGTGCTTCAATACCAGATTGATTTACTACATATTTTCCAGAAGCAAAAAGTAAATCTTCTTCCAAAGAAATGTATATCTTGCCATTTCTTTGCTCTATTGTAAGACCATCTCCTTCAAGTCCGCTTAAAGCTTTTTGTATTTTTGTTTTTATAGCTGTTACNAAGGAATCTTTCTGACTTATTATTTTTTCTAACTCATTTACCCTAGCAGAACGCTCATCTAACACTTTCTGAGCTTTATTTAATTCGTCTCCTTTATCTGATAAACTTTGTGATAATTTGTTTAACTCATCTTCTTTTACAAGGAGTTTATTTTGAGATTCTTCTAATTGNTCTAAGAGTCGTTTTGTTTCTTTTGCTTTTTCCGACATTTGTCGGCTATTTTGGCTAGTAAGCAAATCGTATGCAGCGCTTAATTCATCATATTTGTTTTGTAGATTAATTAAAGAGTTCCCATTTTGTACAGAGTCATTTTTTAGTTGAGATATTTTTTCTTTTAATAAAACTATNTTNGAANTTAATTCTTCTANTTCATCTGATAATCTTAGAGTTTCNTTCTCTTTNTGATTAAGGTTTTTTTGATTGNTNTCATAATCTGAAATTAAAGCATTNTGTATTTTAGGGCTCACACAAGAGCTAANAAAAAATAAGNTTAGAGCNAATACTAAAATTGAATTTCTCATAAAAATTNGNGTTTTATAATACTCNTCAAATTTACAAAGCATCTATTCTGATATAAAGAGTCCGTAAATAACTTATCAACATAAGTTTTTAATAGATTACCTGAGACAGTTAGTTTTAATTAAAAAAATTACCCAGTTCTTCCATTGTCTCCAATTTTGCAGGGGTAACAACTCTGTTCTAATATGATAATTTTTAATTTATGATTATTATTTTACTGTCACTTCTTGATTCTTTTAATAGATGATAATATCTGATCTTATAACTATCTTTACTTATAATTAATTTTTTCATAGATAATTAGTTTTAAATTATTATTTTTAGAACTTCAAAAAAAACTCTATTATGAATAGCATAATTAACTATTTTTTAAGAGGGATTCTATATATAGTTCCATTGAGTGCAACAATATATATTTTATATATTTCAATACTGTTTATTGAGAATATGATAGAGCCTATCTTAGAAAGTATTAATACCATAATTAATGTTAAAACCGAATGGATAAGTCTACTATTAGGGGTTATTATAATTTTTATTTTAGTTTTAATAATTGGTTTTCTTGGTTCCCTCATTATTTCTACTCCGATTAACTCTTTCTTTAAGAAATTATTAAAACAAGCTCCTCTGATACAAACAATTTATACATCTATAAAAGATCTTATGAATACTTTTGTTGGTAATAAAAAAGGATTTTCTGAACCAGTACTTGTAAAGCTTTACGAGAACTCTACTATAGAACGTATAGGATTTGTCACCAATGAAGATATATCATCTGTAAATATTAAAAAAGGAAAAGTATTGGTATACCTACCACATTCGTATGCTATTTCTGGGCAACTTTTTGTGGTAGAAAAGAAAGACGTAACTCCAATTGATAAATCATCAGGAGAAATAATGAAACTAATAATTTCAGGAGGAGTAACAGAAGTTCACCATTAAAATAAAATTATGATAAAAAATTTACTATTTGCAATTACACTAACAGTAACTATTAATTCCCTTGCTGGAGACACTACAAATATTCAGGTTCATGATCATGCAGATATGACATCGAATGGAAATTATGATGAGTGGGGAGTTTTCCCTGATGGTTCTAAAACTTACAGAAAAATCTACTTGCATTATACTATGGGATGCGCAAGTTCAGGATGCTCTGATTGGGACTATACTACAAAAATTGAAGTTCTACATAGAACAGGTCAATTAGACACCTCTTTAAACGAAATAATTGAGAATTATGAACTAGCAAGAGTGATAACTCCATATGGCAGTGGATTAAACAATAACTGGGAGTTTACACATATTTTTGATATTACAGATTTTGCTTCTATATTACAAGATTCTGTGGAAATAAGAGCTCATTATGGTGGTTGGTCTTCAGGCTTCTCCGCAACTTTAGATTTTGAGTTTATTGAGGGAACACCTCCAAGAAATGTTAGTTCATTACAAAATATTTATTCAGGAGGATGTTCTTACACTACCTCATCAGCTTTTGAGCAATCTTGCCTACCACCAAAAATGTTTTGGGTAGATGCAAATTCAACTCAAGCAATGGTAAAAATGACAACAACTGGTCATGGTTTTGATAATAATATTTACGCAGCAGAATTTAAACCAATTGATTATTATGTAAAGATTGATGGTAATCTAACACACACACAATTTAATTGGGATCCAAATTGTGGTGAAAATCCTATTTACCCTCAAGGTGGCACATGGATTTTAGATAGAGCAAATTGGTGCCCTGGCACTAGAGCTCAAACCTTCGATCATGAAATTACAAACTATATTACAAGTTCAGATTCTGTAGAAATTAATGTAGATTTTCAATCCTATAGTTGGAGTGGAACACAAACTCCATCCTATATAATAGATTGTCAATTATTCTTATATGAAGGATCTAATTTCACTAATGATGTAGAAATTACGGATATTATAAAACCCTCGTTAAAAGATGAATATTCTAGATTTAATCCTATATGTGGGAAACCTCTAATAAAAATTAGAAATTATGGTTCTGACCCACTTACTTCCGTAGTTATAGAATATGGTGTGGAAGGAGGGGTTATTCACACATATACTTGGATCGGTTCTCTTACTTTTATGGAAGAAGAAGAAGTTGAACTTCCACTTTTGCAGAATTGGGGAGGTACAAAAGATGTGTTTCAAGTGTCACTTTCTAATCCAAATGGACAATCAGATGAATATTTAGATAATAATATTATGGGAACTCCATTTGAGCATGTTCCACAATATGAAGAAAAATTTGCTGTTTGGACTCAAACAAATTCTGGAGGTGGTAATGTATCAGAAACGTCTTGGAAATTTCTAAATGATGACGGATCATTATATAATATTTCACAAACTATGTATATAAACAATCAATACAGAGACACTATAGAATTTGAAAGTGGATGTTATACTTTTATTGTAGAAGACACAGATGAAGACGGATTAGATTATTGGAACAATTCTGATGGAGCAGGATATGTAAAATTACGAAATGTTCCTGGAACTTGGTTTTCCGATTTTAATGCAGATTTTGGAACCAACATCATACATAATTTTAGAGTAGGGACCATACTTTCTTCCGAAAATATATTTGATAAGTTAGATGTTTTTCCAAATCCAGCAACTGATAATATTAGATTAGAATCTGCTTCTTTAATAAATTCAGAAATTAAGATTTTAAATTTGTTGGGTGAGAAAATCTATTCCAAAACAGCAAATTCTAACTCAGAAAGTATTTCAATATCCGCTTTCCCGAATGGAATTTATACAATACAAGTTCAAGGGAATAGCACTTCAATAATTCAGAAATTTGTAAAACAATAAATGAAATATTGTAACTCATTAAGTAATTACTCTAGATTTAAAACAAGAGAAGTAAAAGTAGGTAATATTGGAATTGGAGGCAATAATCCGATAAGAGTACAATCCATGACAATTACAGACACTATGGATACCGAAGCTACCGTAGATGAATCCATCAGGATGATTGAATCAGGATGTGAACTTGTCAGAATAACAGCTCCATCTATAAAGGAAGCGGAAAACTTACAGAACATAAAAGACGAACTAATGAAAAGAGGATATACCACTCCTATTGTTGCAGATATTCATTTCACTCCTAATGCTGCTGAAGTTGCTGCTAGAATTGTAGAAAAAGTAAGAGTAAATCCTGGGAACTATGCTGACAAAAAGAAATTTGAGGAAATTGAATATTCGGATGCAACGTACAATGCGGAATTAGAACGAATAAAAGTAAAGTTTACGCCTCTTGTTCGTACTTGTAAAGAGTATGGAACAGCTATGAGAATTGGGACTAATCATGGTTCTCTTTCTGATAGAATTTTGAGCCGTTATGGAGATACTCCAAAAGGAATGGTAGAATCTGCTATGGAGTTTTTACGTATTTGTCGAGAAGAAGATTATCATGAAATAATTTTATCAATGAAGGCATCTAACACTAGAGTTATGGTGCAAGCATATCGAATGTTGGTATCTGAAATGATAAAAGAAGATATGAATTACCCTCTTCATTTGGGAGTAACAGAAGCCGGAGAAGGTGAGGATGGAAGAATAAAATCTGCAGTGGGGATAGGAACACTTTTAGCAGATGGTTTGGGAGATACTATTAGAGTTTCATTAACGGAAGCTCCAGAAAATGAAATGCCGGTAGCTCAAAAATTACTATCTCATTTTAAAGGAATAGAACAACATGAAAAGATAGAAGAAATAACAAACAATCCCTTACACTCTTTTGATTATGTAAAAAGAGAAACGGATGAGGTTCTGAATATTGGAGGTAAAAATGTACCAATTGTGATGGCTGATTTTTGCCTAAAAGAAAAAATTACACCTGCGTCCTTGTTTGCTTTGGGATATAACTATTCTGTTCCATTAGATAAATGGCACATTTCGGATATGGCTGCCGATTATGTGTTTGTAGGAAATCATGATGTAAATTTTGAAGTTCCAGGAACTTTAGGGATTATTTACAATTACAAAAAATGGTTAACACACAAAAAAGGATATCCCTTTTTAACTATAAATGATTATTTAGATGAGACGGAACTATCCAAGAAACTTAATGTAGTTTATGTTTGTCTTTCTGAGTTATCAAAAGAGTTATATGATAAATTGAAAGGAGATAAAACAGCTATTTTAATGATCGATACTTACAATGAAAACGGATTAGCAGAACAGAGAAAACTATTTACTGAACTGATGAATAATAATATTAAAACTCCAGCAATAATTGGGAGGGCTTATGGTAATTTATTAGAAGAACAATTACAACTTTCAGCAAGCTCTGATTTTGGAGCTTTGCTTTTAGATGGATTGGGAGATGGTATTTTTATTGCAGCAGAAAATTGTGGTTCCGATCAATCTATAAATTCCTTGGCCTTTGGAATACTTCAAGCCAGCAGATGCAGAATCTCTAAAACAGAATATATTTCTTGTCCATCTTGCGGAAGAACTCTTTTTGACTTGCAAGAAACCACTGCTAAAATTCGAAAAGAAACAGATCATCTGAAAGGAGTAAAGATAGGAATTATGGGATGTATTGTAAACGGACCAGGAGAAATGGCAGATGCTGATTATGGATATGTGGGTACTGGGAAAGGAAAAATCACACTTTACAAAGAACAAACGGTAGTAGAAAAAAATATTCCTGAACAGGAGGCTGTGACTTCTTTAATTAACCTTATTAAAAAACATGGGGATTGGGTAGACAAAAAGCAAAGTGTAAAGTTAATCTAACTTTATCTTAGAAGCAACCTCTTTTGCTCTTTCTACTAATTTTGTCGTATTTTCAGATCCATAAGATAAGGCAACTGCCATTCTTCTATACTTTCGTGTTGTTGGTTTCCCAAAAACTTTAAAGTCTGTACTTTTAAATTTAGCAGCTTCTTCTAATCCTGTAATATTTGGAAATTCCGTATTTTCTTTATCAGCCAATACAACTGCAGAAGCTCCGTTTCTAACAAGTGGAATATCCATTATAGGAATTCCTAAAATAGCACGGGCATGCAGTTCAAATTCCGTCAAGTTTTGTGTTCCTGCAAGGGTTACCATCCCTGTGTCGTGCGGTCTTGGAGATAGTTCTGAAAAATATACTCCATCTTTACCAATAAAAAATTCTACTCCCCAAATTCCACTCCCACCAAGTGCTTTTGTTACTTTATCGGCCATCTCTTGTGATGTTTTCAAATGGGCATCTTCCATTCTCATGGGTTGCCAACTTTCTTGGTAATCCCCTCTTTCTTGCCTGTGTCCTATAGGTGGACAAAAAAGGGTATTTCCATTATTTTGGGTGAGAGTTAGGAGGGTTATTTCATAATCAAAATCAATAAAAGCTTCCACTATTACTTCCATCAAATCTCCTCTAGATCCTTCTAATGCATAGTTCCATGCTTTTTCAATATCGGCTTCTGTTTTTATTGCCGATTGCCCCTTACCAGAAGAGGACATTAGTGGTTTTACCACACAAGGCATTCCGGTAAATTCTACTCCCTCTTTCAACTCCTGATAAGAGGTCGCGTATTTATATTTTGCAGTTTTTATTCCCAAATCTACAGCTGCCAAATCACGAATGGCTTTTCGGTTCATAGTAAAGTTAGCCGCCTTTGCAGATGGAATTACGGTAAAACCTTGATTTTCATAGTCGTAAAATCGTTCTGTTCGGATGCTTTCTACTTCAGGCACAATAAAATCTGGGTGATGTTTTTCTACAATCCTGTCTAACTCATCTCCATCCAACATATTGATGACTTCACTTTCGTGAGCAACTTGCATGGCAGGTGCGTTTTCATAATTATCTACTGCAATTACATATTGTCCTAATCTTTGCATAGCAATTACCACTTCTTTTCCTAGTTCTCCAGAACCTAATAATAATATTTTCTTTCTCATTTTATAGATATCTTATTCAAAACAATTATATCTCAAGTATGGTGCTGTATATACAATCATTCATTAGGAAACGTAATCCTTTTTGTAGCTCTATTGTATTCTCCATAGAATTTAAATACTCCCAAGTACCATCAATCTTTAATAATATTTTTTTAACCATTTTTATTAGTGATGACTTCCTGCCCCAATCCAATCAAAGGCACACATAGTAATAGTAGTAATAGTTTTTTCATAATAGAGGCGAATGTACGAAATATAGAGATATAAAAAAAGCCTCTTACAAAGAGGCTTTGTACCCAGAGCCGGGCTCGAACCGGCACGGATTGCTCCATTGGTGTTTGAGACCAACGCGTCTACCAATTCCGCCACCTGGGCTATTTCGTTTTTGCTCCCGCAAAAATAATACATAATTCTTCATATTATAGATTTTAAATAAAAATTATTTTTATCAGATATTTTACTATATTTGCACCCCTTTTTAGGTAAGGAAATAATGGACAAACTAATTAAATTTTTTGCAGGAGCTAAGACAAAACATTTAGCATCTCAAATTGCTAAATCATACGGATCAGAGATTTCATCTTCATCAATAGTAGAATTTTCAGATGGAGAACTTGAACCATCATTTGATGAAACCGTTCGTGGAGCAGATGTGTTTTTAATTCAATCTACCACTCCTCCNTCAGATAATTTAATGGAACTATTACTATTGGTTGATGCTGCAAAAAGAGCTTCTGCTCATAATATTATTGCTGTAATGCCTTATTTTGGATATGCTCGTCAGGATAAAAAAGGTAAACCAAGAGTTCCGATAGGAGCAAAATTAGTCGCTAATTTACTTTCAGCAGCTGGTGTAAGTCGTGTCATGACTATGGATTTACACGCCGATCAAATTCAAGGATTTTTTGAAGTTCCAGTAGATCATTTATATGCTTCAGAACTTTTTATAGAAGACATTAAGCATTTAAATTTAGAAAATTTAGTAATTGCATCTCCAGATATGGGAGGNACTAAAAGAGCAAATGCTTATAGTAAATTACTAAATTCAGGAGTTGTTGTTTGTTATAAAGAGCGTAAAAAAGCAAATGTAATAGGTGAGATGAAAATTCTTGGAGATGTTGANGGAAAAGATGTTGTAATTATTGATGATATGGTAGATACAGCTGGAACTCTAACTAAAGCTGCCGATTTAATGATTCAGCAAGGAGCAACTTCAGTACGAGCATATTGTACTCATGGTGTTCTTTCTAAGGATGCTTACCAGAAAATTGATAACTCAGATATTGCAGAATTGGTAATAACAAATACAATTCCAAANGAGCATAAAAGCAAAAAAGTAAGAGAAGTTTCCGTTGCAGATTTCTTTGCTAAAACAATAAAATCAGTAGTCAAGAATGAATCTATCTCTGCTACTTGGAAAAGCAATCAGTAAGAAACAATTATTAATAAATCAAAAATAAAANAAAATGAAATCACTAGCAATTAGCGTAATTGAGAGAGAGAAAGTTGGGAAATCTAACACTCGATCGCTAAGAAATCAGGGTAATGTTCCATGTGTACTTTACGGGGGAGAAAAGCAAGTGTGTTTTTATGCTCATGAAAATGACTTTAGAAACCTTGTAAATACTCCAGATGTTTATGTAGTAGAATTAGATATTAGTGGGAATAAAACGAGGGCAATCATGAAAGATATTCAGTTCCATCCAGTAACAGATAGAATTCTTCATATTGATTTTCTAGAAGTATTTGACGACAAAGAAATCACTATTTCTATTCCAGTCATCCTAAATGGCTTATCTATCGGAGTTAGAAATGGAGGAAATCTTATGTTCAGAAGAAGAAAAATTATTACAAGAGNTCTCATTGANAANATGCCAGANGCAATTGAACTTGATATTGAGCATTTAAAAATNGGTCAATTTATTTANATTAAAGATTTAGATCAAGATGGATGTGAATTCTTAGCCCCGGATAATTCTGTAGTAGTTGGTGTGAAAACTGCAAGAGCTGCTGTTGAGGAAGAGGTAGAGGAGGATGAAGAATTAGAAGGAGATACTACTGAAGGTGGAGAATCTAAATCAGAAGGAGATGAAACGAAACAAGAATCGCCTGCTGAAGAACCAGCTACTGAGTAAATAATGAAATACTTAATCATAGGATTAGGTAACCCTGGCGAAAAGTATGAAAATAGTCGCCATAATATAGGATTTAAAGTGTTAGATAAGCTAGCTAGCTTATCTAACATTTCTTTCTCTACTGATAAGCTTGCTGACGTATCGGTATTAAAACATAAAGGCAGACAGCTTATACTAGTTAAGCCAAATACTTTTATGAATTTGAGTGGAAAAGCAGTAAATTATTGGATGCAAAAAGAGAAAGTATCTGCTGATAATATTTTAGTTGTTTCTGATGATATATCCTTACCATTTTCTACTATTAGGCTCAGAGCAAAGGGTTCTGATGGTGGGCATAATGGTTTAAAGGACACCATTGAAGTTTTACAAAGCACTTCTTTTCCAAGAATAAAATTTGGTATCGGATCTGAGTTTAACAAAGGTAGACAATCCGATTATGTGTTAGGAAATTGGTCAGATAAAGAAACAAATTTACTAGAAGAAAGAATGGATTTAGCAGTTAAAATGATTTTATCATTTACTACTATTGGTATTGACCGGACAATGAATGATTTTAATAGGAGATAAATTATTTTCCAATTAAAATTATCTTTATATTTGTAATCCGAAAATAAGGTATCGTGGCCGAGTGGCTAGGCAGTGGTCTGCAACACCATCTACAGCGGTTCGAATCCGCTCGATACCTCAAAAAAAAAAGCTCGTATTTATACGAGCTTTTTTTTTATATTTGCCCAAGTTAATTTTTTATGAAAAAACAGATATTTCTTTTTACAATCCTATTATTATTATTTATTAGTTCTCAGATATATGCGCAATGTGCCTACGATCAAATAAATATAACACATGTTGATTGTTATAATGATAATACCGGAGAAATACAAATAAGCATTACTAACCCAAATGTTGATTGGAATTGGGTACTACCAGATAGCTCGATCTCTACAAATTTAATATTGTCTAATTTGCAATCTGGAGTTTTTACTCTAATTATTAATGAATACTCTATTCCAGGAGATTCTACATCCCCTTTAATTTGTTCTTTAGTTGATACTATCTCTGTAGAGCAAACGATTCCGATTACAGCAGAATTTATTTTAAGGAATATGTGTAATCCTTCAGACTCTGCAGATGTAACCACTACAATTTACGGTGGAACACCTCCCTATTCTACGCTTTGGACAGGAATAGGAGATACATCTAGAAATATTATAAATATAGCTCCATCTATCACCCCTTATACCTTGCACATTACAGATACAAACGGATGTGAAAGAGATCAGTATTTAACTATTAATACGGTAGAAGAAATGCAAACTTTTATGTCAAATGATAATGTGATTTGTAAAGATGATAATAGCGGAATGGCTAGAGTTTATGTAGAAAATGGAACACCACCATTTACCTTTTTTTGGAATACAGAAGAGGAATTTAGAGATATAGAATCTAGTAGAATTGAAAATTTGTATCCCGGAACATATTCTGTTATAGTAACAGATATAATGGGTTGCATAATTTCAGACTCTATTACAATATCTTCAAATCCGAAAATTTGCATTATAGTTTATTCTGTTTTTTCTCCTAATGATGATGGTATACATGATTATTGGGAAATAGAAAATATTGAATTGTATCCAGAAGCGCTAGTGGAAGTTTACGATAGAATGGGAAGTATGGTGTATAGAAGAAGAAATTATATAAATTCTGAATCTACTGCATTCAATGGTTACTCCAAAGATGGTAGAAGATTAACTTCAGGAACCTATTATTATGTCCTCAATTTAGAAAATGGAGATGATGTGTTTAAAGGATCATTAACTATTGTAAGATAATGAAGAGAGTATTAATTATATCTATCTTAGTTCTTTCATTTCTGAGTTCAAAATCTCAACAATCGGTAATGTTCTCACAATATTTTACAAATGATGTTATTTATAATCCAGCTATATCTGGTAGTAACAACTATAACCAATTTACCTTACAGAGCAGACAACAATGGCTAGGTTTCGAAGGAGCTCCTCTTTCTGCTAATATAAGTTATCATGGGTCTTTAAATAACAGATCTGCAATGGGTGGATACCTCGAACACGATAGAACGATTCCTTCTAATCAGACCAACCTACAAATAAATTATGCTTATCATGTCCCACTAAATTCAGATAATACCTATTTATCTTTTGGATTAGGAGCAAAAGTAATGTACTATTATTTAAACTTTGAACCAGGACAATTACCTCCTGGATATGATCCGGCTTATAATGACAGAGCATTTGAAAAATTCTTAGGAGATGCTAGCTCTGGTTTGTATTTATATAATGAAAAAATTCATATAGGATACTCTGTTATTAATATGCTTCAATCCTCATTTAATGAAGAGGAAGGTGATGGATTCGGAAAAAATATTGAGGAGAGAGTTTATTATGGTATGGCCGGATATAAAATTAAAATTGATAGAGATTGGTATATAGAACCTTCTTTTTTATTACGACACAGAGATAACGGTGATCCTGAATATAATTTTTCCACTAGATTATTTTATATGGACCAAATTTGGACAGGACTTTCAATCAGATCAAATCAATCTTTAGCATTTTCTGTTGGCACTAACTCGGATAAAATTCAATTTGCATATTCTTTCGACCATTATTTTGGAGAAATCAGCCAGTATCAACTAGGAACGCATGAGATAACAATGTCTATTATGATTCCTAATCCAGTTAAAGGATATTAAAACTATCTTAATTTTCACCTTCTAACTATATGAAAAAAATAGAACATATTGGTATTGCGGTAACCGACATCAATAAGTCAAATGAACTATTTTCTAAAATTTTTGGAAAGGAAAATTACAAGTCAGAAACAGTGGAATCCGAAGGAGTAAAAACATCTTTTTTTCTGATTGGAGAAAGTAAAATTGAATTGGTATCAGCTACAAATTCTGAAAGCCCTATTAGTAACTATTTACAAAAAAACAGAGAAGGGATGCATCATATTTCTTTTGAAGTGGAAGATATTGTAAGGGAAATGGCAAGATTGAAAGCAGAAGGAATCAGATTGCTAAATGATAAACCAAAAAAAGGTGCGGACAATAAAATCATTTGTTTTTTGCATCCAAAAGATACTAATGGAGTTCTTATTGAACTATGTCAGGAAATACTGTAGTAATTTCTTCATTATCTTTTAAATGATAAGTATGAATTCCTACTTCTTTTGCTCCCTCAATGTGCTGAGGAGAATCATCAATAAATAAAACTTCTTTTTCTTTTAAATTATTTTCATCTAAAACAAGATGAAAGGCGTCTGAATGTGGTTTTCTGACACTAATTTCATGAGAATAATATACTTTATTAAATAGATTATAAAATTTCGAATATTTCACTTCTCCTAATCTCCTTTTTAATTCTTTAATATGAATAGCATTTGTATTAGAGAGTAAAAATAGTTGATATTTCTCTTTCAAATTTTCAAGAAGATTAGTTCGGTTTTTCGGCAAATCTAAAAGCATGGAATTCCAAGCAAAGATTATTTGTTTTCTTGTTGCGGACTTACAAGAAATTAGGATTTCTCTTATCAACTCATTTTCAGATATTTTTCCAGTTTCTAATAGATTAAAAATGTTTGTTTGGGATTTTTTGGAATAGAAAGTAGAGGAATTATCTACACCCAATTTCTTAAATTCATCAATAGTATTTTGGTAGCTGATATTTAGTAAAACCCCTCCCAAATCAAAAATAATAGATTTAATATTTTTCATTTTGCAAATGTTGTAAAATATAGAAACATTTTAATAGATTTGCATCACTAATTTTTCAGGGCCCATAGCTCAGCTGGTTAGAGCACTTGACTCATAATCAAGGGGTCGTTGGTTCAAGCCCAACTGGGCCCACAAAAAAGAAACCCACTCAACTGAGTGGGTTTTTGGATAATTTGGACTATTAATTAAAGGAAATATTCTTCCTCTTCACTGCTTGGAATACGACATGAATCTCTCTTCCCCATGATATTATATCTGTTTTTTGAAAAAATATCATAAAGATAATCTGAAATAATTCTTGGGATAATAAGAGCAATTTTAGCTAACAAAGGGTAGAGGATTCCATCCAGGTTTGTTAATATCATAAATATTGCTTGTGACTTTTGATAGACTCTGTATCCATCATCATAATAAATCGTTCTTAGATTAATATCATTAACTCCTCTTTTTAACAGTTTTTCTTTTGCAATATCAGATTGTAAAGAAGCGTAATATAAATTTCTTTTTTTATTATGCTTCCAAACAAAGTTTACACTCACATTACAAAAATTACATATACCATCAAAAAATACTATTTTACTATTTTTCATATAAAGAATGATATTGTTAAAGTTAAGGAAGTTATAAATACTTGTAATGTTCTTTTCATATATCAAACTTACTTAAAAAATTTCTAAATTGGGACCGAGAGGTACACCAAAAATAAACCCACTCAGTTGAGAGGGTTTATTCTTTCTTATTTTACTACTATTTATTATAGGAAACAAAAAGGTTAATCCAAATCAATCTTGACAAAAAATAAACAACAGGTAATAAGAAAATTAACGAAAAAGAGATTATAAAAATCTGAAAAAATATATCTATATCTTTATTAAAAGCATTAATAATTAACCATACTAATGTTGCAATAAAAACTGTAAGACCATAGCTTACATACATTGCTCCATACCAAAATCCTGGTTCTATTTCATATTTAAGATTACAATTTTTACAGGAACCAATATCACCTCTATTATTAACGAATATATTCTTATAAGGATTATTCTCTGGCCAGAATTTTTCAGTTTGACATCTTGGACAATAATTATAAATAATACTGTATAACTTATTTCCCTTTTTAATTAATCTAAACATTATACAAAATTAATGAATATTTCTAAAAAAGTTCGAAATTAGGACCGAGAGGCCCACCAAAGCGGAATCCATCTCATTATGAGTTAAGATTCCGGGTTTTTTATTCTCATCTACGTGGTCATCTACCCCAAAACATTTAAAATAGTTTAATTATTTTATGTAGCAATCCCTTTTGTAAATATTTGCATTAAGTTTTTTAAAACAACTATCTTAGCATAAATAAAAAATAGTTAATAGTAATGGATTTTTTAAAGATAAAAATTTAAATTTATATTCTATATGAAAATAATAATGATAAAAAAGGAAGGTTGTAATCCTTGTAAAATGTTTGAGCCTACTATAAAAAATGTTGCAAAACAAAATAATT
>PAKE01000048.1 GCA_002710495.1 Flavobacteriales bacterium
TGCTGCTAAAAATCAATGGAAAGGAAATGAGGATGGTAAGTTGTTTTATCATGTTTCTACTGATGAAGTTTATGGGAGTTTAGGCGATACAGGTTTTTTTTTAGAAACTACTTCTTATGACCCTCAATCACCATATTCATCTTCAAAAGCGAGTTCTGATCATTTTGTTCGTGCTTATGGAAATACTTATGGTATGCCATATGTAATTTCAAATTGTTCTAATAATTATGGGCCTAATCAGTTCCCTGAAAAATTATTGCCACTATTTATAAATAACATTAGAAACGGAAAATCATTACCAGTTTATGGTGATGGAAAATTTACTCGTGATTGGCTTTATGTAGTGGATCATGCTATTGCGATTGATAAAATCTATCATGAAGGAAGAAATGCTGAGACTTATAATATTGGTGGTTTTAATGAATGGACAAATATTGACCTGATTAAAATATTATGTAAGCAAATGGATATTGCTCTATGTAAAGAAGAAGGTACTGCTCAGCAGTTAATCACTTATGTAAAAGATAGACCAGGACATGATAAACGCTATGCAATTGATGCAAATAAATTGAAAAATGAATTGGGTTGGGAGCCATCTTTACAGTTTGAAGAAGGACTTGCTAAAACAATTGCTTGGTACTTAGAAAATGAAAAATGGATGGATAATATTACATCAGGAGATTATCAGAATTACTATAAAAAACAATACAGTTAAATGTTAAAATGGTTTTCTAAAAAGAATATAGAGCTAGAACTAGATCCTCTTGATTTTTCAGTTTTGAAAACAGACATTCATTCGCATTTTATTCCTGGAATTGATGATGGCTCTCCTGATATGGGAACTACAATTTCCTTAATTAAAGAGATGCAAGGGCTGGGATTTAAGAAGGTAATAACTACCCCTCATGTAATGAGTGATTTTTACAAAAATACATCTGATATAATTTTAAAAGGACTTACTGATATTCGATCAGAACTTAAAGTTCAAAATATTAATATGGAAATTGAAGCTGCTGCTGAATACTATATTGATTATGATTTTGAACAAAAAATAGGCAATGAAAAATTCTTAACTTTTGGTGATAACTATATTTTGGTTGAACTTTCATTTATGGAAGCTCCAAAAAACTTGTTTGATATTATTTTTAAACTGCAATTAGAAGGGTATAAAGTAGTTTTAGCGCATCCAGAAAGATATGCTTTTTTTACTATGGATGATTATGAAGAACTTGTAAATAGGGGGGTTCTTCTACAGATAAATTGGCTTTCAATTATTGGCTATTATTCCCCTCAAATTGAACAAAAAACTAAAGATTTAATTGCAGTAGATATGGTGAGTTTTATTGGTAGTGACTGCCATAATATGAATCATGCTGAACTATATAAAAAATGCAAGACTAAAAAAGCCTGGCATGATTTAAATAATAGTTCTAAACTATTAAATAATACTTTATAAAGTAGCGCTAGAAGATTCCAGTTTCCTATCTACTTTTTTAAATAAACCTTGTAAAACCTTTCCAGGCCCAACTTCAGTTACAGATGATAACCCGTCTGCTATCATTTGTTGCATGGTTTGAGTCCACATTACAGATGCAGTAAGTTGCTTTTTTAAGTTTTCTTTAATTTCTTCAGGATTTGTAATAGCTGTTGCAGTTACATTTTGATAAATAGGGCAGACTCCTTCCTTAAATTCTGTATTATCAATTGCAGTTTCAAGCTCAGCTCTTGCTGGTTCCATTAGCGGGGAATGAAACGCACCTCCAACTGGAAGCTTTAATACTCTCCTTGCTCCAGCTTCTGTAAGTTTTTCGCATGCTATATCAATTCCGTTATTAGAGCCTGAAATCACTAATTGCCCTGGGCAATTGTAGTTAGCAGGAACAACAACTTCTTCTATTTCTGAACAGATATTTTCTACAACTTCATTGTCTAAACCTAAAACAGCAGCCATGGTAGATGGGTTTTGCTCGCATGCTTTTTGCATAGCCATTGCTCTTTTAGATACTAGTTTTAATCCATCTTCAAAAGATAAATAACCAGCTGAAACTAATGCTGAAAATTCACCAAGAGAATGCCCTGCTACCATTTCTGGTTTAAAATAACCCTCCTTTACTTTAGCTAAAATCACAGAATGTAAAAAGATGGCAGGTTGTGTTACTTTTGTTTGTTTTAGTGCTTCAACATCTTCACCAAACATAATATCAGTTATTGAAAATCCTAAAATTTCATTTGCTTTTTCAAACATTTGTTTTGCATCTACTGATGCTTCATAAAGATCTTTACCCATTCCAGGAAATTGCGCTCCTTGCCCAGGAAATACATATGCTTTCATTTTTTATTTAATTAAATTCATAAACTCTGCTCTNGTCTTTTCATCTGACATAAATATTNCNGAAAAGGCAGAAGTTGTTGTTGNAGAGTGTTGNTTTTGNACTCCTCTCATTTGCATGCAAAGGTGTTGTGCTTCAATTACCACAGCTACTCCCTTTGGATTTAAAGTTTCTTGTATGCAGTCTTTTATTTCATNTGTTAATCTTTCTTGAACTTGTAGTCTTCTTGAAAAAACATCAACTATTCTTGGAATTTTACTAAGCCCTACAATATAACCGTTAGGTATGTAGGCAATATGTGCTTTGCCAAAAAATGGNAACATATGATGNTCGCATAAAGAGTAAAGCTCAATNTCNTTNACTANNACCATNTGACTATAANNNTCNGNAAACATNGCAGANTTTAANATTTCNGATGGNTNTTTGTCATANCCATTTGTNANAAATTCCATTGATTTNGNAACTCTTTCAGGAGTTTTTAANANNCCNTCTCTTTCNGNNTTTTCTCCAATTTCNGAAAGTANNNNTTTNATNNTANTNGCTAGNNTCTTGATTGTAATTATCNCTCATNTTTTTATAAATAGGCTGCAAATATACCATATATTTGCCATATGAATGTATTAATTGTTGCAGCTACCAAATTAGAGATTACATCTGATAAAATAAATGATCTACCTATATTACTAACAGGTGTAGGAATGGTTAACACGGCAATAAATTTAACAAAAGAATTAAATAATAATGACTGTGATTTAGTAATTAATATGGGAGTTGCAGGATGTTTTTTAGATGAAATAAAAATAGGAGATGTTGTAGAGGTTGTTGAGGATTGTTTTTCCGAAATTGGTTTTGAGGATGGAGAATCTTTTTCAGAATTCTCTGATTTTGAGATAAAAACAGAATATAAAATTGAAGAGAAAACTAGATTGAGAAAAGTAAAAGGAATTACTGTTAATACTGTGCATGGTAATGAGAATTCAATTAATAATATAGTAGAAAGACTACATCCTGATATTGAAAGTATGGAGGGAGCTGCTGTGTTTAAAGTGTGTGAAGAAATGAAAATTCCTTGTATGCAGATTAGATCAATTTCTAATAAAGTTGAGAAACGAAATAAAGAAAATTGGAATTTAGATTTGGCAATTTCAAATCTGAATATTGAAGTAGAAAAGATAATTTCAACGTTATGAAATTGACTCTTGGTTTTTCTCCCTGCCCAAACGATACATTTATTTTTGATGCGCTTGTTCATCAAAAGATAAATACTGAAGGATTAGAATTTGAAGTGATATTTGCAGATGTAGAACAACTAAATAAATGGGCTTTTGATGGAAAATTAGACCTAACCAAATTAAGTTATAATGCATTTACTCATTGTTTTGACAAATATGTGTTACTGGATAGTGGATCTGCACTTGGAAGAAATTGCGGGCCTATTTTACTTAAGAAATCAGAAACTATTTTAACTTCAAGAAGTAAGATTGCAATTCCAGGGAAATACACAACAGCAAATATGCTTTTAAGTATTTCAAATCCTGAGTATGCAAATAAGGTTGAGACTCTTTTTTCTGAAATTGAAAATGATGTTTTGTCAGGAAAAGTAGATGCTGGATTAATTATTCATGAGAACAGGTTTACATATCAGGATAAAGGATTAGAAAAAGTAAAAGATTTAGGTGAATTTTGGGAAGAGAAAACCGGACTTCCTATTCCTCTTGGAGGGATAGTTGTAGATAGAGATTTACCACTTGAAGTTCAGAAAAAATTTGCAAGAGTATTACGAAAATCGGTAGAATTTGCTATTGAAAATAGAGAATCCTCATCAGAATTTGTAAAATGCCATGCTCAGGAAATGGAAACAGAAGTAATAGATGCTCATATTAACTTATATGTAAATGAATTTTCAGTATCTCTTGGNGAAGAAGGAAGAAGNTCTGTAGAAAAAGTCTTTGAAGGAATAGAAACTAAAAATAATATATTTTTGTAAACTTATTTATTCTTAAATAAGTTGATTGCATTTTTGGTGAAATCAGAGAGAACTAATTTGCCACTACTTTCTGCTCTTTCCATTAATAGAGTATCCCAATGATTAGTTCCTTCCCACATAACTCTTTTTAACCCCTCCATAGCTTCTGTGTTTGAGTTAGATAAATTAGTAGATAATTTTTCAATTTCTACATCCATTTCTTCAGTTGTTTCAAATACCTCAGTGTATAATCCTTTTTCTCTTGCCCAAGAAGATTCAAACCATTTTGTTGCATTTATTGTCATTGCAGAAAAGGCAGAAGTGCCAATTTTTCTTTCCACAGCAGGNCCAACTACAAATGGGCCGATTCCAATAGCAAGCTCAGATAATTTAACAGATGCAAATTTTGTAGCAAAACAATAATCAGTAGCAGAGGCCATACCAACACCACCACCAACAGCTTTTCCTTGAACTCTACCGATTATAAATTTAGGACATTTTCTGGCAGCATTTATCACATTTGCAAATCCTGAGAAGAATTTCTTTCCGTTTGCTGGAGTGTCAATGGCTACCAATTCATCAAATGAAGCTCCTGCACAGAAAGCTCTATCTCCTGCACTTTTTAGGATAATTACTTTGATATTATCATCTTCTCCTGCTTTGGTAATAGTGTTAGCTAATTCGGATAATATATTCCCTGGTAAGGAGTTAGATTGAGGATGAAAAAATTCAATTATTCCTATTCCTTTTTCAATATTTAATTTTACGTATTCTTCCATTTTTAAACTTTCTCAATAATAGTTGCATATCCTTGNCCAACTCCAATACACATAGTAACTAATGCATATTTTTTATTTTGTTTCTTAAGTTCAATAGCTGCTGTTTGTAGAATTCTTGTTCCACTAACTCCTAATGGATGTCCTAATGCAATTGCTCCCCCATTTGGATTTATTCTTTGATCGTTATCTTTTAATCCCCACTCTCTGATACATGCAAGAGCCTGAGCTGAGAAAGCCTCATTAAGCTCAATGATATCCATATCTTCCATACTAAGTCCTGCTTTTTTGAGCGCTCTATTAGATGCCTCTACAGGACCAATCCCCATAATTCTTGGTTCAACACCCACAACAGCCGAGCTAATAATTTTTGCAATAGGAGTGAGATTGTTTTCTTTCACTCCTTTATCTGATGCTAACAACATTGCAGCTGCACCATCATTTAGTCCTGAAGCGTTNCCAGCAGTTACTGTACCACCTTCTTGTTTAAATGCAGTTCTTAATTTTGATAGTATTTCTAAAGATGTATCATTTTTAATGAATTCATCTTTACTAAAAATAATAGAATCTTTTTTTCTTTGAGGTATTTCTACAGATATAATTTCTTCAGATAATCTGCCAGAACTTTGTGCTTTTGTAGCTTTCATTTGTGAGTTATAAGCAAATAGATCTTGATCTTCTCTGGAGATATTATATTTTTCTGCTAAGTTTTCTGCTGTGTTTCCCATTCCTTCACTTCCGTAAAGATCTTTCATTTTTGGGTTAATAAATCTCCAACCAAAAGAAGAATCATGCATTTGAGCGTCTCTGCCAAAAGCTTTGGAGACTTTTGAAATCACCCAAGGACCTCTAGTCATGTTTTCAACCCCGCCAGCAATAAATAAATCTCCATCTCCTGCATAAATTGCTCTNTGAGNATGAATTACTGATGACATNCCNGAAGCACACAATCNATTCACCGTTTCTCCAGGAACAGANAATGGTAANCCAGCCAATAAAAGTGACATACGNGCTATATTTCTATTATCTTCACCTGCTTGATTAGCACATCCTAAAATTACATCATCAATTTTTGANGGGTCAATTCCTGTTCTTTTTATAAGTTCCCGGATTGGAATAGCTCCCAAATCATCTGTTCTTACGTCTTTTAAAGTTCCTCCGAAATTTCCTATTGGAGTTCTGATTGCATCAATAATATAAGTCATTTATTCTCCTTTAAAGTTTGCTTTTCTTTTTTCTAAAAATGCTTGTACTCCTTCTTTAAAATCAGATGTTTCTGCTGCAATTACTTGGCATTTTTCTTCNATATTTANTTGCTGNTCTAAATNATTANNANTAGAAGAATTTAATAATCGTTTAGTNAGACCTAATCCTTTAGTTGGCATTTCAGATAATTTACTGACTAGTTTCCAACTTTCATCTGCAAAAGTTTCATCCGAGAATACTTTGTAAATCATTCCCATCTCNACAGCATNAGTAGCTGAAATTGGTTCTGCAGTCATCATAAGTGCAGTCGCTCTTTGCATTCCTATTAATCTTGGCAAAAAGTAAGTTCCTCCACAATCAGGTATAAGTCCAATTTTACTAAATGCTTGTGTGAAGGAAGCACTTTCTGTCGCTACCACGATATCACAACATAANGCAATACTTGCTCCAGCTCCTGTAGCTATACCATTTACGGCAGCTACTACTGGCTTCTCCATATTTCTAATTTTTCGTATAATAGGATTATAGTGTTCTTGTATAATCTTGCTAATGCTTGCATTTGCAGGATTAATAGCTTCTCCTAAATCTTGTCCTGCACAAAACGCCTTCCCTATTGCAGTTATCAAGATTGCTCTTACCTTTTTATCTTCTTTACATTTATCCAAAACATCTTGTAGTTGTAAGGCCATTTCTCTGACAAAAGAATGGTATTTCTCGGGTCTGTTTAAGGTGATTTTACCTACACTATTAATAAGTTCGTACTTTATCATTTTAGTATAATTAGATTACAAAAGTAGTAAAAAGAAGCATTTACAGCTTATGAATCTCTTTGATGTTACTTTTTCTAGTAGTTAAGAATCTCTCCAATCTTTTTGCTTATTTTTTCAGCATTAGGTAACATTTTTGCTTCCAAGGTAGAATTAAGTGGTATTGCAGGCAGATTTTCAGAACCCATTACAAAAACAGGAGCGTCCAATTTTTCAAAACACTTTTGCTGAATTCTTCCTGTCAAACTTTGTGCAAAGGAATTATGATAAGGCTCTTCAGTAATCACTAGACATTTTCCATGTTTGTTTACGGTACTAAAAATTAACTCCTCATCAACAGGGTTTAAAGTTCTTAAGTCAATTATTTCTACTTTTCCTTTGTGGTCTTTAGCGGCATTTAATGCCCAATGTACTCCCATTCCATAAGTTATAATACAAATTGTATTTTCTTCTTTCTCATCAGAACTTAAGGCAACTCTCCCTTTTCCAAATGGAATTATATAATCTTTGTCTGGTTCGATAGTTTTAGCACTATCGGTACCTTTTATTTTACTCCAATACAATCCTTTATGCTCTAAAATAACTACTGGNTTTGGATCNTAAAAAGNNGATTTCATCAATCCTTTTAAATCTGCACCATTAGATGGGTAAGCAATTTTAATACCTTTAATCTGAGCTAANACAGATTCTANAGAAGAAGAATGATAAGGACCACCACTNCCATAAGCTCCAATNGGAACGCGAATAANACAACTTACCGGCCATTTTCCATTNGACANATAATTAGAACGGCTGACTTCTNTAAANAACTGATTTAATCCTGGCCAGATATAATCTGCAAACTGAACTTCCACAATAGGCTTTAATCCAACTGCAGACATACCAACTGTACTTCCAATAATAAAAGCTTCTTGAATAGGGGTGTTNAAAACTCGGTTATCTCCATAAGTTTCTGCAAGTGTTGCAGCTTCACGAAATACACCTCCTAATCTTTTCCCTACATCTTGTCCGTAAAGTAAAGATTCCGGATGATCTGACATTAATTCTTTAATAGCAAAAAGAGCAGAGTCTACCATTAGAGTAGCTTCTTTATCCTTAGGAGATCTTTCACCTTTTTCTTTTAAAATTGGAGTAGGAGCAAAATTATGTGTGTATAAATCTTCTTCTTTTGGATCTTCTGCTTTTACTGCTTTTTTATAATCATCTTTTACAATCTGTGTTGCAGATTTCTCTATCGTTGAAAGTTCCTCATCAGAAAAACCATTCTTTATTAATTCAGATTTTAATTTTGGTAGAGGGTCTCTGTTTTTTGATTCTTCTAGATCATCTCTATACCATTCCATTCGAACTCCTGAAGTATGATGATTCAGAAGAGGAACTTTTGCATGAATTAGAATTGGATTTCTAGTATTTCTGATTTCCTTAAATGCTTTTTGAATGGTTTCGTATGATTTTGTAAAATCAGTTCCATCAATTGTATAGGTTTTTAATCCGAACCCCTTAGCGTAGTGAGTTGCATCTACCGCCCTAGTTTCTGAAGAGTGAGCTGAAATATCCCATTCGTTATCTTGTACTAAATACAGAATAGGTAATTTTTTAAGTGCAGCCATTTGAAAAGCTTCTGCAACTTCACCTTCAGTAATAGAAGCGTCTCCAAAAGAGCAAACTACTACAGATTCTTCCCCTTTTTTAGGTTTTGATAATCCTTCCATTTCTTTGTATTGAATTCCCATTGCTACACCTGTTGTTGGGATAGCTTGCATTCCAGTAGCAGAAGATTGATGGGGAATTTTCGGGAATCCTTCTCTTTTTAAGGAAGGGTGAGAGTAATAAGTTCTACCTCCTGAGAATGGATCATCTTTTTTACATAATAGTTGAAGCATAAGTTCGTGAGGAGTTATTCCAATTCCAAGTAGCATCGCATCATCTCTATAATAAGGTGATGCCCAGTCATTCTGAGTAAGCTGCATGCCTACAGCTAATTGAATTGCTTCATGCCCAGCAGATGTAGCGTGTACGTATTTTGAAGTTACTTCTTTATTTTCTTCAAAGAGATGAGTCATAGCTCGGGCTGTACACATTAATGTATACGCATCCTTATAAACATCTTTTTTAATATTATTACTCATTTATTAATAGTATTCTATTTCTCTTTTAGTAATAGTTTTTTCATTTCTATTCTTGATGAAGTTTTTTAACCATAGTAAGTATTGTTGCTAACATAACTGTTTCTCCTTCATCATCATATACATCTACTAAGAATTTGACAATTCCTTTTGCAATATCGTCCACCTCTCTCTTTTCTTGTCTTATTTTTTCTTTTGCAGTAAAACGTACACCAACTGTCATACCTGGATAAACAGGTTTTGTAAATCTGCATTCGTCAATTCCATAGTTTAACAATACTGGTCCTTTTGCAGGGTCAACAAACAATCCTGCAGCTTTACTCATAATAAAATATCCGTGAGCAACTCTTTCTGTGAAAATTGTTCCCTCCAAAGATTTTTCATCCATATGAGCATAGAATTTATCTCCTGAAAGTTCTGCAAAATCCTCAATATTATCAAGTGTTACCAAATGTTTATCTGTAATTACCGTATCCCCAATTTCAATTTCTTCAAAGTGTTTTCTGAACACATGAGGACCTTCAATATTTTGCTCTCCTCCAACTTGATATTGTTTGGTAAGTGCCGTAATTGTAGTAGGATGACCTTGAATTGCAGTTCTCTGTAAATAATGTTTTATTCCTCTAACTCCACCCATCTCTTCACCACCCCCTGCACGTCCAGGACCACCATGAGTAAGTAGAGGCATAGGAGATCCATGGCCAGTACTTTCTTTAGCACAAGCTTCATTTAGCACCAGGATTCTACCGTGCATAGATGCAGCTCCCAATACAAATTTTTCTGCAATCTTCATATCATTTGTGATGATAGAACAAACTAAAGAACCTTTACCCATTCTAGCAAGTTCAATTGCTTCATCAATAGTTTTGTAGGGTAAAATTGTAGAAACTGGACCAAACGCTTCAATATTATGACAATCAGTTTTGTTAAATGGATCATCATTTAAAAATAGGATAGGAGAGATAAACGCTCCTTTATTCTTGTCTGCTCCAGTTACTTCAAATTCTTCCAAGCTTCCGAAAACTATTTCTTGTGATTTTGCAAGTTGCTGTACTTTCTCTGTTACTTCAATTTTTTGTTCGTTTCCTGCTAAACTTCCCATTCTTACTCCTTCAACTGATGGGTCTCCAATAGTGGTTTTAGAGAGTCTTTTTCCCAATGCAATTTGCACATCTTCTACTAGTATTTCTGGAACAATTATTCTTCTAACGGCTGTACATTTTTGACCTGCTTTTACAGTCATTTCTTTTTGTGCTTCTTTTATGAAAATATCAAATTCTGCTGTTCCAGGAACTGCATCTTCTCCTAAAACAGAGCAGTTAAGTGAATCCGCTTCCATGTTGAAAGAAACTGATTTTTCTATGAGTCTTGGATGTGATTTTAACATCATTCCAGTTGAAGCGCTTCCTGTAAAGGTTACAATATCTCCAGTTTCAACATTATCAATAATTCCTCTAGCGCTTCCACAAATCAATTGTAAACTTCCTTCAGGTAGAATTTTAGAATCTATAATCTCACGCACCATCATCTCAGTTAAATAAGAAGTAAGTGTTGCTGGTTTTACAATAGCAGGAACACCTGCCATTAAATTCACCGCAATCTTTTCTAACATTCCCCAAATTGGGAAATTAAAGGCGTTAATATGTATTGCAACACCCTCTCTTGGGGTCATAATATGATGACCAATAAAAGTTCCGTTTTTAGATAGTGGAGCCATATCTCCATCAATATGATAAGGTAAATCTGGAAATTGTTTTCTAAGAGATGCATTGGTGAATATATTTCCAATACCTCCTTCAATATCAATCCAAGAATCAATTTTAGTAGCACCTGTTTGTGCACTTAATTCATAGAATTTGTTTTTTATTGAATGTAAATGAAGAGCTAATGCTTTTAACATCAATCCTCTTTCTTGAAATGTCATTTTTCTAAGTGCAGGGCCACCTAATTTTCTAGCATAATTCATCATTTCAGAGAAATCTAAACCTTTTGATGAGGCTGTGCCTATTTGATTTCCATTTATAGCATTATATAAAGGAGTTCCTCGTCCATCTCCTTTAATCCAACTTCCTAAAGCAAAATTTTCAAAGTTTTTCATTTTAATATTATTCTAATTCTGTGGTGGTTCTATTATCTCAGTAAATAAATATGCATTAAATGTTAATGAAGATCTATTAAAGTTACTATTTATAGGGGTATTTCTTTTTGGAGTGACAGTTATTGTTCCGCTATGTCCAAAAAGACTTCTAATTACCCAGTATACACCAATATAATCATCTTCGTTAAAATAACCTATCTGGCCTGAACTACCATAAGTAGGGATTTCATTAACTAGTTTAAAAGAACCTCCATCAGAACTATTGTTAAAAAATTTAGACGATGTGCCATTAGGTAGAATGAAATTATAACTTGCTATTCTAGTAGCAAATCTATTACTATTATCCCCATTAACCATAGAAATATATGCATTGTTCGAAGATGTCGTTATCCATAATTCTAATGATATGTCTCGTGCGGATCCAGTGCTATTATTAAACTCCATTTTTGTATTTAAGTTTTCTAGTCTTGCTGCTGTGATAAATCCAGAAGCCATTGGATACCAATATTTTGTTATTCCTGTACTTCCATACATATAAGAATCATATATTATTGAAGCCGTTTTAATAGCACAACCACCATTACTAGGTATAGTAAATGTTTCTCCACCGCTAGAATTACCTTTCCAGTTAATAAGAAAATCTACTTTTGTTGGAGAACCTAATATATAAGGTTTTCCATTAGCTCCTTTATATAACATTGTAGAAATTGATGGGAGGTTATTCGTTGTGTCTGTTGCAAAAGCTATTTGTATAGTGCTATCTGTTGATTCTATTGCAGAACAAGCGCTATCAATAGAAGGATAATTTCGTATTTTTTCGTTTCGATTATCTACATATTGCTTGGTGGTTAAATCATCATCCTCTAATACAGCTGTTGATCTGCTGACGCTACCTTGAAAATTTTTATTAAGTGTAGTGTAGCTGTAAGGTTCTAAACTCTTTGTTTTTGTTAAGTCACAAATTAGATTTTTTTCTGAAGAAATAGGCAACGCATTAGATGTTAGTTCCCATTCACCAATATTTATTCCCGATGGTATCTCAGATGGAACAGATAAATAATTATTTAACCCTACAGTTAATCTAGTTGTATTANGANNAGTATAATTTCTGAATACATAGATNTTAACAGGACCATAAAGATTATTATTACTACTTTGAATTTTAATAGAATCAATTCTGCAACCATAACAATTATGAGAGACTACATCCAAAAATGCACCTTTTGTGTAGGAAACACCTGCATAGAAGGTTATCTGTTCTCTTACACCACTTGTATTGTCCCAAATTGAAAATAGTCCTCTACAGTTTTCGCCTGCAGATGTAGGGTTAAGTGTTGCAATACAATACCATCCTGAGGAATTANCTGGAATGTCGTTAGAAAAATCTCTATGGGATATTCCTCTAATATTGAGAGCTGTGTCAGCATATTTTGAAGATAGAGAATAAGGGACACTCATAAAAGCTGTGGTTCCCATATCTAAATATCCATTGCCATAATCTATCTCTACTTTTAATAAGTGATTAGAAGCTCCCCAATCAATCATATCAAAGGCTAGAGCAGAACCAACAGATGTTGATGTTCCTTGCCCTATAATAGCAGTAAATAAACCATAGTTGTTTGTAGTTGCTGTGTGGGTTTCTTGCCAACTAATAGNTGAAGTAGTTATATCTGAAATAACAGAAAACTGAATAGTTAAAGCTTGATTCACTAATACAGCACCTGTAGAGTCTCTTGCTACAGCTTGATAATTGATTCCTTGTGGTATATTTTGTCCAAACCCAATAAAGGGCAAGTAAAGTAATATAAGTAGTAGTTTTTTCATAAACTATGATTTCTTTTTATAATTTTTCGTAACAAAATAAGTCATCATTAAAAAGAAAAAAAACAATGGAGTTTCTACATACTCATTAAGAAATTCTGTTTCATTAATTACATTACAATAAATGTCATACCCAATCAATCCAATAGGACCAAAATATAATATGGCAGGAAGATATTTAACTGAGTATATTAATTTTTCTAATTTTTCCATATTAGTAGTAGTTTTTTCATTTTGTGTTTTTCCAGGTGTCAAATGTTATTTGTTGTTTTTCTTTTCTATTTTCTTCTATGTAATCAAGTGGTTCGCATTCCTTCATTAATGTTTTGCATTCTTCTGGTAATTCTTGATAAAGCTCAGTTCCTTTTGTTTTCCAGGCAATCATTTCATCAGAAACATCTCCTTTCACTTGAGCTGGATTTCCAACAACTACTTTTCTATTTGCTATATGCATTTCTCCTTTTACAAAACAAAGTGCTCCCACAATACATTCATCACCAATATTTGCATCATCCATAACAACTGCATTCATGCCAATAAGTGAGTTTCTTCCAATGTTGGCACCATGAATAATAGCACCATGACCAATGTGAGCATTCTCCTCAAGTATTACATCTTTTCCAGGGAAAATATGCACAATACAATTATCTTGGATGTTACATCCGTCTTTAACTATAATCTGTCCCCAGTCCCCTCTAAGTGATGCGCCAGGACCGACATATACATCTTTCCCAATAATTACATTACCAATTATTGTTGCTTCTTTATGTACAAAAGATGATGGGTGTATTACTGGTTTATATCCGTTAAATTCGTAAATCATACAATTATTATATTCCTAATTTATTTTTTTGCAATTACTCTTTTTAAACAATACGAATAAGAAAGAATTAAAATAGCTAAATAAATTCCCCAATGAGCTTCTGCTAAATTTGGAAATTGATTAACAAGTAATAATGTTAATGAGATCATGTAAAATTTGATTCCTAATTTATGTGGAAAATCTGCTTTATGCTGTAAATAACTTTTCATATTATATTTATTTATTTGGAAACCACTCTTTTTCGGTACGGAAAACAGTTCCTTTAAATTGAGCTATTTCTATATTATGTTGGTTTGTAATTGATATATTATACATAGCTGTTTTACTACTATTATTTATTCCTTTTGATGTAGCTGTAAGAATGTCTCCACTTTCTACTTTTTTAGTGTGAGAGATAGATGTTTCAATAGAGAGAGATTGAATACCATCGGAATTTGCAGCAAAAGCTAAACAACTGTCCGCTAAAGAATACGCAATTCCGCCATGTGCAATATTAAATCCATTCATCATTTCATCTCTCACTTTAATTTGAAGTTTACAGAATCCTTCAGAAACTTCTAAAACTTCAATGCCTAGCCAATGACTAAAAGCATCACCATTCATCATTTTTTCTACAACTTTTTTTGCTAAGTCCATTAGTAGAATGTTTTATTGTTTTTTACCATCCTTCTTAATAGTGGAGATGGTCTATATCTATCTTCTCCATACTCACAATATAATTCTTCTAATTGATTTAGTACATTTTTTATGCCAATTTCATCTGCCCAAGCAAGTAGTCCTTTTGGATAATTTACTCCTTTGGTCATAGCTAAATCAATATCTTCTTTGGTCGCAATATTTAAAAATAGTGCATCAGCAGCTTCATTTATTAGCATTGCTAATATTCTCCATAATATCTTTTTGCCTAGTTCTCTATCCTCATTTGCTTTTGGCGTTTCTTTGGAATAATCATAATAACCTCTCTCAGATTTTTTTCCAAGATAACCTGCTTCCATCATTCTTTTTTGTGTGAATGAAGGCTTGTATCTTTGATCGAAATAAAAGGCAGCAAATACTGTTTCGGTTACTGTATAGTTAATATCGTTTCCTATATAATCCATCAATTTAAAAGGCCCCATACGGAATCCTCCAATTTCACGCATTGTCCAATCAATAGTGGCGAAATCTGCTACGCCTTCTTCATATATCCTAATTGCTTCTCCATAAAAAGGACGAGCGACTCTATTTACAATAAAACCTGGAGTGTCTTTTGCAATAACTGTTACTTTACCCCACGAATCAATAATTGATTTTGCATTTTTTAAGATTTCTGAAGAGGTTTGCACTGCAGGGATTATTTCTACAAGTGGCATAAGTGGAGCTGGATTGAAAAAGTGTATTCCTATAACTCTTCCTGATTTTTTACATGATGAAGCTATAGAAGCGATGGATAGAGAAGATGTGTTTGATGCAATAATACAATCGTTATCTACTAATTTTTCAATATCAGCAAATATTTTTTGTTTTATCTCTAGATTTTCAATGATTGCTTCAATAACTAATCCACTTCTACTAATATCTTCTAATTTTTCTGAAAAGTTAATTCTTGATAGAATATCATTTTTTTCTTGATCTGAAATTCTTTCTTTCTCAACTAACCTGTTGAGGATTTTATTGAGTTTAGTTTCTGCATTTTTGATAGCGCCATCAAATGAATCAAAAAGACAAACTTCATGGCCATTTGTAGCGGCTACTTGAGCTATTCCCGCTCCCATTGTTCCTGCTCCTATTACGCTTACTTTCATTTATAGGTGAGATATGATTTGTTTTGCTAAAATAGTTAAATACATTTAAAGTGTTCGAAGGGCTCNAAACAATCTTTACATTTGTATAATGCTTTACATGCTGTGGCTCCAAATTCACTAATTAGTTCTGTTTTTTTGGAATCACATTGTGGGCAAATAACAGTTTTTGATGGAGGTGCAATTCCNTATTTTTTGAGTTTTTCTTTGGTAGATTCAGTCATCCAATCAGTAGTCCAAGTAGGTGAGTATACAATTTTAAGTTCAAAATTTTCTATATCATTTTCTTTAAGACATGTTTTAATATCATCTTGAAATGCTTTAACAGCTGGACATCCTGAATAAGTTGGAGTGATGGAAATAACATAAGAATTTTCAGAAAAGATTACATCTCGAATAACTCCTAATTCTACTACTGAAATTACAGGTATTTCAGGATCTGGAACGGTATTTAAAAGTTCCCATATTTTATCTGTTTTACCATTCTGCATCAGGATATGCTCTTGGTAAGAATTGCATTTCAGAAAGTAAGTGACCTAAATGTTCGGTGTGCATTCCATTTTTACTTCCTGATTGCATGTATCCATCTTCAGGTCTGATTAGGTTAGATTCTTCTAATGTTGTGTTCACTATTTTATCCCACTCTGATTTTAAAGAAGAATTATTTACTCCAATCCCTTCTTTGTACATTTTCTGATCGATTTCATCCATCTCAAAAAATTCTCCTGTAAATTGCCATAAATCGTTCAAGGATTTTTGAATTCTTTTATTGCTTTTTTCTGTGCCGTCCCCTAATCGAATTACCCAACTCTTGGAATGGGTCAGATGATATTTTATTTCTTTTAAAGATTTTACAGCTATTGCAGCAAGGGTTTCATCTTTACTATTAGAAAGTTTAGAGTAGAATAAAAAACTATATACAGAGAAGAAGAAATGTCTTACTATTGTGTCTCCAAAATGTCCGTTTAATTGCTCTGTTAATTGAAGATTGTAAAATTCTCTTTCATTTCTTTTAAAAGCAAAATCNTCTGCAGATTTTGTTCCATCTAGTTCTGAAGCATATTCAAGTAATGAATTTGCTTGTCCAAATAAATCCAAGGACAAATTAGAAAGAGCTATATCTTCTTCTAGAGTAGGCCCTTTAGAGCACCAAGAAGAAAGCCTTTGACCAAGAATAATAGAACTATCGGCTATTCTGAGTGTNTATTTTAATAAATCCATTTATATGTGCTTTGATCCATCTGGCAAGGTATAGAANGTTGGATGTCTATACATTTTATCATTTGATGGGTCGAAAAAAGCCTCTCCATCTTCACTTTCAGAAGAAACAATATGTTCTGATTTTACTACCCAGATACAACTTCCTTCATTTCTTCTGGTATATAAATCTCTAGCATTTTGTAATGCCATCTCTTTATCATCAGCATGAACATTTCCTGCATGCTTGTGAGCTAATCCATTTTTACTCTGAATAAAGACCTCCCAAATATTACTATTACTTGTCATATCAAATTATTTTTTCAGTTGTTTTTGAGCATATGATGTAGCAGCTTCCCTTACCCACCTGCCTTCTTCATGAGCTTTTTTATGATGATCTAATCTTTGTTTATTACACGGACCATTTCCGTTTACTACATTCCAAAACTCATCCCAATTCATTTCTCCAAAGTCATAATGTCCTCTTTCTTCATTCCATTTTAATTCTGGATCCGGAATAGTAAGTCCAATAATTTCTGCTTGATGAACGGTTTTATCTATAAAACTTTGTCTTAGCTCATCATTTGTTTGTCTTTTAATTTTCCATTTCATGGCATTTCCAGTTCTTGGAGAATCTGCATCATGAGGTCCGAACATCATAATAGATGGCCACCAAAATCTATTTAAAGCATCTTGAGCCATTTCTTTTTGTTCTGATGTTCCTTTTGCCATTTCCGCCATAATTTCATACCCTTGTCTTTGATGGAAACTCTCTTCTTTACATATTTTTATCATTCCCCTGGAGTATGGACCGTAGGAAGTTCGTTGTAAAGATACCTGATTTACAATTGCAGCTCCATCTACTAACCATCCAATTGCTCCCATATCTGCCCAGCTTAGCGTAGGGTAGTTGAAAATAGAAGAATATTTTGCTTTTTCTTGATGTAATTGATTAACAAGTTCTTCTCTACTAATTCCTAGAGTTTCGCATGCTGAGTATAGGTATAATCCGTGTCCAGCCTCGTCCTGAACTTTCGCAAGCAAGATCATTTTTGCTCTTAAAGAAGGAGCTCTACTGATCCAGTTTCCTTCAGGCTGCATTCCGATTACTTCGGAATGAGCATGTTGAGAAATTTGACGGATCAGATGTTTTCTGTAATCATCCGGCATCCAATCTTTTGGTTCTATTTTTCTTTCTGAATCAATTCTTTCTTGGAAAATTATCTCATTCATTTGATATATTTTAATGCAAATTTATCTAAAATATAATTTATATCATATGATATTTGTCATCATAACATGAAAAAGTTTTTAAAAAGTTTATTTTTGCATAGATTTTATAAATAAAGTATGAATAAATTTTACACATTAAATATTACAGAGATAAATACTCTAACTTCAGATTCTGTAGAAATAAAATTTGGAATTCCTTCTGATATTTCATCAAAATTTAAATTTAAGGCAGGGCAATATATTACAATAAAACATAATATAAATGGAGAAGAAATAAGAAGATCTTATTCTCTTTGTTCTGATCCGAATACAAACGAAATTGCAGTTGGAGTAAAAAGAGTTGAGGGAGGTAAAATGTCTACTTTCTTAACTAAAGAGATTAAAATTGGAGACGCTTTAGAGGTAATACCTCCAACAGGGAATTTTGTTTTTGAAGAAGGAAATGTTGTTGCTATTTGTGCTGGTAGCGGAATTACTCCAATTTTGAGTATGATGAAATCTTCTAATTCATTATTTACATTAATTTATGGCAATAAGACTGTGGAATCAACTATGTTTTATGATGAAATTAGAGATATAAATTCTGACAATCACTTTGTTTTTTCTAGACAAGAGGTGGGAGGTTGTTCTCATTCTAGAATTAATAATTCTGTTATAGAGACTGTTTTGCAAGGAGATTATAAAGATAGAGTGTTTTATATTTGCGGACCTGGAGAGTTAATTGAGAACACGCAAAAGTTCTTAATAAAGAACGGTGTAAAAAAATCCGACATCTTTTTTGAGATGTTTACTTCTGTTAAGAAAAAAGATGCAGTTAATAAATCAGAAACAAATGAAAAAATTTGTAACATCACTGTTATAATGGATGGTGATGAATTTGAATATAAATTATCTTCAATTGGAGACACTATTTTAGATTCTGCAATGGAGGAAGGGGCAGACATTCCATTTTCTTGCAAAGGTGGTGTTTGCTGTGTATGTAAGGCAAAAGTCATGAAAGGAAAAGCAATTATGGATGAGAATTATTCTTTGTCAGAAGAAGAAGTAGAAGAGGGATATATCTTAACTTGTCAAGCTCATCCAACTACCGAGAATATTATTGTTGATTTTGATGAGATGTAGTCAAAATAATTTCGTTACTTTATAAAAATTTAAATTGATTATTTTATGATACCAACAATAATTAAATTTATAAAATTTCTGGCAGTAGGATTGTCTGGAATGACAATTGATTTTAGTCTTACTTTTATTTGTAAGGAGAAACTAAAATTAAATAAATATATCTCAA
>PAKE01000049.1 GCA_002710495.1 Flavobacteriales bacterium
ATGACTTTCTTAATTCCAAATTTTATGGGAGGAAGTTCTAACAAGTTTAATCCAATAGATAGAAAAACTTATGCTTTGTCAGTTTTTGACGAATCACATTTAGGAAATGATTCCGAAACCTTGAAATATTTAAGTACAGTAAGAAATAATAAAGAACGACAAAAATTACAACAACAAACTTCTTCTTATTGGGGGGATCAACCTGGAACAGCTCCAACTTATGTAGGATCTATTATTATGTTATTGTTTGTTTTGGGCATTTTATATGTTAAATCTCCATACAAATATTGGATACTAATTACAACTACCCTTTCCGTCATGCTTGCATGGGGAAGTAATTTTCTAGGACTGACAGAATTCTTTTTTAATAATATTCCTTATTATAATAAATTCAGAGCCGTAACCATGGCTATGATTATCGCAGAATTTGGAATTGCACTATTAGCAATTTTAGCTTTTAATAAATTTTTGAATAAAGAAGATAATAAAGAGAAAAAGGAAAAATTAAAATTAGCATTTTATATAACTGGAGGAATAACCTTATTACTTGCAATAATTCCTTCTTTATTCTTAGATTTTCTATCTTCTAATGATATAACGTCATCAAACTCTGTATTTTTTAATGCTCTATCAAATGATAGAGAATCAATACTTAAGTCAGATGCTTGGAGGTCGTTTATTTATATTCTTCTTTCATCTGCAGTATTATGGATGTTTATTAAAGGAAATATTAAAAAACAATATGTGGTTATTATTTTTGGAATTTTGATACTTTTTGATATGTGGTCGGTAGATAAAAGATATCTAAATGAAACACATTTTGTAGAACCAACAGAATCATCATTTATTCCTACAAAAGCGGATAAGGAAATTCTGAAAAATAATAAGAATAATTCTAGAGTATTTAACCTTAATAATCCATTTAATGAAAGTGCCACTTCTTATCACCATAATTCAATAGGAGGTTATCACGCTGCTAAACTTTTAAGATATCAGGAATTAATTGACAATCAAATTTCCACAGAACTTCAAAAAATTATTACAGATTTAAACATTCAAAGAGTGCATGAATTTTCAAATGTTCTTAATATGTTGAATACAAAATATATAATTTACAATCCTAAAGCAGATCCGATAATTAATCAAGATGCTCTAGGAAATGCATGGTTTGTTTCAGAAGTTCATATGGTAGAAGACGCAAATCAGGAAATGGATTCGTTAAATTCTTTTAATCCTAAAACAACAGCTATAGTAGATGATAGATTTACAGAAAAGATAAAAAATTTCACTTTAGATTCCCTTGCAACTATTGAATTAAATCAGACAATATATAAACCAAATCATCTCACTTATAATATTGAAAACGTTACTTCAGATCAGTTAGCTGTCTTTTCAGAGATTTATTATGAGAAAGGTTGGAATGCTTATATTGATGATAAGATTGTACCACATTTCCGAGCTAATTATGTTTTAAGAGCAATGATGGTCCCTGCAGGAACAACAAAAATTGAGTTTAAATTCGAGCCGACTTCTTACTCTACTGGGGAATCCATTGCATATGCAAGTTCAATAATATTATTACTTCTTTTAGGATTTGTTTCTTACAAGGAACTAAAACTAAAAACAGAAGAAAGTATAGAAGAATAAATGTCATTTAAGAAAGTATTAATTATTACTTATTATTGGCCACCGGCTGGAGGTTCAGGAGTGCAGAGATGGTTAAAATTTTCAAAATATCTCCCAGAAAATGGATGGAAACCTTATGTTTTTACTCCAGATTCACCTTCTTTTGAGATAAAAGATGAAGATTTATTATCTGATATAAATCCAGAAACTGAAGTTTGGAAGACTCCAATTTGGGAGCCTTATAAGATTAAAGATAAATTATTAGGTAAATCGGAAAGTTCTAATACGGGAATTATTCAAGATAAGACCTCTACAAAAAATAAAATGCTAAATTGGATTAGAGGGAATATTTTTGTTCCAGACCCAAAAGTTTTTTGGGTAAAACCATCCATAAAATTACTTACTGAAAAAATAAATAACGAGGGGATAACACACATAATATCAACAGGCCCTCCTCACTCAATGCATCTCATTGCATTAGGTCTGAAAAAGAAAAATGTAGATTTAAAATGGGTGGCAGATTTTCGTGATCCTTGGTCGGAATTAGATTTGTTAGAAGAGTTTCATTTGACGAAAAAGTCTAAACAAAAATATAGAGATTTAGAGAAGGAAGTATTAGTAAATGCAGACGTAACTTTAACCGTAAGTGAAAGTTGGGTTGAATCTTTTAAAGATCTGGGTTCTAGTAATGTAAAGTTAATTACAAATGGATTTGATGAGGATGATTTTAATGTAAAAAAGATAGAAAATGATAAATTTATCATTGGTCATTTCGGACTTTTAAATCACCTTAGAAATCCGAGAAATTTATGGAAAACACTCAATGATTTATGTGATGAAAATCCAGATTTTAATGAAAAATTAGAAATAAGACTTTCTGGAAATCTTGATACAGAAGTTTTGCAGAATATCACACAATATTTTCATCTGAAGAATAAAGTTAAAGTATTAGGGTATTTATCACATAAAGATGTTCTGAATCAGTACAATAGTTCATCAGTACTTTTACTTTTATTATTTAATTCTGAAAGTGGAAAAGGAAATTATCCCGGAAAAATATTTGAATACTTTGCTGCAAAAAGATCAATTTTAGCTTTTGGTCCAGAAGATAGTGATACTGAAAAATTAATTCAGAAAACAAAAACTGGAGTCTTCTTTACTTATGATGAAATAGAACTTAAAAAAGAAATCTTAGATTTATTTCATAATGATATAAATACTATATCATCTAGAAAAACTGAAGGTTTTAGTAGAAAAAAATTGACTAAAGATTTATCAAAGTTGTTAAATAACATCTAATGGGAATTGTAAGAAATCAGAGCATCAAGAATTCAATCTATTTTTACATAGGTTTGGTTTTTGGTGCTCTTTCCACAATTATATTTTATCCTCATGCTTTTAATTCGAATCCTGAACATTGGGGTTTACTTCAGATTATTGTCGCTTACTCTATTGTTGTTTCTACTGTATCACATTTAGGTTCACCTAAAACTCTTATTCGATTTTTCCCAAAGGTTAAAGATAAGCATCAGCTTATTACTTTAACTTTTCTTATACCTGTTGTTGGTTTTTTACTTGTTTTATTGTTTTTTATTCTGTTTAAGGATATTATCTTTTCATTGTTTGAACCAGAAATAGGTAGATTTCATAAATTTGAAGATTTTGTTGTTGAAATGAAAACCTATAGTTTATTAAAATTAAATATTCATTTATTATTCTTATTAATTTCCTTTTTATCTTTTTTTGAGGTTCTTTGTGCATTGTCTCGTTCTTTATTAAAGACAACTATTCCTATATTTTTAAAAGAGGTTTTTTTAAAGGGGATGAGCATTGTATTATTGTTCTTACATTGGTTTAATTATATTGATTTCCAGCTATTTTTGAATCTATATATTTCTTTATATTTAGTTATGATCTTAATCTTATCTTTTTCAATTTTTTCTAAATTTCAATATAAAATTACATTTAAATTTGATGATATAGAGAGTAAAAGATTACTTCGTTTTGGATTGTATGTTTTAGGAGGTGGAGCATCTGCAATGTTAGTTTCTAAGATAGATATGATAATGATACAAAAGTTTTTAGGGTTTAAGCAGGTCGCTTTTTATACTATTGCATTCTTTATTGGAAATGTTGTTAGAGTTCCTGGTAGGGCAATTGGATCTATTGCTACACCTTTAATTGCAAAGGCATGGGAAAGAAATGATATTTCTGAAATTCAGGATATTTATATTAAATCTTCTATTAATCAACTTCTTGTTGGAGGATTAATATTTCTAGGGGTATGGTTGAATATTTATGATGGATTAAGTTTACTTCCGGAAAAATTTCAGGGAGGAACTTTAGTAGTATTATTTATTGCTCTTTCTCAACTTTTTAATGTAGCGACAGGTGTAAATGGTCAAATCATTGTAAACTCAAAGTATTATAAGTTTGATTTGTATTCTAACTTTATCTTACTTTGTATCACTTTATTTGCCAATTGGATTTTTATTCCTGAAAGCAGTCCTTTATCAGCATATCATATAGTAGGAATAAATGGAGCTGCTTTTGCTACTGCTCTTTCCGTTCTTGTTTTCAATACTATGAAATTAATATTTCTTTATATTAAAATGGGAATACAACCATTTACTTTTAATACAATTAAAGCTATTATTTTAATTCTTATTGTATATTTATCAATTGACAATATTACTTTGCCTGAAAATGTATTTTATAGTTTACCTTTAAGATTTTTACTGTTGTTTGCACTATACCTCCCTTTAATGCTTCTTTTCAAAATATCAGAGGATATTAATAAAATTGCAAATGAAGTTTGGAATAAGTATTTTAGAATAGGTATTAAATAAATTTACATCTCTTATTTGTATAATTTCCAATATCTTTGTGCTTTTGAAAATTTATGATTAAAGAGAGATTACTTTTTATTTACCCAAAGAAGTTTACATTTATTAATACAGAAATTAAAATACTCTCTGATAATTATGAACTTATTAGTCAAGATCAGAATTGGAATAATAAATTGTTGTTACCTATTAATTTTATAAGTCAATTTTTTTTCCTCATTTTTAATATTACTAAAGTAAATACCATTCTTATTTCTTTTGGAGGCTATAGTTCGTATTTACCTTCTGTAATTGGAAGATTTTTTGGAAAAAAGGTAGCTATTGTTGTCCATGGAACAGATTGTGTAAGTTTCCCAGAAATAAACTATGGAAATCTTAGGAAACCACTCATGAGATGGTTTACTAGAAAATCGTATAAGAATGCAAATATTATTTTGCCAGTAAGCGAATCCTTAGTTTATACTGAGAATAATTTTTTCTCACATAATACAATGAAGTTTGGATATTCTTATCACCTTAAAAATATAGAAACTCCTTATAAAGTAATTCCCAATGGGTTAATAATTGAAGATTGGCGTAAAGATGAAACTGTTCAGAAGGATAAAAACTCATTTATATCTGTTCTTTCAAAAGGAAATATCTTACTCAAGGGAGTAGATTTGATTATTGATGTAGCTTCTAGATTTCCAAATCATAATTTTTTTTTAGCAGGAATTGATAATTTAGAAAATTTTCAAGAAGTTGAGAATATATTTTGTTTAGGTAAATTATCTCCAAAAGAGTTAAATTTTTGGTATAGTAAAACTCAGTTTTATTTGCAATTATCAAATACAGAAGGATTTGGAGTGGCTCTTTGTGAAGCAATGTTGTGTAATTGCATTCCAATTGTTTCTGATGTTAATTCTTTACCCACTATTGTTGGTGATTCTGGCTTTATTTTAAAGAAAAGAGATTTAAACATGTTAAATGATCTAATAAATGTGGCATTAAAATCGGATATTAGTGATCTTGAGGTAAAAACAAGAAATAGAATTATAAATAATTTTTCAAAAAAAAATAGACAAAAATTATTAATTAAAGAATTATTCTCAGAGAAGAAATGAAACAAAGAGTAAAGATATATGGAGAAAGAAATACTGGAACTAACTATCTTACAAAGTTAATTGAAAATAATTTTGATGTTAAAATTTTAAAAGGAACAATTTCTAAAGGTAGTATTTTTACTTTCAGAGAATGGACAAAAGATTTGTTCTTCAATCTCACAAAAAGTAAAAATTTGGGATGGAAACATTCTGTTGTTGATGTAAATCTAGTTTTTAATCATAAACATAAACCCGTTATTATTACTTTAACAAAGAATCCCTACTCTTTTTTACTATCACTGTACAAAAGGCCTTATCATTATAAAAGAAATAAACCAAATACCTTTATTACTTTTTTGAAAGAGAAATGGGAGTTAACTGAAAGGGATAATTATAATTTAGAAAGTTTAGATAGCCCAATTGATCTGTGGAATATTAAGAATCAATCTTATATTGATTTATCAAATACTTATTCGAATAATTTAATCCTAACTTATGAGGAGTTATTAGAAAGCCCAAATAAAATTATTTTTTCAATATCAGATAGATTAGGTATTCCCTTGAAAGATAAATTCAAAAATTATGATAATTCTACTAAAAATGATAATAAAGATTTTAATGATTATCAGGATTACTATTTAAACGAATTATGGAGAAAAGAACTAGATAATGATGAGATAAATTTGATAAACTCAAAACTAGATTTAAATGTTTTGTCTCATTTTGGATATGAAATTTATAGAAAGAAGTAATGAATACAATTTACAAGAAATTAAAATATAAGTACTTTCTATATGGAATTGTTAAGTTCTTTAGGTTTTTTTCAAAATCTCCTTCCAAAATTAAGAATCCTCATTTTTTTATTATTGGATCAGGAAGAAATGGAAGTACTTTACTTGCTACTATCTTAAATGCACATAAAGATGTTGTAATCCCTCCTGAACAATTTGTATTGCCTTATGCAATTATAAGAAGATATATTTTCTTCTTTTTTTCATCTAATAAATGGATTAATAATGTAAAAAGTTTAATAAGCAATCCACAGAAGACAATAAAGTGGGATATTGATGTCTCTACTTTAAATTCTAATGGGAAAGATATTCCGTTCTTGTTTAATAATATCTTTAATACTTATAGAAATATCAATAATTCTTCCAGTAGAGTTTGGGGAGATAAATCACCATTAAACACTAATTTTATTAAATATATTTATCCTGAATTTTCTGATGCTAAATATATATTCTTAATCCGAGATCCTAGAGATGTTGCTTTATCATACCGAAAATATTTAGGATTAGATAGTTTTAGATTTGGAATTTGGAAATGGAAAGATTCTGTAAGATCTTATGATTATCTTTCAAAGAAAACAGATATTTTATTAGTAAAATATGAAGATTTAGTAGAGTGCCCTGATAATGAACTTAGTAAAGTAACTAATTTTTTAAATCTGAGTAAAGATGACTCCATGTCTACATCTAAAGTCTCTGCTGATAAAATGGGAGTTGAGAAAGATTCTCATCATCAGAATTTAAGAAAACCGATATCATCTAGGTCAGTAGGAAAATGGAAACATGAATTATCTGATAAAGATTTAAGTTATTTTACAAATAATATTAAAGATGAAATGAAACGATTTGGATATACAGATTAAGAAGATTTCTGTTCCCCCCCTCCCTTGCAGATCTCATAGATTGCTCTAAAGTTTCTTTAGCTTGCCAACTTAATTTTGATTTAAATAAACTTGTGAACCAATATATACTGCTCCTCCAGTTACAATTATTTTTTTCATTTAAAATGTTTTCCCAATTCCTACTACCCATCTCATTTGAATGTATTCTTCTCCATAGGGTGGTCTGTTTAAAAATATAGGCAAGTCTAATCTGATAACTAATGGAGATATTGTTTCTAATGGCCCCCAATTTCTGTGTGTGTAGGTAAATCCGATACCTGCATCTGTTCTTATATCTGTCCATGCAGTTTTATAGTTATTTCTATTTATTTCTTCTATATTAATAATTCCAGCATCTGCAAACAAATAAGTTCCAATACCTTTGCTGATAATACTGTAAGGAAGATATGAACTAACATCTACTTCAGTAGTAAATGACGCTCCAGAGGTACCATAATTTGTATTTCTGATTAATTCTCCATCTTCTTTATATTCAGGAGCTAAATAAGAGGTGTATCCTCTAAGATTTAACCCTCCTCCCATTTGGAAATTTCCTGTTTCGTTGCCGAAACCCATCATGTCTGAACAGATAACTCCGTTGGTTCTGGTATATTTATTTTCAGATAATTCTTCATTGTTTGCTCCTGATAATCCTAATTGACTTTCTGGTGCCCAATTTGCACCATAACCTAGCTGAAAATAACTTCTGGTATTTATTTTTATTCTACTATAGTTCCCAAATTTATTATTGTTTTTCACTTCTAATGAAATAGAACTATAATCATAATCACTACCTAAAGTAGAAGTTTTTAAAGATAGGTTTATATCTCCTTTTCCGTAGGAATAATTGTATTTATGATTTAGATTAACATCAATTCTATTATTGTATTTATTCTTATTCCAATATTCGTTACTAATATAGTTATCAGAAGAATTATCTGGACGGTATAAAGAAACTAAATCCACTGATAAAGAGTTATTTCCTTTAGAATCAGATTTTATTAATGATAATTTATTCGATAGCAAACCAGAGATATATCTGCTTTTTAGACTAATTCGGCTATTTAATGAGATATTATCCAGATTTGTATTGTATTTAATTATGTAAGATAGTTTGTCATAATCAGAATAATTTTCTGTGGTCTGATCTTGTTGTATGCCTGAATTAATCCAAAAATTTGTGTTAAATAAATGATGATGATTCATATATCCACTTCTCAGATTCATTCCTAATTTTATTCCATCTGTAGAATTCCACCAGATGTTAGGTTGGTATTTAATTTCATAATTTTTCCAGTCTGGATATTTCCATAGATTATCGTTAAATTTAAAAGATGTATTACATTTAGACGAGTTATCTGGCATATAAGCGTCAGCTAATCTATTAGTAGGATCAATAATCACTTCTTTTATTCCTGAAAGAACATTAATTTCTGTAGAGTAAGTTGGTTGTAGTAAATCCCAAGCATGCCATTTTGGAAGAACAGTTGCGTTTGTGTTTTTTACAAACCAATGATTTGGAATATGGTAATCATAAGTTTTTCCATCATTAGCAATTACCATGAAATCAATTGGCATTTGCATTCTAGATTTNCTTTCAAANGTCACTATATTACCTTTCTTCTTNACGGAGTAATCAATACGTTTGTCAGTATCTAGCCACTGATCAAAGAACCAGTTTAAATCTACTTTAGTGTATTGAATCATTGCATCTCTGAAATCTTCATTGTAAGGATGAGCAATTTTCCAAGTTTCGAAATAATGTTTCATTGCATTTAGGAAAAGTTCATCGCCTAAAACATATTGTAAATTATATAGCATAGATGCAGTTTTGTAATAAACATGTCTATATCCTCCTCCATGTTTTAGAGCTCCATGAAAACAATCTGAGTGAGTAGAAATAACTGGATCATTATTTTTTGTAGCATCCTTTATATAAGCGTAGTAGACTCTACTGTCAATCGCTTTGGTCTTCTCTTGAAATCTTTGTTTATACTTTGATTTTGGAGTGTTTTCAATTAGAAAATCACCGTCAATCTTTATTAATGCCCATGCGGTTAGAAATTGTGTAAACCCCTCATCTAATAACGCTCTGTATGTTTCATTGTTTCCTACCTGACCAAAAAACCACATATGTCCTATCTCATGTGCAAGTAATCCTCTATATCCTGGGTCACTACCTCCATCTAGTGTAATCATAGGATACTCCATTCCACTTCTTGCATCAGCAACAATTATTTTATGATATACATATCTTCCAAAATCCTCTGAAAATACCTTTATGCAATTAGCACCAAAATCAGCTGCATTTTCCCATCTACTTGCATGTGGCTCTTGTACTAATGAGTAACATACTTTATCTTCCCACCAAGATTCTCCAATTCTATAAGTAGGATCTGCAGTAAATGCAAAATCATGAACATTTTCTGCATGATATTTCCAAGTTTTTCTTTCTCCTTTTTTATATGGAGTGATAACTGATGGTGTAGATTTCCATTCTTTATCTTTAAAATTCGTAATGTCTAATTTTTCTCTTAATTCTTTTGGTAGAACTTCCTCCCGATTTGTTAGAAATCCTGTTGCTTCTACAACAAAATTAGAGGCGAAGTTTAACTCAACATCAAATGTTCCAAAATTCCCATAAAATTCTTTTCCTAGGTGCTGATCCTTTGTCCATCCAAATTTTGAGTCATATACGCAAATCCTCGGATACCAGTGTACTCCATTATAATGTTTATACCCCCAAGCGTTAAATAGAGCCATTCTTCTCCTAACATCTCCTCCATTATCAAAATATGTTTGAAAATCCATTGAAAAAGAAATACTGTCTCCAGATTTCAAGATAGTAGGTAAATATACTTTCATAATAGTATTATCTATTTCTGTTTTTACTTCTACTCCATCAACTTTTAGATTGTTTACAATGGTTCCTAATTTTTGAGATTCATACATACCATATTTTGGAGATTTGCCATTTTGCTTTTGTAAATCATCATAATATGAATCTGGTTGAAATGCATTTTGATATAAATGAAAATAAACAATATCTAAGTTATCAGGAGAGTTATTCCAATATGTTAAAGATTCACTAGCAGAAATAATATCAGTAGTTTCATCAATATTTGCTGTTATATTGTAGTGCACGTCTTGTTGCCAATAAGCTGCATGTGGTATTTTATTTTTCCAGTAATTAGGGTTGTCTATATTTCTATATGTGTTTGGTGAGCTAAGTGCATCATATTTTTGCTGAGAAAATCCTGAAACACATAGAATAGTTAGTAATGTAGTTAGTAGTTTTTTATACATAATATTATTTAAATAATTTTTGATTTCAAATTTACACTTTTCTTTGTTATAGTAGAATATTAAATAGCTTTCAGACTTAAATCAAAATTAATAACTGAATGAGTAAGTGCTCCAACAGAAATAAAATCTACACCACATTTTGCATATTCTGCAATGGTTTCTTCTATTATTGCTCCAGAAGATTCTGTCTGGCATGTGTTACCAATTATTTCCACTGCTTTTTTGGTAGTTTCATAATCAAAATTGTCTAGCAAGATTCGTTTTATTCCAGTTGTTTTAAGTATTTCATTTACCTCATCAATACTTCTAGCTTCTACAATTATATCTAAGTTCTTATTGTTTTCTGTAATATATTGTTTAGTTTTTTTAATTGCTGTTGTAATCCCTCCAGCAAAATCAATATGATTATCTTTTATCATAATCATGTCAAAAAGACCAAATCTGTGATTTACTCCACCTCCAATTTTAACCGCCCATTTTTCTAATTTTCTGTTAAGTGGGGTAGTTTTTCGTGTATCTAATAATTTAGNTTTTGTGTTAGAGATTAAAGAGTTTAAATANTTTGTTTTTGTAGCAATTGCACTCATGTGTTGCATACAATTTAAAACTAATCTTTCGGCAGTAAGTATAGATATTGATTTTCCTTCTACAATAAAAGCAATATTTCCAACTTCTACTTTATCTCCATCAGAGAGAATTGTTTCTATTTTTAATGATGAATCTACTTTATTAAAAATCATTTTAGCAAGTTCAATTCCTGCTATAATCCCTTCATCTTTNACTAGTAAATGTGCTTTGTTTGTTGCGTCAGAAGGTATACTTGCAAGAGAACTATGATCTCCATCCCCTAAGTCTTCAGCTAGTGAATTAGTTATAAACTTTTCAAAATCTTTGTCTCTCATCAGNATACTAATTGTTAATATTGCCAAAAGTACAAAAAATGAAGATTGTATTAGTTGTAGTAGGAAAAACAAATGAGAAGTATTTGATAGAAGGAATTTCTGATTATCAGAAACGATTAAAACATTATACAAATTTTGAGATAGTAGAAATTTCNAANATTAAAAATGTAAAGAATTTTTCNGAGANAGAATTAATAAAAAAAGAAGGAGAGATGATGTTAAAACAGATAAATANTTCTGATCATTTGGTATTGTTAGATAATAAAGGAAATNATTTTANCTCTCCCATCTTTGCTGAGAAGTTACAACAATGGATGTTCAGTGGAAAAAANAGATTGGTATTTGTAGTAGGAGGTGCTTATGGATTTTCTCAGCAAGTATATGACAGAGGAAATGAGAAATTATCATTATCTAGAATGACTTTTTCTCACCAAATGGTTAGATTATTTTTTGTAGAACAATTATATAGAGGATATACAATCTTAAATAATGAACCTTATCATCACAAATAAATGAAATTAGTATTTGCGACCAACAACTCTAATAAGTTATTTGAAATTAGATCTTTAGTTCCTGATGGAATTGAGATATTAAGTTTAAAGNAGATTAATTGTAATGAAGAATTACCTGAAACAAACCCTACATTNAAGGAGAATGCTTTGCAAAAAGCAAGATATGTATTTGATAATTATGGGTTTAATTGTTTTGCTGATGATACCGGCTTAGAAATTGACGCTTTAGGTGGCGCACCTGGGGTGTATTCTGCTAGATACGCAGGGGAGCATTGCAGTGCAGAAGACAATATGAATAAGGTGCTTGAGAAGCTAGAAGGAGAGGAGAATAGAAATGGAAAGTTCCGAACTGTAATTGCACTTATTATTGGTGGTAAAGAAACTTTATTTGAGGGGGAATGCAAGGGAAGTATGACAAAAAATAAAAGTGGGATAGAAGGGTTTGGTTACGACCCAATATTTACACCAAAGGGACATAATATAACTTTTGCAGAAATGAATANAGATGAGAAAGGAAAAATTAGTCATAGAGGAAAATCAGTGGAGAAATTAGTTGACTTTTTGCATCGCTAATTAAGAAACTAACTTAATATCTTGAGTCGATTAATTTATTATGAATTAAAGTTCTGAATTAGCGTCCAACAATTCTCTAATATCCTTAGAAGAATTTCTTGGGTATTCGTTGAGATAGTTATTTAAAAGTACTAATATATTTATGATATATTTCCTTTTTTATAGATAAATTATTGATTTTCAATATCAACCTTCTTAATCCTTTGTTGTACTNTTGTTTAATTAATAAAAAAGNNTATATTTGTCAAACTAAAGTNATNANTNTTNAGNTATGTTNAAAAANACAATANTNNTATTANCCCTATNCTTANCAACAAATNTTGTTGCTCAGAANAATTCCNTGAAAATNNANGACTTAGAATTTGGGTTAGGAATTGTGTTTAAGACCCTTAATGAAAATAGTCTGGTTAGATACCAAATTGCTAGCAGAAATATTTTACTGAATGAAAGACTTGGATTTAGTTACACCATTGAATATCCTCTAGATGAAGGAATAAATCCTGAATCTACTGCTAACGAAATGAATGATCTCTTCGGTCTAAACTATAAATTTACTAATGATTTCTCTTTTGAAGCAGGAGTTGGACTAGCTTCTAATGTTTTTAGTGAAAGAGGTAAAAGAAAAGCAATAAGCATCACATATCACCCAGATAATATGCCATTTACGATTACAACAGGTTATTCATTCGGTTTTGGTCCTTCGTTGAATGTTAATTATCGTATTTTCTTTGATAAGAAGAAAGAAAAATTGTTAGAAAAAAAGTCGGAGTAACACGATTATATTGTATAATTATCTAATAAAGCTTGGTATTCTTCAAATTTATGTTTTCTAATTGGCCTAAGATTCGGATCTGTATTAAAATACAGCAATAAACATGGAGATATATCTTTATATATATCGACATATTCATATTTAACTAATTCACGATTCCTAATGCGTTGTTTTATTGTGTTATGATAAGGATACATAAAAACAAATATACTGAAAATTTATGGAAAATATGAAGAGAAAAAAGTCGGGGTAGCAGGATTACAACCTACACTCTATTTACATGATTGCAGTAAGCTTTCAAACTAAAAATTGTTCAGATTTTTGCTCCGCTGCTCCATCACTAAAAAAACTTAAAAAATTAATTAGATTTTCTGATTGAAAAATACTTTTAAAAATAATTTATTCTATAATTATCCTCTTTTCTACTGTTCCATCATTAAAGATATAGAATAGAAACTGATTCCTAGATCCATTTAACTCTCTTCCTAAGATGTCTATAATTTCAACAAGATTCCTATTCTTATTTATTTCATTAATATCTATAGATGTGTTACTAATATTAAATGGATAAATGCAAGCAGTAGATGGATTTCCAGCAAACCAACTATCAACTAAGTGTAGAAACCCTCCAAATGGCAAACTAAAACTTTGGACAACATCTAAAAATCTTGTTTCAGTATCATTAGGCATAAGAGTAAAAACATTACCCGCTGTATTAAAATTTTCATACGCTATTGTGTCACCAATATTGTTTAATAAGACAAAACCAGGATAGCCAACGCTAGGGCCATAACCTGTTACTTGTACATCAAAATATATTAAATTTGGAGTTGAAGTTGTGACAATTTGGTTGAAACTAACAATCACTGAATCACATGAGGGATCATAGGTCAAGATACAAGTATCCTCACCTGGATTTGGACCAGAAAAATTTGTGTGTACAAAATAAATACTTAATGGATAAACTGGAGAAATAGGATTTAATAAAGAGTAATTATACCAAGTTGTGTCCATTCCCATTGTGCCAAACAAATTTATATTACCATTTTGTATCGTATCTCCATTATTATCAAGAGTAAAAGATATATGAGGATATTGAGTCCCTCCCATATTTCCATCATATATTGCAATATCAATTGTCAGATTTACATTGTCAATCACTACATCACTCACTTTTAATAAAGAACAATTAACTGAAGTAATTTGTCCTAACCCAAGGTAAGGAACACATAGTAAAAGTAGTAATAGTTTTTTCATACTACAATAATACAGAAAAATTATAGGAAATATGAAGAGAAAAAGTCGAGGTAGCAGGATTACATCCAAAACTTATTTTACTAGATTACAGCAAGCTTTTAAAACAAAAATTGTACCACTTTTTTCACCGCTAAATAATATACTAAAACAAACTTAAGAAATTAATTTGATTATCTGAGTAATGAGTTATTTTTTTAAATAAATGTTAATTTAGCTACTTAATAAAAAAAGAATAAAAAACTATGGATGAGTTAATTGAAAATGTTAAAATGTGGGCAGAAGAAAAAAACCTACTTAAAAAAGAAAATAGTCAAGCACAAATGTTAAAAGTTTTAGAAGAGGTTGGTGAGACAGCGGGAGCTCTACTTAAGAATAAAAATCAAGAAATTATAGATGGATTAGGTGATAGTTTTGTAACCTTAATTATTCTTTGTTACCAGCTTGAAATAGAACCAAAAGCATGTCTTCAAGTTGCTTGGGATGAAATAAAAAACAGGAAAGGGAAAACAGTTAATGGAACTTTTATTAGAGAATAATAATACAATTATTTCTAGAGATTAAAAGTAGGGGTAACAGGCTTAAAACCTAACACTTATTTACATGTTTGTAGCAAACTTTCAAACTCAAAATTGCTCCGCTTTTTGCACCGCTAATCAATCTATTAATCCAAACTTAAGAAATAATATTTGATTATAATCTGCATTCTAAAATAATATTACTTGTATAATTATTTGTAATAAAAGTTATAATTGTATTTTTGTAATAAACTATATTAGATGGACTATAATGAACTAGAAATTGACAGAATAATAGAAATGGCTTGGGAAGACAGAACTCCATTTGAAGCTATATTATTCCAGTTTGGATTGCCCGAAAGCGGAGTTATACATATTATGAGAAAGAATTTAAAAGTGTCTAGCTTTAATCTATGGAGAAAACGTGTAAACAGTAGAGTCAGTCTAAAACACTTAAAAAAAAGAAATCCAGAAATAACACGTTTTAAATGTTCAAGACAAAAAGCAATAACTGGAAATAAAATAAGTAAGCGTTAAATGGAATTATTTAATCAAGAGGTTTCTATATTCCCAACATCTTATTCAGAGATTCTTCAACGTATTCGTTATACAGATCCAATAAGATATGGTACAACTCGAAACTATATTAATGGCGCTGTTAGCTATCTTTCTCCATATATCTCAAGAGGAGTTGTTTCGACAAAATTTATATTTTCCGAAATAATAAATAGAGGATACCCTCCTGAAAAGATTGAAAAATTCATTCAAGAATTAGCATGGAGAGACTACTGGCAACAAATATGGAGTTCAAAAGGAGATACAATTAATCAAGACTTAAAGCATCAACAATATCCAGTTTCAAACTATTCTATTTCTAATGTCATTAATAAAGGTAACACGGGAATTCATGCTATTGATATAGCAATAAAGAAATTCTATAAAACAGGTTATATTCATAACCATCTAAGAATGTACATTGCCTCAATTGCCTGTAATATCGGACAAAGTCATTGGAAAATACCTGCTAAATGGATGTATTATCATTTACTTGACGCAGATTGGGCAAGTAATGCCTTAAGTTGGCAATGGGTAGCAGGAACAAATGCACATAAAAAATATTTTGTAAACCAGGACAACATAAATAAATATTGTTTTACAAATCAAAAAAAAACATTTTTAGATGTTTCATATGAAGAAATATCTCGTGTAGAAACCCCTGAGATTCTAAAAGAAACATCACTTATAAAATTAAAAACACCTCTGCCAAAACAACAAACAATAGATTTTAATAAACAAGCACCAACCTTACTATACAATTTCTATAATATAGATCCCAATTGGAAGAGAAATATAGATGCAAATAGAATTCTAATACTAGAACCCTCTATTTTTTCTAAATACCCTATTGCTCAGAAGACTATAGATTTCATGATTGCTCTATCTCAAGAAAACATACCTAATATCCAATTATTTGTTGGTGAGTTTCATGAACTTCAAAATAATTACAATCACCAAAAAATTATATTTAAAGAACATCCTTTAAATTATAACTACGATGGAATTCAAGAATCTAGAGACTGGATGTTTTCTGTAAAAGGATACCACTCTTCTTTCTATTCTTTTTGGAAAAAATGCAAAAAAGAGATGAAGGTATTAATGAAATGAAAGGATTTATTCTTTTTTAATTACAGAAATAAAAAGTCGGGTAGCAGGATTCGAACCCTACAAATCAATTTCTTTTGGTATAAACGGGCTTACATCTCCACCATTTTTAATAATATCTCGTATAATAGTAGAGGATATATGAGACATCTCAGGAGGAGTAATAATAAAAATAGTTTCTAATTTAGGGTTTAGATTTTTATTGGTTTGCGCAATGTTCTTTTCGTACTTAAAATCATTAGAATCTCTAAGTCCTCTCAATATGTATTTTGCTTCTGCTTTTTCACAAAAATCAACCGTAAGCCCCTCATAGAATTGTACTTCTATTTTAGGATTGTCTTTATAAATATCCTGAATCCATTTTTCTCTTTCTTCAATAGAAAAATATTCATTTTTATCTGAGTTTATTCCAATAGCAATAATTATTTTATCAAATAAAGGAAGTGATCTATCTACCACCGATTTATGACCTAAAGTAAAAGGAGAGAAGGAACCAGGAAAAACTGCTATTCTACTCATCTGTTTTGATTTTTGTAAAAATAAGTAATTAAAATGAAAAAACACTAAAATGTACCGCTCCGTATTTTCTTACTTCTATATTTTCTTCTTCAAATAAAGTGGAATTATCGTGTTCAATAATTAGGCATCCATCTTCTTTAACCAAGTTTCTCTCAAAAATTATTTCTTTTATTTTATGATGATGTTCAAAATTGTAAGGAGGGTCTGCGAAAATAATATTAAATTGTTTCTCGCAACTTCGCAGATACTTTATACAATCAGATTTTATAGTAGAGATACTTAGACTTAATTCAGAACTAGTTTTGTCAATAAATTGGATGCAATTTGTATTATTGTCTATACTAGTAATATGTTCAATTCCTCTAGATGAAAATTCGAAGGCAATATTTCCTGTTCCAGAAAACAAATCCAATACATTTTTCCCGTCAAAATAATATCGGCTATCTAATATACTAAACAGTGCTTCTTTAGCTCTATCGGTTGTTGGACGAACAGGAAGTGTCTCCGGAGCAGTAATTCTTCTTCCTTTGTATTTCCCGGAAATTATACGCATAAAATCTGAGAAAATAAAGTGAAATATTGATGTTTTGTTATTTGATTAAGTTCTTTTGAAAAAGAGAGGTTTTTACTGATTTTTCCAAAACTAATGTTTCTAATATAGTCGTACAATAAGGAGTGTGTTTCATCTCCTTTTTCAATATTCCCTATTAAATAAAGTTCATTTTTATTTGGATCCATTTTTAGTTGCTCAAAACAAAATAAAGTGAAGTACAAAATATCAGTATTAGAGTTCACCTCAAAATAGTTTTGAAGAATTAGTTGGTCATCCTGAATTACAATAATCTCAATTTTATTTTTTTCTTTTATTACGAAACAACTTTTTTCTTTAAGTCCAGAATACTTATCTAGGATACTGCTAATTGCAATAGTACTACTATTTTTCTCCTTTATTTCTGTTTGTATTTGGTTTAAGGTATTTGTAATGTTTTCCTCTACAGAATACAATAAAGTAGAATCATCATGATGGATAATGTCAGTCTTTATTTTTTTAGTTTCTCCTATCGCAAAACCTGCATAAACTTCCTTTTTTGTTGCATCATACAACGGGTTCGGAATAATCGCGCTCGGAAAATTTTTGTAAGAAACGGATGAAGAAAAGAAATTGTATTTTAAAATTTCTTCATTATTTATTAGTTGTACCATTTCCAAAGGATTATTTGCCTTTATAGATTTTAGGAAAATATATTCTAGTTTTGTGGTATCTAGTAAGCAAAAACTAAGTTGTTCTTTTTGTATTTCTACAGAGAGGTGATAGTTCTCAGAGTTCTGAAAGTCTAAATCTTCAGATGAGAAGGAGATGTTATTACTCTCCCCAGTTTCCATTTGTTGCAACTTCTTCTAATGAACCAATTTGAATTTTCTTGTTTTTTCTTTCTTCCACATTTCTTAAGATTTTTTCCTCTTCATCTAATCCTAAAAATACATTGTCATATGAAGCGTAAATTTCAAAATAATATTTGTCTAGTTCTCCTTTTTGTTCCTCTATAATATTCGGATGAGTTTCTTTTGCATCAAAAGTATACAGATTATCTGTCTGTGGGATGTAGATAATGCTATCTAAATTTAAGGGGATATCTTCGTTTCTAGTTTCCATATAGATATTGTCAAAAATAATATTCTCTACATTTTGTGTAACCGTAGTTATTAATCCTCTAGCGTAACCTTCTTCAGTTGTCAGGTCTCTATATTCTCCTCCAGATATGATGTATTCTTTTGTGATCTGAGCAATCATTTCTTCATCAATACTTTGTTCTACTAAAAAGTCTGCTTCTAATTGAGCTTGTTTCCATTTGTTAGGTTTGGTAGGAACAGTGTATCTACCTTTTCTTAAGGTGGTTACAATCTTTATTTCTTCATTAAGGGTGTAAAAAGCTAAGTCATCAAAGTTTGTATTTACTACAGATCTTTCATTGATATATTGATTCTGCATTGCATTTAAATCATGAATAGACTGAATATTTCTCATTAAACTCTTTATGATTTTTTTTCTGGCTTCAATTTCATTTTCAAGTTTTAAGATGATATTTTTACAATCTTCCACGATTACCTTATTTACTTGCTCTGTTGAATCTTGACTCTTAAGTATAGACCAAATCTTCCCTTTTCTGCCTTTTAGGACCTTTCCTTTTTCATCCTTTTTTGCAGCTTTCTCTCTTACTTTTACTACCATTTTTTCACCTATAGTTTCGGTGTATGTATTTCTTTGTTTCTTTGATGATCTTATTATATTCTTAGCATTCTCTTTACTATCTTCTTTATCTGATATTTGAGACTTTAATATTTTAAGTTCTTTTTCATTATCAGATACTTTAGATTTCAGATTTTCTGTGGAAATATTTGTATTTGTATCTAAGTCAAGAATTGCATTGAAATTAGCATGGAAATCTTCATAAATATTATTAATCTCTAATTTTCTTATTACTTCATCAGAGTATGTATTGTATCCAGATTTAAAACTAATGTACGATTTCTGATTATTATAAGATCTCTTTATATTAGCTAAGTTCTGTGTGTCAATTTTAAAACTATTATTTCTTGTTTCTTTGTAGTCAGTTGTAAAAGCAAGTTCATGAGCTATGTAATAATTAACTTCTATATATCCTTTATCAATTTTTTCTTTTTCAGTTAGAGTTTTCCAATTACCACCCATCTCAGTATAAATTCTTTTTGCTTCTACAGATGGATTTATTTTCCCTCTTGATATTTTATTCTGAATACTATTCCATTTATTCATATCTACAGCAATGGAATCTTCATCCGCTTTCTCTGTATTTATATATGTAACTTCAGTATTAAATAAAAAGTAAATTAAGGAATCTGCATTATCGGCATATTGTCCTTTTTGTCGTTTATATTCTAATTGAATTTCTCTTAAATCTTTTAATTTTTGAATGTTTTCAGCTTTTCTTTCATCCATTCTTTCTCTTACATAAATTTCATTTGTGATATTGTCGTATAGCCCAAAATATGCAAGGCATATAACAATACTCAAAAGCACAATTTTAATAATAGTAGATTTCATTCAGTTTTTGTTTTGTTTTGGCAAATCTACAATTTTTAATAAAAATATGAGAATTTGTTCTTTACTTTGTAAAAATTAAAATTTATGAGAAGATTATCTGAGTTTATCTATTGGGTTAGTGGTTGGAAAGTAGTAGGGGAGAGAGAATTTCCAGATAAATGTTTAGTAGTTTCTGCTCCACATACCTCCAATTGGGATTTTGTAGTTGGAAGATGTTTTACATATATTATTGGTATTGCTCCAAAATATCTTATAAAAGGTGAATTATTTTTGCCAGTCTTAGGAACTATTATAAAGTGGAATGGTGGAATCCCAGTTTACAGAAACTCAAGAAATAATGTTGTAGATCAGATTAGAGAATTATTTAATTCAAAAGAAAAATGTATTATAGGTATCTCTCCTGAAGGAACAAGAAAAAAAGTAGATAGTTGGAAAACAGGATTTTATCATATTGCTTTAAAAGCAAATGTTCCTATTGTACTTGTAAAAATGGATTATAAGAATAAGGAAGTTGGTATTATATATAAATTAAAACCTACTGGAAATATGGAGGAGGATTTTAAGATTATTCAGGATCAGTTTAAAGATATCACAGGAAAAATTCCAGAAAACTACAATCCAGAAATATATTAATATATACCCTCATCCTTCTGATCTTCCCCATCTATATAATTCTTTTCATACAATAACTGACCATTTTCACCTCAAGCTTTACTTACTCCATCTTCTTTCCCATCTTTATAATTTGCCTCATAAAATAATTGACCATTTTCCCACCAACCTTTATGTACTCCATCTTCTTTCCCATCTATATAATTCTTTTCATACAATAACTGACCATTTTCCCGCCAACCTTTATGTACTCCATCTTTTTTCCCATCTTTATAATTTCCCTCATACCGTAATTGACCATTTTCATACCATCTTTTATGTCTTCCTTTACCTTCACCATTAATAAACTTTCCTAGTTCCCCAAATTCACAATACACAACACCATTATTTAATAATGACATATCAGATTTTAGATATGCTAATGTGTCATTTGGAATAGCAACCTCATCTATATGATATCTTTTATCTCCATCTGATCAACTAAATAGAATTACACTGATAAATAAAATGGACAATATCTTTTTCATACTACAAAACTAACAAATAAATAATTGTATTTTTGCTTGATATGTCGATTAAAAAAATTAGTGAGATAAGAGAGGATTTTAAGAAATCAGAAATTGATTTTAGCAATATCTCTGATCATCCTATAAAGATGTTTAATGATTGGTTTGAAATGGCCTTAGAATCAGATAAAGACAATGCAATTTCATTTGTTCTTTCAACCGTTTCATCTGAAAATATTCCTTCTTCAAGGGTTGTACTACTCAGAGGTATAGATGAAAATGGATTCACTTTTTTTACTAATTATGAAAGTGCAAAATCAAAAGATATAGAAGTAAACAATATGGTTTCGGCTAATTTTTTTTGGGAGAAATTAGAAAAACAAGTTCGAATAACTGGAAAAGCAATAAAAATATCCTCAGCAGATTCAGATAAATATTTTAGCTCCAGACCTAGGTATAGTCAATTAGGGGCTTGGTCTTCTGATCAGAGTTCTATAATAGATGTTTATTATAAACTTATGAGTAAAATGGATGAGTTTAAGGAGATATTTAAAGGAAAGGAAGTTGAAAGACCTTTACATTGGGGAGGTTATTGCATTGTACCAGAGAAAGTAGAGTTCTGGCAAGGGCGACCATCTAGATTACACGATAGATTGCTTTTTACAAAACAGAAAACTATCTGGAAGAAAGAAAGGTTAGCTCCGTAAGAACTAACCTTGATTATAATTTACAAAAGAAACTACTTGTCTTTTTTAGTTGCTTTCTTTTTTGTTGTAGTTTTCTTTTTAGGAACAGCTTTCTTTTCAACTATCACTTCTTCCTTTTTAGCTTTTGGTTTTACAAAATTTTGTTCAGTCTTTTCTTTTCTAACTCTTGTCTTCCCGTAAGAACTCGCAAATCTTTTTCCTTTTTTTGTTTTTTTATCTCCTCTACCCATTGATGTGTTTTTTTTTAATTAAATAATACGCAAATATAATCATTTAAACCTTACCATTATCTTCAAAGAATTTCCCCTCTATTTCTTTAGAAGATTTAATTGTATTCCGGAGCCAATTCAACATTATTTCATCAGCTTCATTTTCTTTTATCTTCCAATTCACATCAGATTTTCTCATTTTATTGCTTAAATTCTGGCAACAAATTGCTGCAGAAACAGAAATATTAAGACTCTCTGTAAAACCATGCATTTCTATCGTCATTTTCTTATCCGCTAAACTGAGAGCTTCATTGGAAAGTCCTGTAAGTTCGGTTCCAAGTAAGATGGCAATTTTATTATTTTCAATATCTACTTCATTTAAAGTAATATCTGATTTATGAGGAGTAGTTGCAATAATTTGGTATCCTTGTTTTTTTAGATTCTCAATACATAGTTTTGTATTTTGTTTTGTTTTGTTATGCTGAATAATATTTAACCATTTTCCAGCTCCTAGTGAGACAGTCTTGTCAGAGATAAATTTGTTTTTATTCTCAATAATATGAACATCTTGTAGTCCAAAACAATCTGCAGAACGCATTGCAGCACTTATGTTTCTAGATTGGAAAACATCTTCTAAAACAACTGTTAAATGTCTGCTTCTCTCTTTTATTTTTGTTTGAAAAAGTTCTACTCTTTCTTCTGTAACAAAGGAACTGAGATATGATATCAGTTCTTTTTTTAAGAGATTGTCCATTTATTATCTACTTTATTTCCTAATAGAAATTGAGAAATAGTTACTACATTTTTGCCTGCAACTTGTAGTTTTTCAATGTAAATACTACCATCAGATAGATTTATCTTTAGATAACTTTTGTTGTCAGTTTCTATTCTCCTATGTTTATTGTTTGTTTTTGAGGAGTATTTACTGAGTAGAAGTTTTGTTCTGATGTCTTTAACTTCAGAAGTGTGAAATAAAAACCAAGCTGAAGGACAAATGGATACATCTTTCAACAATTTATTCTCTGATAATACTGGAGAAAGACCTCTAATTAAATTATGAATCTCTCTTGCAGATTTATTCCAATCAATTTTTGTTAATTCCTTAGTAAGTTTTGGAGCTTCCTTTGTGGAAAGTGACTCATCTTGTAAAATAGGAGAGAGGTTATTTTCTTGTAGACTATTGATAGTTTTTAGTAGTAATGTAGATCCTTTATTCATAAGAATATTATGAAGTTCGGCAGCTGTTGTATTTTGTGTTAATTTAATCTCTTCTTGAATTAGAATCTTACCACAATCAATTTTTTCGTCAATATTAAAAGTTGTAATTCCCGTTTTATCTTCTCCATTTATCAGAACTCTATTTATAGGAGCTGCACCTCTATAGTTTGGTAATAATGAAGTATGAAGATTTATGGTTCCCATTTTTGGCATGCTCCAAATTTCTTTTGGTAACATCCTAAAAGCAACTACCACAAATAAATCTGCATTGTATGATTTTAGTTTTTCTAAAAACACCTTATCTTTCAAAGATTCTGGAGAGAGTACATCAATTCCTAACTCTGATCCTTTTAGTTTTACATCTGTAGGAATTATCTTTTTACCTCTTCCTTTTTCTTTGTCAGGAGCACTTACAATAGAAATAATTTCTATATTATTTTCATACAGAAACTCTAAATTAGTAGCAGCGAAAAATGGTGTTCCGAAAAATACAATTTTCATTTCAAATTAAATTTTTACAAATATACTATTCAATAACTTTTTATGTCTGTTTCCTAATTTTATTTCCTTCAGAAATTAGTTCAGAATTTTCAATCA
>PAKE01000050.1 GCA_002710495.1 Flavobacteriales bacterium
ATCTCAAAGCCACTCTTCTGGGCATCTCTTAAAATAATCTTCAATAATTTTAGCAATTGACCACAGTAATTATCGCTGTATTGTTTCTCTATTTTTAGAAATTTAGTAAATGACTCAGCCATGTTTTTATCGATTCCATCCAGAAATAATTGCTGAGATTTCTCTAATTCATACTCCACTGTGATCCTATAAAGCGATTTATAGGTTCTAATAGTATTATGAGCCAATCCAACAGTACCATATCCTTTGACTCTTCTTGTGGATGAATTTGCAATAAATTCACTTAAATATTCCAAGAATAAGGTTGNATTTTCCATTTTTGAATGAGAATTATTGANCTGTATTTGAGGTCTTTTATAAAAATTAACGTNCATATAACATATGTTATTTAAATTATTTAACATGAANATAACTTTTGTTTTTTGTACTTATAACAATTTAAGTCTAAAATTATAACAAACTATTCTATATAAATATACGTTATTTTATTNAAATGACAAAGTTAANTCACTTATTTNTANTATGTTAAGTATATTTATTTTTAAAGACTACGGACTGTAGTCCTGNAAGAATTACATTGTAGTATATTTCTGCTACTATTATGAGTTGTCTTCTTTTATTTCTAATAGCCCTAAAACATGCCTAAAGATTGTCAATACTTGTTTAACTTAAGTTTTTTACCTTTTTAGTATCAAGACTCATAACCCAAAGTTAGNAGGTTTGAGTCTTGTCCCCCTTAATATATAAAAGAGAACTTTAGGGTTCTCTTTTTTTAACTATTCTGATAGTTGTTGAATAAAATTGTAAATTTGTAAAAAAAATNTATATGTCGAACGGAAAATGGATNGGAGCGGCTGCAGGATGGTTTTTTGCTGGTCCAATTGGTGGAATTATTGGTTATTATTTAGGGAAAAATATTTTTTCTTCTAAAGTGGATAATAAAACTGCATTCGAAATATCCTTACTTATACTTTCTTCAGTTGTAATAAAAGCAGATGGAAAAGTGTTGAAATCGGAATTGGAGTATGTGAAAAAATTCTTTACCAATACATTTGGAACAACAAAATCGAATGAATACTTTAGGATGTTTAATAATTTGAATAAACAGGATTATAGCTCTAAACTCAGACAAGTTTGTTTACAATTAAACTCACATATAAATCATTCCTCTCGTTTAGAAATAATTCATTTTTTGTTTGGAGTATCAGCTGCTGATAATGCAATTCACCCAAATGAAGTAGAACAAATAAAAAGAATTGCTACTTATATGAATATTAATTCTTATGATTTTGAATCTATTCAGTCCATGTTCTTGTCCAAGGGAAGTAATTCTGAAAAATGGTATGCCATTCTAGGAATTACAAAAGATGCTACAGATACTGAGGTGAAGAAGGCGTATAGAAAAATGGCTGTAAAATACCATCCAGATAAGCTAATTGGAGTAAGTGAAGATATTAAAAATCTTGCAGAAGAGAAGTTTTTGGTAGTAAAAGAATCTTACGAACAGATAATGAAAAGTAGAAATTAAACTTCTCCTATTTACTTTCTTTGTCTCAGAGCTTCATATACAATAATAGATGTAGCTACAGATACATTTAATGATGCGATACTTCCATTCATTGGTATTTTTGTTTTATGGTCACTCATTTTTAAATATTCTNGAGACACTCCATTTTCTTCTGATCCCATAATAATTGCTGTCGGGTTTGTGAAATCTGGAGAGTACATATCTTTATCTGTTTTTTCAGTACATGAAACTAATTGTAATCCACTTCCTTTTAGGAATTCAAGACTTAATTTTAAGTTCCAAGTTCTGCAGATCGGAATTTTATGTAAAGCACCTGCGGAAGTTTTTACCGCATCAGCATTTATTGCAGCTGCTGCCTGTTCTGGAATTAAAATAGTATCTACCCCTGCGCATTCTGCAGTTCTGGCAATTGCTCCAAAATTTCGAACATCTGTTACACCATCCAAAACTAAGATTAAAGGATTTTTTCCTTGTTCGTAAATCTGAGGAATAATATCTTCAATTTTATGTAAATCTATAGGGGAGATAAAAGCAAAAACTCCCTGATGATTTTTNCTAGTTAATCGGTTAATCTTCTCAATAGGAACATGTTTGTAGTTAATTCTTCTTAATCGGACTAATTTCCATAGTTCTGCAAACAAATCATTATGTAATCCTTTTTGTATAAAAAGTTTATCAATTGTCTTTCCTTCTTCAATAGCTTCAATAATTGGCCTAATACCAAAAATAAAATTCTTTTCTTCTTTATTCATCTAAATATGGTTTGTCAATGAACTCTGTATCAAAATTAATTTGTNTATTTCCTCCAGATATTTTTAGTACATCTTTATCAATTTTCTTAAACTCTGAGGAAGATTTGTTGTAATGATTCACAACTGTACGGATAGTTTTTCCTAAGCTGTCGTGTGAATCCTTATATGCATTTAAATGATTNGATAACTTATTAATATTTTTTAAAATATCTTCAATAGATCTCTCTACTTTTAAATTATGTAGAGCTTTTACTGTAATNTGCAACATTGGAAATAAACTCATTGGAGACACTATCATTACTTTTTTAGTATATGCATAAGCCACTAAATCTTTGGAGTTTATTTGTAGTGTACCTACTCTACTATTAAGAAGATCTTGATACAAACCATCTGCTGGAATAAACATGTAGGCGTAATCGGTTGTTTTTTCATTAGGCAAGATATATTTAGCAGTTTCATCTATACGCTTTTTAATGTCATCCTTAAATTTCTTTTCTAAAGATTCAATTTCTGATTTTTCTTCACTCTCAATCATTTTATTGTAATTATCTAAAGAAAATTTCGCATCAACAGGAATAATGTAATCTCCTACTTTAACAATAGCGTCTACTAATGCACCGCTATTAAAGGAATATTGCATTTGAAAAAGTTCNGGAGGTAATACGTTGGCAAGTAAATTCTCTAACTGAATTTCTCCTAATATTCCTCTTTGCTTCTGATTACTAAGAATCTTTTCTAGTGTTTTCATTTGATTCGCAAAACCTAAGACTTGCTNATTAGTACCTTTTATTTTTTCAAGTTCTGAAGTCACTTCTTTTATCACCTTGTTAGATGAAGCAAATTGTTTTTGCATATCTTCTTTAGAACTTTCCTGAAAAGTATTAATTCCTTTGTTTATGTCTTTTAATTTTTCTTCTATTTCTTTTCTCCCTTTTTGAGAGTTTTCACCAACTTCTTTTCTGATTTCTTGTATTTCTTTACGCAATGAATCGTTTAATTGTACTAATAATTCATTCGAATTTGANTCTGATGTACTGGATTTTTTTAAATAAAGAGCAGTAAATCCAGCAATGGTTAATAACCCTAATAATCCTATTCCTAATTCTATTCCCATAAATAATGTTCTGTTTTAAAATTTACTCTTCAAAATAACAAAAAAAATAGTAATTTCAATTAGATTTTTAGATTTGTTAAAAAGTATTTTTCAGTCCAATATGAATTCTGCCGTTTTCAAGATTAAACGATTGATTTTCAGAAATTCCGATAGCATATTGCAGATATACAATTCCAGAATTATTTTTTAAATCAAAACCAACCCCAACAGAATTTAACTGAGAATAACTTTCTTGATTTTCATAAAAACATTTTTGATAGAATATATTTGTATTCATATTTTGATCTAGGTTGTAGTTTAAATCAATTCCTAAAATATGTAATCTAGTTGTAGTATACTGATCTTCCAGAAATCCTTTCATACTATTTGTTCCTCCAAAAAATATCATCTCATTTTCCTGCAGACTATTATTAAAAAGGTAATTATTTTCGGTGTTTAGATTTGATTGAATTCTGTCAGAAAAGCGGAACAGATAGTTGGTGTTTAATTTTAAGTTGAGATAATTTGTTCTAGTATTTGTTTGTCTTTTCCCGAAAAATCCATTACAATCAATTTTAATTTCCTGTGTTTTAAATCTAATACCTGCACCAATATTTCTTGTTTTAGAATTTCCAATTTCTGCATTTTCAGATATAGAGTTTTTCATTTGATAACTTATTTTATATCTTAAATTTTTTCTCGATAAATGAAATACGGATATTTCTTTCTCTGTATTTGTAAATTCATTGTATTTTCTGTAGATGTCCAAATAAAACTCACTTCCTAACTCACTATTAAACAAGCTTGGTATTGTTGTAGTATTTTCTAATTTCTGAAATCTCTCTTGTTCAGTTTTCCAATTAAATTGGAATGTTTCTCCATTATTTAGTAGATTTACTAACCTTAGGTTTACATATCCATTTAACTTTATTTTCTCTTCCTCTGAATTAAAACCAATAAGTCCATCAATAAAATTATCGGTAACTTTTTCCAAATAAAAATAGATGTCAGTAGTATTCTTATGGAAAACAAATTCGTGTTTCTTACTTTGTTTTAGATAGGATATTTCAGATAGTTTTTCGTCAATATCATTTAATTTCTTCTGATTGTATATNTCTCCTTTCCTTATTCTAATTAATTGAAAAAGTTGTTTTTCAGTCAGTTTTGTGTTTCCATAAATTACTAAAGAATCAATAGTGTATCTTTGACCTTTGTTTATAACTAGATCTGCTTTATTTCTCTTTATGTTTTCTAGTTTTGCTCCGGAAAAAGGATGTCCATTGTTTTCATAGAGACTAATTATATTATATATATAATCTTCTATCTCTGAAAGGTCTAATTGTATTTCATTTCCTTCATTATTTATATAGAAATAATCTTTTTTATCCTGTGAATTAGCAAGAATCCCATTTAAAAATAAAAATAAAACGAATAGTTTTTTTGTTAGAGTTCCCAATTTATTTCAATTTTATTTTCTTTTTTCAAAATTTTATTAACTTCTGAAAAATGTCCACATCCCAAAAACCCTCTATAAGCAGATAGTGGTGAGGGGTGAGAGCTTATTAATATATGGTGTTTATTTTTATGAATTAGTTTCTGTTTTTTTTGTGCAAATTTCCCCCAAAGTAAGAAAATAACTCCTTCTTTTTTATCTGATATTGTAGATATTACTTTGTTAGTAAATTCCTCCCACCCTCTGTTTTGATGACTCCCCGCTTCATTCTTTCTCACNGTAAGAGTTGCNTTTANAAGTAATACTCCTTGTTTTGTCCAATNGGTCAAATCTCCTTTGCCATGATTCTTGATNCCTAAATCTCTTTCTATTTCTTTAAATATATTTACTAAAGAAGGAGGTGTTTTTATTCCATCAGAAACTGAAAAGGCGAGCCCATTTGCTTGTTCTTCTCCATGATAGGGATCTTGTCCTAAGATCACAACTTTTATATTATGAAAAGGTGTTGAGTTAAATGCATTAAAAATATTATTGCTATTTNGGTAAATAGTATAATTTACTTTCTCTTTTATTAGGAATTTTATCAAATTTTGNATGTAACTCTTTCCAAACTCCTCTTGCAAAACATTTTTCCACCCTTTTTCCAATTGAATATTTTTCTTCATCTATTTATTAAGAAATGATGTTTCAAATATAACAAAAGTCTGTTGTTTTTATTTTCAAGTTACTTATTATTATTTTGTATTTTTGCTAAAAATCTAAATAATGAAATATATTATAGCTCTTTTTATCTCTACATTATTTTTACTCTCTTCATGTGGTATTTATGAGCAGCCGTGTGAAGGAGTAGTTCAAAACACTCAAAAATAAAAACTTGTCTGTTTCCGAAAAAGTTAGAAAGCCAAAATGGCTTAAAGTAAAATTACCTACTGCTACTGCTTACAAAAATGTAAAGTCGGTAGTAAAAACACACAGATTACATACTATTTGTGAGAGTGGAAATTGTCCCAATACAGGNGAGTGTTGGGGAGCAGGAACAGCAACTTTCATGATTTTAGGTAATATCTGTACTCGTTCTTGCGGATTCTGTAATGTACAGACTGGAAGACCTTTGTCTGTGGATATTAATGAACCGAAAAACATAGCAAATTCTGTAAAAATAATGAAGGTAAAACATGCAGTTATTACTTCCGTAGATAGAGATGATTTAAAAGATGGGGGTTCTAATATCTGGGCAGAGACAGTAAATGAAATTCGAAAAATAAATCCGAATACTACTTTAGAAACATTAATCCCAGATTTTAAAGCAAAAAAGGAGGATATTCAAAAAATTATTGATGTAGCTCCTGAAGTTGTATCTCACAATATGGAAACTGTAGAGAGGTTAACTAAAAAAGTAAGAATCCAAGCAAAATACAGAAGAAGTTTAGATGTTCTAAATATCTTAAATAATTCAGGTGTCAGAACAAAGTCTGGAATAATGCTTGGATTGGGAGAAACAGATGAGGAGGTCATCCAAACCATGAAAGACCTATTAGATGTTGGTGTTACAATAATGACTATAGGTCAATATTTGCAACCTAGTAAAAGACACCTTCCTGTATTTGAATATGTACATCCAGATAAGTTTGAAATGTTCAAGAATGTTGGTCTCAAATTAGGATTCCGGATAGTAGAAAGTGGTCCTTTAGTTAGATCTTCTTACCATGCAGAGAAACANCTATATTAAGANTTTGTAGATTTATTTATAAAATTTTATATGTTATNTATGTTTTATAGAAGAAAACCTTATATTTGTTAGCTNGTAAATTAACAATAAACTTATTATAAATGAAAAAATTATTCTTACCTATTTTAATTTCAATATTTTGCATTCCAAATCTAGCAAAGTCACAGGGANTTTGTGGTACATATGATGGTTATTTGCAAGATGANATTAATAAGTATCCTGCTTTTTATAAGTCAATTGAAGAGAAAAACATTCAGTTAGAACAGAAAAACAAAGAATTAGTTTCTAACTTAAATGAGAAGGGAAATGCTGGTGAAAAGAAAATTATTCCAGTTGTTGTTCATATTGTTCATAATTTTGGTGCAGAAAACGTTACTGATGCTGATGTAGATTATGCATTAGAACAATTAAATAAAAATATCAATAGACAAGCAGATAATATGCTTTCTACTCCTGATGTGTTTGCTGCTGTATCTGGAAGTGCAAATGTCGAATTTAGATTAGCGAAACTAGCTCCTCGTTGTGACACATGTTCTGATGAGATTCCAACAAATGGTATCGTTAGGATTCATTCTGAATTAACAGATGTTCCTGAACCAAGAAATTTAGTAAAATCATTAAGTTATTGGAACAGTTACCAATATTTTAATATTTGGGTAGTAAGTTCTTTACCAGATTCTGATGGAAATACTCTTTTAGGTTTTGCNCAATTTCCGTGGAGTGGATCTATGTCAACTGATGGAGTAGCAATTAGGGCTTCAGAGTTTAAAAATGGAAAAACACTTACTCATGAGGTTGGTCACTGGTTAGGATTACGTCATATTTGGGGAGATGCTTTGTGTGGAGATGATAATATTAAAGATACTCCTCCTGCAAAAGAAGANAATTGGGGTGTNNCATTAAATCAATTTCCGTATCATTTAAATGTTTGTATTGCGGATACTCAAAATCCTGCAGGAGAGATGTTTATGAACTATATGGATTATTCTGATGATGCAGTAATGTCCTTGTTTACAGATGGACAAATGGAAATTGTAAATCAAACCTTAGAGGGAGATGAGGAAAATTATCCTTTCAGAAGATATTTATGGTCTGCAGAAAATTTAGAAAAAACAGGAACTACTAATGGTTATAAAGGTACTGCATGTAATAAAAACACAAACTTTATTGAGAAATACGGAAATACAACAAATTGTTTAGGAGATATTTCTGTACTTAAGGGAAATAAGAATATCTTTAATGGAATAACCTCTGTGGTTTGGGATTGGGGAGATGGAAATACTTCTTCATCTTCAAATGAACCACAACANACTTATTCTGCTGCAGGTACTTATGACGTAAGTTTAACGATTGAATATATAGATGATGTTGTTGCAAAGTCTTGGTCTATGGATGATGTTATTCCTGGTTACACAAACCTAGAAACAATTACTGAAACGCTAATAATTGAAGGTACAATGGATGAATTAAATTCGGTAAATGCTACTAATATTAATTTATACATGGATGTTGATAGTTTTAGTTCAAATTCAGGTTGGGTATATTCACAACCAACAGATAGTGTAGTTGGAGCTAGTACTTTAGTTTCATTAGGAATAGACACCTTCTTATTAGTATACAATACTCATCCTGATAGTACCCTTGATGCAAATCTTTTATCTCATTTGCAAAATAATTCATATACTTATGAGACTATCGATTCAACTCTTTCCACTGGGGTTGATAGGAAATTTTATCTGGCAGAATTTATTGATGAGTCATACAATGCATATTTCATTGATACTTTGTTCTATAGAGGTGAATATGATGAAACTTATTATTTAGCTCATTATGAATCTAGCTGTACAACAGCTACTGAAAAAGAAGGCTTCATTACTATCTTGCCTACTTCTTCTGCAAATACTAATGATTCTTATACCTATAGTTTTGAAGAAGGAAGTGTTTTTGAAGATGATTTCTCGGTAATTGACAATAAATTAGTTGCAGATTGGGACTTTAATGTTTCTGCAAATCCGAATTGGGAAGCAGTTGATGGCATAAGTTCTGATGGGAGTTCTTCTATCATGCTAAACGGAAAGAAATTGACTTCTGCCAACCCTGTAATATTTGAAACGGAATCATATAATTTATCTGATCTTACTGAACCTGCAATCTCTATAGATTTTATTGGAGCTGCAGTAAATTCCTTTCCTACTAATACTTTGTTAGTGTCTTATTCTGATGAGTGCGGAGTTTGGAAAGATTTAAAATTATTTTCTCCATCTGAATTAGCTTCATCTGGTTTTTACTCTGAAAATTTCATTCCCACTTCAGATTTGATATGGAATACTGCTGTTATGTTTGACGCAATAGGTTCTAATGATTTGAAATCTCCTAATGTAAGATTCAAATTTGAATATCAAGTAAGTTCGTTGGCTAATAGATTGTATATTGATAATATTAGAATTGGAGAAGCTGCTGATTTAAGTTTAGTAACCAATACAGCAAATAAATTATCCTTGTCTCTTTATCCAAATCCAACCAATAATAATGTAAATATAATTTTTGAGTTAGAAGAAAATACAAATATTGAAGTGAAAATGTATAATATTTTAGGGTCAGAAGTATCTACTTTAATAAGTAACGAGATGGAAGAAGGATATCATTCAGTACAGATTAGTTTAGATAATATTGAAGATGGCTTATACTTTGTGTCAATTGTTTCAGATGGAGTAGTCGTGGAAACAAAACAACTTGTAGTACAATAAATTAATAGAAATACAAGAAAACCCTCAAGAAATTGAGGGTTTTTTATTTTACAAAATATTGTAATTCTATGTTTTCTTTATCAAATACTGCATAGGAAAAATGATTAATCCAATCACCAGTATTTATATATCTGCAATCATCTGCAATTTTGACATCTAAAGGTAGGTGTCTGTGTCCAAATAAATAAAAATTAATCTCAGTATTCTTGATGTAATGTTCTCTACAGAATTGTTCTAAGTATTCTTTTTCTGATCCTAAATAATCAGGTGTTATTCCTTTTAATCTACTTCTTCTTGACCAAAAATGAGCTAGTTTTAAGGAAGTATTTGGATGTAATAAAGAAAATAACCACTGACAAGTTCTATTAGTAAATATCTTTTTTATTAATTTAAATGATTTTTCTCCAGGACCAAGTCCATCTCCATGCCCAATAAAAATAGTTTTGTTATTTTCTTTAATCTTAATTGGATCATGATGAATTTTGACATTACATTCTTCTTCTAAGTAGTCTTTCATCCATAAATCATGATTTCCAACTATAATATGAATATTAGTCCCATTATCAGTTAATTCTGCAAATTTTCCTAAAAGTCGTACAAATCCTTTTGGGACAACTTTTTTGTGTTCGAACCAGAAATCAAAAATATCTCCTAACAGATAAATTGATTTTGCATCATTTTGAATAGAATCTAACCACGATGTAATTTTTTTTTCTCTCATTCTACTTTCTTTCATATTAGGGATTCCTAAATGAAAATCAGACGCGAAATATATTTTAGTTTTATTCAATGTATTATTTTTCTAATTCTTTTCTGACTAATTTATTTGCTAATTTTGGATCTGCTTTTCCTGCAGAAAGTTTCATTACTTCTCCCATAAATAAGCCAATTAGTCCTTTCTTTCCAGATCTATATTCTTCTACCTTTTGTGGATATTTTGCAATTGCTTGTTTTACAAATTCTGACAAGGAATCAGTGTCTGAATCCTGAATCCAATTATTGTTTTTTGCAATATCCTCAGGATTATCTTCTGAATTTATCATTTCAGTAAATATTTTAGAAGTAGCAACCGAATTACTGACTTTTCCTTCATCAATTAAGATGATTAGTCTAGCAATTCTGTTAGGAGAGATTGTAAACTCAGAGATATGAATTGCAAATTCATTTAGATAACTTTTAATAGTTCCGTTTACAATGTTTGCTGCTGTTTTATAGTTTTTATTATATTTTGTAATCTCTAAAAAATAAAGAGCAATCTCTTTCTCTTCAATTAAGATATTAGCATCATAATCTGAAAGTCCAAATTCTTTGGTAAATTTTACAAAAAGCTCTTTGGGTAAAAGAGGTAATGTTTTTCTTATTTTTTCAATATATTCTTGTGTAATAATTACTGGTTGTAAATCAGGTTCTGGAAAATATCGATAGTCGTTAGCTTCCTCTTTATGTCTCATAGAAATTGTCCCTCCATTTGCAGCGTTAAAACTTCTTGTTTCATGTACAACTTCTTCTCCTTTTTCAATTAACTGAATTTGTCTTTTTATTTCAAACTCAATTGCTTTTTTCACATTACTACTTGAATTCATATTCTTTACCTCAACTTTGGTTCCGAATTTATCCGCTCCTTTTATCCGAACAGAAACATTTGCATCACACCTTAAACTTCCTTCTTCCATATTTCCATCACAGATACCAATGTATCTAACTAGTTTTCGAACTTCTTGTATGTACCTATAAGCTTCTTCTGAACTTCTGATTTCAGGTTCGGAAACAATCTCAATAAGTGGGACTCCTGCTCTATTTAAATCTACCAAAGTATTAAATGGATCTAAATCATGAATACTTTTACCAGCATCTTCTTCCATATGAATTCTGGTAATTTCTATTTGTTTTTCTTTTCCATTTTCATCTTTTATCTCTATACACCCACCATTACAAATCGGGGTAGTGTCTTGAGTTATTTGATAACCTTTTGGTAGATCTGCATAGAAATAATTTTTTCTAGCATACTCATTTCGTTCTCTGATATTTGAGTTAACTGCAATGCCCATCTTTACAGCATATTCAATAACCTTTGAGTTAGAAACAGGTAAAGTGCCAGGATGTCCTAAAGTAATTGGACTTGTTTTTGTATTTGGAGTAGCTCCATAAATATTCTTATCGGAGGAATAAGCTTTTGAATTTGTAAGTAGTTGTGCATGGACTTCTAGTCCAATTACCGCTTCATATTTATCTGAAATACTCATTTATTCAAAAATTATTTTTCCATTTTCTATTTCTAAATCCCTTTTATTAAATAGTCGATAGATATATAAGCCATTTACAATATCTTCTCTATAAAATTTATTCTCAATTTCAATGATTTTTTGAGTTATTTTTCTACCGGAAATATCGTAAATTTCTATTCTTTTTGCATCTATATTTACATTAAAATAATCCTTTGTTGGATTTGGATAAATATTTAAATTCTGATTAATATTTTTTACTGAATTTACTGGAACAGTACAGTCTAAAACATATAACCCAGATTGCATATCAGAAACAATTATATTTCCAGAAGGAAGATATGGATAAACACCCCAAGCTCCTTTATATGAATTGTAAGACGCAGGAGAATATGTATCGTAATTACAAACTTGAATTGGATTTGAAGGGTTAGAAATATCAAACACTCTTAACCCATCATGATAATATGCTAAATATAAAAGATTTCCTTTAATAATTCCATTATGTGCCATCGATTGTGCGTTTTGTCCAGAGTTTAAATTAGATAGTACTGTAATATTATTAAAATCGGAAACATCTATAATTTTCACATCATATCCATGATTTTCATCTTGCATAGCGTAAATTGTGCCATCATCTGATAGCCAACCAGAATGATTATATCCCGCATCTGGATAAGATGTGAATGACGCTAATTCAGTCGGAGCCATTCCTCCAGGTAAATCAAGATAATGAAAATCTACAATTCTAAATCCATCATTGCCACAATTCAGATATGCAGTGTCATTTCGAACATATGCGTCATGAACATGACCTACATCAGTATATGAATAGATTAGATTAGGCAGTGTTGGTATATCTAAACTATATATATCCATTGCGGAATTAGAAGCACAGGCGTATAATTTTGATGTTGCAGTATCAATAAAAATATTATGCGATGTATTGAATAAACTGTCTGAATCATAAACTATATTTACAGAAGTAGGGAGATTTGAAATATCTACAATTTGTAATGTACTTGTACTCCAACCTTCATCACATACTATATAAAGATATCCTTGGTAATCATGATAATCTCTATGTACAACTCCGCTACCAGTATAAGCTCCTGCAACAAAAGCTACTTGAGTACTATTCTGGGGATCTGTTACGTCAAAAAAATGTGTTCCTTCAGTAGATCCAATTACTGCTATTTCAGTGTTATTAACTTTAAATCCCCAACATTCGTTATAGGAATTATCATAAGATGCTGAACCAATAATAGTAGAATCATCCCAATGAAATAATAAAGTAGAATTAAGTTGAGAAAAGGATAATATGCTCAGAAAGCAAGTAGTAAGTGTTAGTATTAAGTTTTTCATATATTAGATTTTCGAAATCAGTTCTTTTATTATAAGGGTAAGTTTTGGTTCTGCTAGTTCTGAAACTTTTTGTATCTCTTCATGGGTAACTTTTTGTATTTTGCCTGGAACTCCAAGATCAGTAATTACTGACATAGCAAAACACGGGATATTCATATGACGAGCAACAATCACTTCTGGTGCAGTTGACATACCAACAGTATCTCCTCCAATAATTCTCATATATTTGTATTCAGAAGGAGTTTCTAAAGTAGGACCCGTAAGTGCTATATAAACCCCCTTCTTTACTGGTAGATTGTTTTTTGCAGCAATATCCTCCGCAAGTTTTATTAAGTTTTTATCGTAAGGTTCACTCATGTCAGGAAATCTAGGACCTAGTTCATCTATATTTTCTCCAATTAGTGGGTTAGGAATAAGGCAAATATGATCTTCTATAATCATTAAATCTCCAACCTCATAGTCAGGATTTACACCTCCACTTGCATTGGAAACAATTAGGTTCTTTATTCCTAAAAGTTTCATTACACGAACAGGAAATGTTACTTTTTCCATTGTATACCCCTCATAAAAGTGGAATCTTCCCTGCATGGCAATTACATTCTTATTACCGAGAGTTCCAAAAATCAACCTACCTGAATGACCTTCCACTGTAGATACAGGGAAGTTAGGAATCTCATTATATGGAATGGAGTGTTGTATGTGTATTTCTGACACTAATCCACCTAATCCAGTTCCTAAAATAATTCCAATTTCAGCATTAAATTTTGTTTTATTAGAGATGAAACTAGCGGTTTCTTTTATGGTTTGCAACATAATCTGTTATAAGGTTATTAAATTCTTGCTCTCTATCAATTTTTATATTTATTGGAATAAAAAATAATTTAATCCCATTAAATTTAGCTTTAAAATTAGTAAGTTTTACTTTGTCTTTTTCGGTGGACAAGATAATATTTTTATCAGAAGTAGTGGAGTAATATTCCGACAAGATATTTTCTATGTCAGTTTTCGTAAAATTATGATGATCTGGGAAGCTGAGATGATTTACAATATGTCTGTTTTCGTCTAAATGTAGTTTCAGATTATCAGCATTTGCTACAGAAGTAACAAGCGTAATATGGTATTTTTCGTTTGTAGAAATTTTCTCAGAAGTAGATATTGGTTTCCAATTATTATAAATGATAGAAGAGAAAAAACTATTTTGATAAGCATCAATATTTAATTGATTATTAATTCCTGTTTTTTCTGGTGGAGTCATCTTAGGACATTTTGTAGTTATAATAATATTAGCTCTACTAATTGCTTTCTTAGATTCTCTTAATCTTCCTAAAGGTAATAAACTATCTGAGTAGATTGTGTTTTCGTAATTATTTAACAAGATATTCATACCCGCTTTTATCCATCTGTGTTGAAATCCGTCATCCATCAAAATTACTTCAGTTTCCGGATGTTTTTTAAGTATTTCTTCAATTCCTTTTCTTCTATTACCAGAAACTACTACTATAGTATCTGGAAATTTTTGTTTTATTTGAAGTGGTTCATCTCCTACATTTTCAGGCTTAGAATTTACATCTACCCAAACGAGTCCCTTTTTTTTCCTATTATACCCTCTACTTAAAACAGCTGTTTTTTTATCACATAGCAGGTATAATAGATATTCTGTATGTGGAGTTTTTCCTGTCCCTCCAGCTGTAATATTTCCAATGCAGATGATTGGTACAGAATATTCTTTTGAGGATAAAATACCCAAATCAAAAAACAAATTCTTCATCCATATAACTAAGGAATAAATCAAGGAAAAAAGATATAATAAAAATCTCATAGGGCAAAGATAGTATAAGTTAACTATTTGTATATTTGAAAAATGAAAATAAAAGAAATCACTCAGTTTCTAGAGGAGATAGCTCCATTAAATTATCAGGAAAGTTATGATAATTCTGGTTTGATTGTTGGAGATGAAAATACGCAAGTTACTTCTGTATTAGTTTGCTTAGATAGCGTAGAAGAGGTGATAGAAGAAGCTATAGAAAACGGTTGTAATTTGATAATTGCTCATCATCCAATTATTTTTTCGGGACTTAAAAAACTAAATGGAAAAAACCACATAGAACGAACTATAATAAAATCGATAAAAAATGATATTGCAATTTATGTGATACATACCAATCTGGACAATATAATAGGAGGAGTAAGTAGTAAAATAGCAGATAAGTTAGGACTTAAAAATCAGCAGATACTTTCTCCGAAAAGAGATTTGCTTAGGAAATTAGAAGTATATGTTCCAAAAGAAAATGCAGAAGAAGTTCAAAACGCATTGTTTGAATCGGGAGCAGGTTCTATTGGAGATTATAAAAATTGTAGTTTTCAGTCCTTTGGAGTAGGAACTTTTCTTCCTTCAGAAGATTCTAGTCCCAAAGTTGGAGAAAGAGGAAAACAAGAAATAGTAGAGGAGATAAAAATAGAAGTAATATTCCCGAAAAACATTGAAAAAAGGATGATTTCAGAAATGAAAAAAGTTCATTCTTATGAGGAAGTTGCTTATCAGATTTATATTTTAGATAATGTATTTCAAGATGTTGGTGCGGGTATTATCGGAGAATTAGCAAATGAAATGGATTCAACTGACTTCCTTGAAGTTGTAAAAAACACAATGAAAACAGATTGTATTCGCCATACATCTTTGGTGAAAAATAAAATTAAAAAAGTAGCAGTTTGTGGAGGAAGTGGTAGTTTTCTATTAAAGAATGCGAAAGGATTGGGAGCAGATATTTTTATAACATCAGATTTTAAATATCATGAGTTCTTTAATTCTGAAAATGACATCATAATTGCAGATATAGGACACTACGAAAGCGAACAATTTACAAAGGAGTTAATTTATGACTTGCTTATCAATAATTTTAGTAAATTTGCCGTCCTGTTATCAAAAATTAATACAAACCCGATAAATTACCTATAAAATGGAGAAAAAGACAATTAGTATATCAGTTGAAGAAAAACTAAAAGCACTTTATGATTTACAATGTGTAGATTCAGAAATTGATCAATTACGAGTTGTAAGAGGTGAGCTTCCTGTGGAAATTCAGGATTTAGAAGATGAAATAGCAAGATTAGAAACAAGATTAGAAAAAATTGAAGAAGAAAAGTCTATTTTAAAAGCAGATCAAAAAGATAAAAAGGTAGCTATCAAAAATTCAGAAGAATTAATTGTAAGGTATAAAAAACAATTAGAGAACATAAAAAATAACAGAGAGTTTACTTCACTTACAAAAGAATTAGAGTTTCAAGAATTAGAAATACAACTTTCTGATAAGAGAACTAATGAGATAAAGGCAAAAGTATTGATGAAAGATGAGGTAATAGCATCAACTACTGAAGATCTAAATGAAAATAAAGAAGACCTAGAAGGGAAAAAGTCTGAACTTGCTGAAATTACAGCAGAAACAGAAAAAGAAGAGAAAGCGTTGATAAAAAAATCAAAAAGTTTACAAAAGAAAATTGATGATAGACTTTTATCTTCTTATGAAAGAATTAGAACTAGAGTAAGAAATGGACTTGCATTAGTGTCTGTTGATAGAGATGCTTGTGGAGGTTGTTTTAATAAAATTCCTGCACAAAGACAATTAGATATTAAATTACACAAAAAGGTAATTGTTTGCGAACATTGCGGTAGAATATTAGTAGATTCTAATATCTTATCACAACAAGAATAAAAAAGATTATACTTGACGTAAAAAAGGAACTTCTTTAGAAGTTCCTTTTTTTATTAGTATCTGAATCCTAATGTAAATAGTAGATAATTTTTTTCAGAGTTGACTGATGACTGAAGTTCAGTGTCTGGACTATACATTTCGTAATCTGCTAAATTTTTTGAAAGAGTATAACTTATGTCAAAGAAAGTTCCTCCAAAATCTATTCCTACACCAGCACTATAGTTTTCAGTTTCGTATTCTGG
>PAKE01000007.1 GCA_002710495.1 Flavobacteriales bacterium
TCTGAATTACCTTCTCGTATAAAAATAACTCCAACTAAATCAAAAGATGGAGAGCATATTGGTTATTGTGGTGTGACGACACCAATAGAAGATAAAACGCCAGATGAGGTTCGTCCTAAAATTGATTTAATGACCAAGATTTTTTCCTGGGTAGTAATAATGAGATTACCTTTCTTATCGGCTACACTAGTTCCTATATTTGTGGGAGCAGCTATTGCAAAATTTGCAGGATATTCGATAGAATGGGGTTGGCTTGCTCTTACCGCGCTAGGTGGATCTTTATTGCAGATTGGAACAAATACTTCAAATGATTATTTTGATCATGTGAGTGGTACCGATGAGATAAACTATAACTATAGTAACGTGGGACTTAATGGTGGTGGACGTGGTATACAAATGGGTCTTATTTCTGCTAAAGGGATGCTAAAGCTAGCGATTGTAACGTTCGGTCTAAGTGCTGTAGTCGGTATACCATTAATCCAAAAAGCTGGATTTCCTATTTTATGGTTAGGTTTGATTGGATTTCTTTCAGGGCTCTTTTATACTGCTCCACCTTTCAAATTTTCTGCTAGGAAAGGATTAGGTGAATTAATAATAGGGTTAAATTTTGGTCCATTGATGGTCGCTGGGAGTGCTCTAGTGCAAACAGGAAAACTTCTACCGGAAGCTTTTTTGATCGGGATACCGATTGGCTTATTAATATCAGCAGTGGTTTATGTAAATGAATTTCCTGATCATGATAGCGATAAGCAAACAGGGAAAAATACATTAATTGTAGTACTAGGCCCAGAAAAAGCAAGAGCTGGATATGTTTCACTAGTAGTTGGGGCATTTTTGAGTATTGTTGTTCTTGTATTAAGTGAAAAATTGCCAAAAGAAGCTTTGATTTCATTGTTAGCTGCTTATTTTGGATTTAGAGCGATTCAAACTTTATATAAACACTATAATAGTAGATTATTGGAGCCTGCAAATTGGGGTACAATTATAATGCATAGTATCACAGGTTTATTATTATTCATTGGATTATGGATTGCACCAGTCTAGTATTAGAAACCTCTCTATAAAATTAAATAAAAAGCCCCATTTGGGGCTTTTTATTTGGATTAAAGGTATTTTTTTAGTATAATACTTACGAGTAACTTACGAGTAAAATAAAAAGAGAGATTATTATGAAATATTTTATAAAAAAGAAAAGTAAACCAAAAGCATCTTTTGAAGTAATGCGTGCTGTATCGCGTTTAAATAACTATGCAAATAAGCAAGCGTCACAATCTGTCGTGTGGGATGGAAAAGCCGTTACAAATTTATCTATTAGTTTATGAATAAAGCTCTGTCCCCAAAATTGAAAAAGTTTTTAGACTTTATTCAGAGATTCACATTAGTCAATGGTCAGTCTCCATCCTATGAAGAAATCATGTCAACATTAGGCTTTGGATCATTAGGGACAGTAAATTGGTATGTAAAGACCCTAGAAGAAAAAGGTCATCTATCACGTATAAAAGGACCCAATGGTAAAAGAGCACTCATATTAAATCAAAATGAGACTCAGACAGCTACAATAGCTCGTTTGCCATTGTTGGGTTTAATAGCCGCAGGTGAACCAATTGAAGCATTGGAAAATCCTGAAATGGTTGATGTCCCACCATCTTTACTACATCCAGATCATTATGTATTACAAGTTAAAGGTAATTCAATGATAGAAGAACAGATTCATGACGGTGATTTTATTGTTGCTAAAAAAACAAGCATTGCTCGTTCTGGACAAATTGTTGTTGCTATAATTAATGGAGAAGCCACTCTAAAGTGTTATGTCCCGAATAGTCATGGTATTGAGCTTCATCCTAGAAATCCAAAGTTTCCAATTATAACAGTTGATCCAACAGATGATTTTCGTATCAATGGTGTCTTACTTTATTCTTTTAGAAACTATTTGAATTAGGTAAAACATCAATGAATGGAAGAGACGTTTTTCACATACGTCTTAGAGGTCTAGAGCTCCAGGCAGAGCAAATGATAGACCCAACGCTAAAAACACGCCCTGTCGCTATTCTTTCTTCTAATAGTCCTAATGGTACGATTATATCTATTTCTCCTGAGGCAAAAGAAGAAGGTTTATTAAAAGGCATGAAAGTATCTACAATACGAAAAATAAATCATGGTGTTCGATTGTTACCTTATAACAAATCACTTTATACAAAAATAAATCATTACATATATAAAATAGTTTCTGATTTTACTCCAATTGTTGAACCAAAAAACATGGGAGAATTTTTCCTGGATATGCATGGTATGCGGTATCTTAAGGGTAATGTTCAAAATAACGGTCTATCAATTCTTAAGTCAATAAAAGAAAAAACAAATATGTTCGGTCAAGTTGGGATTAGTCAAAACAAACTTGTAAGTAGGACTATTACTTCTGTAGTACTCAATAAAATCCACGAGGTTAAAAATGGGTTTGAATCTGAATTTTTTTCCAGTTTAAATCCATTTGTCTTACCTATTGTATCAGAAAAGTCAGTAAGCCGTTTAATTGAGTTCTTGTTGATAAAAAAGATTGAAAATATTCAATCGATGATGCTTCATAAAAAAGAGTTCCAAATATTATTTGGAGCCTATTCAACCCAACTTGAAAAAGAGTCTCATGGTAAAGATTTCTGCCCAGTTATACCTGTTAAAAAACAAGAAAGTATTCTTCGACAAACTATATTACCAGAAGACACTAATAATTATGATGTTTTAAAAGGATTAGTAAAAGATTTAGCGGAACAAGTTGCTTTTGAGTTGAGAAAAAAGTGGCAGATTTCGAATAAGGTGAAAATAGAGGTACATTATAGCGATGGGCGCTCAAGTAAAAAAACTGGAAAAATAAGTGAGATCGATGATTTCTCTGTAATTAAAGATTGTTATACATTATTTGAAAAGGTAAATAAGAGACGAAATCGTATAAGATCAATTTTAATACAAGCTACGCATTTTACATCTTATGCCGAGCAAAAAACGATGTTTGAAACCATCAATAGTAAGAATATGGATTTATCTAAGGCTATTGAAAGCGTACGTAAAAGATATGGCCTTCATTCGCTTCAAACTGCAAATATTTTTCAAGCATTAGGAAAAATATAATGTTCATTCATCTCAATACCCATTCTATTTATTCAAAGATGAATGGCCTTTTATCATTAAATGATTTAATAAAATTATGTAAAAAATCATCTATGAAAAAAATAGCTTTAACAGATGTAAATGGTCTATGGGGTTTTATTCGTTTTGTTCAATCTGCTCGTAATTATGATATAGATCCTATCGCAGGATCAAATATAATTACAGCTATGGATGAAATAGTTATTTTAGTAGAAAATCAAAATGGCTATGAAAACCTTTGCCGAATTCTTTCAGATGTACATAAAAATTTTAACCAGCCAATTGCTAACATTATTAAAAATAAATCAACTGGATTGTTTTTTATATCCTCGAATGAGTCAACATTAAAATCATTAAAAAAAGCGGTTCCAGATACTCATTTATTTATTGAATTAAGACCTGGTTTAGAGGAAATAGTAATTCAGAAGCTGAGTAAAAAATTAAAATTAGAGATAGTTGCTACAGGAGATGTTTACTTTAATTCACCTGATGACCACAATGCACATAAAATGCTTCGTTCTATTTATTACAATACAACAAAAAATAATCTGAAATTTTCTCAGTACAAGACATCAAAACATTGGTTCAGAACTGAGAAGCAAATGATTGACTTATTTCCGAACAGTTTAAATGCTTTAAATAATAGTTATTATCTAGCGGATAGATGTAAAACTGATTGGTCTTTTATTAATACTATTTTTCCAGGTTTATCATTAAAAGATACACATCGATCTAATAAAATTCTTAAAGAAAAAGTTTATTTTGGCGCCAAAAAGAGGTATAAAGAATTAAACCAGTTAACATGTTCTCGAATTGAATACGAATTGGATCTTATTAACCAAAAAGGGTTTTCTCCTTACTTTTTAATTGTAGAAGATATTATCAAGCAGACTAAATCCACTATTGGTAGGGGTTCTGCAGCAGCATCAGTTGTTAGTTATTGTCTTTTTATTACTCAGGTCGATCCGATTAGGCATACATTGCATTTTGAAAGGTTTATCCATTCAGAAAGAGAAGATATGCCCGATATTGATATTGATTTCCCATGGGATGAAAGAGAAAATATTCTGAATTATGTATTTAAAAAATATGGAGAAAAAAGAACTGCTATGGTTTCGAATCAAGTGTTCTTAAAGCCTAGATCTGCTATTCGTGAGGTCGGTAAAGTATATGGAATTTCAAATGAAGAAATTAATAATATAACAAAACGTATTGGTTGGTATAGGTCTCCTAAAAAATTAGAAGAATGGGTAAAAAGTGATCCAAAGTTTTCAAAATTAGATTTAGATGAAACAATAATCAGTATTTTACAAGAAAGTGAAAAGATTGTTGGAGTTTTTAGAAATTCATCGGTTCATCCAGGAGGAGTCGTAATTGTACCAGATGAAATTCAAAAATATGTTCCTGTGCTAAAAGCGACAAAAGGCGTCCAAATTGTTGAATGGGAAAAAGATCAAGTCGAAGATTCTGGTCTATTAAAAATTGATATTCTAGGCAATCGTAGTTTGTCAGTTGTCCGTGATACAATTAAACAGGTCAACTTTAATTATGGTGGATCTGAATCAGGGAATAAATATTTTAATTATCATTCTATTCAGCCAGTAGGAGATTTTAAGACTACTGAAATGATGAAAAAAGGTAGAACGATGGGTGTGTTTTATATAGAGAGCCCTGCTACTCGACAGTTATTATCAAAATCAAGAATGGTCGATTTTGAACATATTGTGATTTACTCCTCTATTATCAGACCTGCTGCAAATAGATTTACGAATATTATGCTAGCAAGGATACATGGCGAAGAATGGAATTTAGTCCATCCTGACTTAGAGTTTTTAAGAGAAAGTTATGGTATTATGGTTTATGAAGAGCAGGTCTCAATGGCTGTAATGAAGATGGCAGGTCTAAAATATAGTGAAGCTGAATTACTGCGAAAAACAATGAGTCGTAGTTCTATGGAGCATTTAGTAGATCCTTGGAAAAAAAAATTCACCAATAATTCTGCTCGTAGAGGATATTCAGAAGAAGTGATTAAAAAAGTTTGGGAAATGATAGAATCTTTTGTTGGTTATTCTTTCTGCAAGCCTCATTCAGCTTCTTATGCAATGCTTTCTTTTACTTGTGGATATCTTAAAGCTCATTTTACTGCAGAGTTTTTAGCATCAGTTATTTCAAATAGAGGAGGGTTCTATTCTTCTTATGCTTATATGAGTGAAGCAAGACGTTTTGGAATTAAAATTATTAAACCAAGTATAAACAAGAGCTATTATGAATGGAGAGGGTATAAAGATAAAATAATAATGGGTTTTATGAGTATTAAAAAACTTCAAAAAAAAGCAGTGAGCGTTATTTTAGATGAAAGAAAAGCTGGGCCTTTTGATTCTCTTGATAATTTTTTAATTAGGACAGAACTTGATTTAGCAGATGCAATGGTTCTTACCAATGCCGGTTGCTTTAATGATTTAGCATTTGATCATACTCATCAAGAAATTGCATATAAAGTTGCAGGTTATTATCTCCAGAATACGAATAGAACTGTCTTATCTGGAACTCCTTTTAAAAATCAAATAGTAAGTGAAGATCTGTTGAAACTTGAATTAGAATCTTTTGGATACCCTGTTTCGGTTCACCCAATTTCTGTATATAGACCTATTATGAGCCGTCGGATTATACATGCTAGAGATATTGCTTATCATTATGGGAAAATAATTTATTTAATGGGCATATGTATTACTCGAAAAGAATCTATCACTAAAAAATCTCAACCTATGCAATTCTTAACACTAGAAGATGAAACAGACATATACGAATGTGTTTTGTTTCCAGATACTTTTAAAGAGTTTGGAGATCTTCTAAATTGGGAAAAATTATTTATTATAAGAGGTCTTGTCGAAAAATCATTTGGAGTACATAGTATAACCATTCAAAAAATGGCAAGTATTAAGCAGTGGGTCAAACGATCGAGTCAGAACAATAGAATGAAGTATAATCAATAATCTTTTCAAAACTTTATTTTGTAACTAATTAAATTAATTCGATGTTAAAAGAACCGATCACATCATATTGTGCTTTTGTGACTTCTCTAGATGAAGGAGGTCTTCATTTAGAGAATGTCCAATATTTTATAAAATCAATATCTAAATATTTTTTAAGTTTAGATAATTAAACTAAAAATTTACTCGATATAGGATAAAATTTTGAAGCAGACTCTATTAAGGAGTTTGCTGTTAGCTCTTTTACCCCATAGATATCTGCAACGCAGTCATAATCATCTATTACTTTGCGCACNAACATATCAAAATCACCATCTCCNGATAATAATATTACTTTTTCTACTTCTTGAGCTGAATCTAAAACATCAATAGTTATACCAACATCCCAGTCCCCCTTTGTGCTACCATCTGCTCTAGAAATATAAGGTTTAAGTTTTATATCAAATCCGATAGATTGTAATGCATATTGGAATTTTTGTTGTCTTTCATCTCCTCTGTCTATTGCATAGGCATTTGCTACAATAATCTGATCTTTAGATGCAATATGATTCCAGAAGTATTTATAATCAAAAGAACGTCTAAACGTATCTCTTGTAGTATAGTAAATATTTTGAACATCAACAAATATTGCAGTTTNCATANTAGCAAATATAGAACTAAAGTAATTTTATAGATATAAATCAGATTGTATATTTTTAAAGCAAAGTCAATGTTTCAAACATGATAGTGGATAATGAAAAGATAGAGAAGTATTTTTCACATATTATTCCCAATTCTATTTTATGCTATTGTATCANAAAAATATAAAGAGTGTTATATACTTAATTAGTTTCTTAGCTGCTACTTTGGTTGCACAAGATTTAGAAGATTTATCTTTCGGAGATGATAATTCNCTNGATATAGCGACATGGAACATCGAGTGGTTTCCAAAAAATAATCAAATCACAATTAATTATGTTANTGAAGTTATNAACCTTNTGGATTTAGATATTCTTGCTATTCAAGAAGTAGATGACACTGTTATGTTTGACCAAATGTTAGATTCTTTACCAGAATACTCGGGGTATTATGAATCAAGTTGGTTTGCTGGTTTAGCGTATATATACAAAACTNGATCTGTAGAAATCAATGATATATATGAAATATACACAACTTCATCATATTGGAATNCATTTCCTCGCTCGCCGATGGTAATGGATATCAATTTTATGGGAGTAAATTATTTTATAATCAATAACCATTTTAAATGTTGTGGAAATGGTATAATTGATTTTGGNAATACATCTGATGAAGAAAACAGAAGGTATACTGCGATAAACTTTATTAAAGAATATATTGATACTAATCTTTCTAATCACAAGGTAGTTGTTTTGGGTGATTTGAATGATGANATAAGTGAAGCACCANCNAATAATGTATTTCAGGATGTTTTAGATGATTCTGCTCATTATCGTTTTGCAGATCTTGAAATTGCTCAAGGAAATAATTCGGAATGGTCATTCCCCAATTGGCCTTCCCATCTGGATCATATTTTAATTACTGATGAAATATTTAATGAAATCAATAATATAAAGGTGGAAACCATAAAAATTGATGAATATCTTGAAGGTGGTTGGAATGAGTTTGACCAAAATATATCAGATCATAGGCCTGTCGCAATAAAATTTAGTTTTGTTCCATCTTATGATATTAATGACGATGGTTTGGTAAATGAATCAGATTTTGAAATANTGTTGTCTTTTATAATAAATGAGAATGGATCAGTGGATTCAGAAGATCTTAATTTTGATTCGGTAGTAGATATATTTGATTTGTTATTTTTGGCAGATTTTCTTTTAAATATCTAAGCTGAGGAAAATGTTAAAACATGGAAATGTGAGAGGCGATAGGTTCGAAACACTGGAAAAGATCTGTATTGTTCTGGGCTTTCAGCCTGGAGATCTACTTGAATATCAACCCTATACAGATGAAAAAANATGACAAGAATAGAAAAGATATATTCGAACTCATAAGTAAGAATATTATGAAATTAAAAAAATAAGGAGACATAAAATGTTAGATACTTTATTAAATGGCGGACCCTTTATGNTGGTATTACTCATCATAGTAGGTATTATCATTTTTATTTCAGTAAAAAATATTAAAGAGCCTTATAATACTAATGGTATTGTGTTACTGGGTATTTTTAGTGCTTTGTTTGGTATCTTAGCCACATATCTTGGAGTCAATGCTGCATTTAGTGCAGTACCAGAGATTAGCAATATCTCGCCACAGATTTTAATTAATGGATTAAAGACATCATTAATTACATCATTTACAGGAGGAATTATTATGCTTATTTCAACAGTACTATGGTATTTTTTTATAAAACGGCACAATCTACTTGTTGTATAAATCAAGGCCTAGTCCTCACCCAGCCAATTTAAAATAGAAGAGAGTGCATAGTCCTTGTAATCTGATTGGAGCTTTATTGATTTAAAGCGGGCTTTAATTGTCTAATGAAAGTAGATTTTATTATATAAAGTCTAATTAAAGGAGGAAATTTTGAAGCCATTAATCAATGTTGAAGATATTACTGAATTCAAAGGTCATGAGCAGGGTGTATTTAAAGCCCAATATGCTGATGTAGGTGGTAAGATAGGTGCACAGCAATTAGGATATAACATCACCATAATTCCTGCTGGAAAAAAATCATGGCCATTTCATAATCACCATGTTAGTGAGGAAATGTTTCTTATTTTAGAAGGAACAGGTATTTTAAGGCATGGAGATAATAAATTTCCAATAAAGAAAAATGACATTATTGCTTGCCCTACTGGTGATAGGTCATCAGCTCATCAAATAATAAATGATGGTGAAACTGACTTAAAATATTTAGCCCTGGGTACAAAAAAACCATATGACATATGTGAATATCCTGATTCAGATAAAATTCTTTCTCGAGTTACATCTGAAGATGATTCGAATCTATGGAATATGTCAAAAGGAAACGAGTCATACGATTATTTTGAAGGAGAAGAATAAAGGATATTTCTAAATTCAATAAAGCCCCACATTTGTGGGATGATGGGTAAACCACAATTTGGAAATCATAAATTAGATATTTTTTTAATGATGAAGAAATCAAATACAAACTATTTCTATCAAACCCTAAACTGCATTAAAACAAATTTAATTTAAGGCTCTAATTGAAATTTCGAAAATCATGGTAGAAACAGAATTCCGTATAGACGAAGATCTAGCACCATATGTAAATTGTATTATGAGTGGTAAAAACTCTAATTCTAACTCACATATAAATATCCCATTATATGCTGACGGTTATCCAGGAATTATGTTTCAACAATCCGAAAAGGGTTTCTATCTACTCCCAAAAAAGAAAAAATTATCAGAATTATTTTTGTATGGGCAAACGTTAGAACCTATTTCATTAGACGTTAAAGGACCTCATAGTTATCATGTAGTCCAGCTATACCCTTTCGCATCTAAGTACCTACTTAACATTGATCCCAAGGTATTAAATGATGAATGCTTCGACTTGCTTCAAATCAAATACATTGATACGAAAAATTATCAAACGCAATTAAGAAAGTCTGGAAGTTTAATTGAGCAGATTGAAATCATTTCAAACCTGATACGTGAGTTAATAACCTCCAATAACGTTAATGAAAATGACAATATACAGAAAGCTATAACACGAATCTTGCACAGTAAAGGTCAAATAAAAATTAAAGAATTACTGAAGGAATTACCATTGACCGAACGCACACTTGAGCGCAATTTTAAAACTTATGTAGGCCTCTCCCCGAAGCAATTTTCAAAAATTATTCAGTTTCAATCATCTCTCAATCAGCTAACTGAATCAAAGTTTCAGAAACTAACAGATATTGGGTTTGACAGTGGTTTTACAGACCAGTCTCACTTCATTAGAACTTTCAAAAGCTACACGGGTCAAACTCCATCTTTTTACTACGATAATCTTAAGCATTAATATTATTTTGTCGGTTTTATCCAATTTTCTTTTCAGAGCCCAGATGTAATATTTGTCATGTTAAGCAGAATAAAAAAAAGAGATTAAGCTCACTAGAAAAAAAAGATCAACAACTATTCACTTGAATTAAAAGTTGAAACAATAACAGGTTTTTCTACTCCACAAAAACATACAAAAATTAATTACTAGAGGAACAATTATGCCATTTTTCAAACACTTAGATGACTTATCCGATATAACAGACATCACTTGGAACGATAGAAAACGATTGGGGCCTCTAGATAAAGCATCTCAAGAAATTATGCGAGGTAAATCTTCATTCACATATGCACAAAAAGAAATTTTTGCAGCTTTTGTATCAGGACTTAATGCATGCTCATTTTGTTATGGTTCTCATGCTGCAGTTGCTAACAACTTCGGAATTCCAAGGAAGACTATCGAGGTTTTGCTAGAAGATATTGATAGTGCGCCAATTGCTTCCAATGAAAAACCACTTTTTCAATACCTCAAGAAACTTACACTTTCACCAAGTAAACTAATTCAAGATGATGCAGATAAAATTTTTCATGCAGGTTGGAGCGAACAAGATTTGCAAGATTTAATATTGATAGGTTGTTTATTTAATTTTTACAATCGCCTGCTTGACGGACATGGAATCAAGGGTAACCAGGCTATTTATAAATTTGGTGGTGCCCACCTGCATAAAAATGGATATGGGGTACCTTGGTTTATTGGTTTAATTAAAAATTATATTAAGAAAATAAAAATCAAAAAGCTCAAAGAAGCTCAAGCATGAATATCAATATTAATAATAATTATAACTTTAATTGTAGATGAAGTATCTTTTATAGAGAGCTTTGTTGATTCTAAGTAGGTTTTTTCGTTTATAGAATGATAAGTGAATTTGGATATGAGTTCCATAAAATTGATTTAAAAAAATAATTATATAGAATAAATGAATACAAAATCATTAATGACCTTAAGCGCGATAATATTAGCTCTGATAGGAATTAGCCTAATTTTTTTCCCAAAAGAAATATTAGATTATTTTGAATTGAGTGTATCAGGGACTCTTGCATTATTAATGCAAATTGTTGGTTCTTTCTACTTTGCTTTTGCAATGCTTAATTGGATGTCTAAAGAAAGTATTATTGGTGGAATTTATAATCGTCCGATAGCTATCGCCAATTTGACACATTTTTTAATTGCTGATCTTACCTTAATTAAAGGAGTTTTGGCTAATCCAAGTCTCCCATACGCAATTTGGTTAATCGCAATTATTTATTCAATTTTTGCAATATTATTTGGAATCGTGGTATTCAAACACCCTGTTAGCAAAAAAAAATATACTTCAACTAAGTAAGACTAGCTCCACATTCGTGGTCTCTTTCGTGACAATATGGTAGATCCTCTATCTACAACTGGATAGCATATTATTTAATTAAAGTTAAGTTTCTTCGATTTATTTTCATCGTGACATTATTCATATAAAGGTATAAAGGAAATTTTTAGTTAATTTATTATATGCACCATATTATAATTTTATTGTTTGTTATGTCATTATCTTTTTCTCAAAATTTTCAAATCAAGGTTGTGGGAAAAGTGAAAATGGACATTCCTGTTCTAGGACCTTATAAAATGACATTTAACCAAACTGTTGCGCCGGGTTTTTTAAAAAAAGAAGAAAAAATTGAAGCAGAACGCTTCTACGGTCGTTGGCTCATGAATAGTGAGACAGGGGAGATTTTGATTGATGGTACAGATAAAATTCTAAAATATGACACAGAAGAAGAAGAGTACTGGCTTCAATCTCCTGAAGATTATTTCAAGAAAACAGATACCAATTCAGATGATAAAAAGTCGTTCTCTTTCTCATTTTCTTCCGATGGTGAAGATGAAGAGAAAGACACTCCACCAAAGTTTACGAGAACTGGCGGGAAAGAAACTGAATATGTTTATGGCTTCAGAACGAAAAAATGGACTACAACTATTTTCTTTTCTGAAGAAAAATTTATGGTTTTTGAAGAATGGTTTGTAGACAATTTGCCATTAATGAGACTTTCAGATTCTCTAGAGTCTGCAATAAAAACTAAATTTAATCCGCTTCAAGATGCGGTTGAAATAGAGCAATTTGAATTTTCATCCAATATTTTCATCCGTGAAATGGATTCCCTGACAACATTAAAACCAATTCCAGGTCATGTCGTAAAAACAAATTTTTCAGTTTATGAAGAAAGTGATGATCCAAAAGTAGCTGTTGGTTTTGAGATTTTGGAATTATATGCAGAACCAGTGGACACAGGATATTTTGTTGTTCCAGAAATCTATAAGCGGATTGAAAAAGATTAATTTGTAACCTCTAAATCTGACCTATAAGACCCGACAAGATAAAAAGACATAATAAACGTCTGTTTTTAATCCAGCCAATTTAAGATAGAAGAAAGTACGAGAAGTCAAATAATGGGGTTCTTACAATTAAAGTAAATAGACAAAAAAATAAAATGAATAATAAATCTATAGCTAACGGGCTTTTATTTGGTGTTGGCATGGCATTGGCTTTAGAGAGCTGGCTGCTTGGCATTATGTTTGGAATAATTTTTTATGTAGGTCTGAATGAAAAAAAGAGGACAGAAACTTAATCAAGCGATGAATAAGAGTAGTCCCACATCAATGATTTTTTTGTTTATAGGTTGATAAGTAGATTCAGATATGTTTAGGTATGTTCTTATTGGATTTCTTTTTTTGTTATCGCTTACTAAAAGTAATCAATTTGTCAACGGTGTTGATATCTCTATGCTAAAGCAGGTAGAAGAAAATGGAGGCCTTTTTTATGAAGATGGAGTTCAAATTGACCCAATTCAAATATTTAAGAATAAAGGTATTAACACTGCTAGAATTAAAATTTGGCACGCACCATCGCTGAACTATAATAACTTAGAAAGTGTTCTCGACATTGCAAACAGAGCAAACAGCGTAGGGTTAGATTTATTTTTAGATTTTCACTACTCTGATACTTGGGCAGATCCATCAAGCCAAGAAAAGCCCTCAGCTTGGGAAGATTTAAATTTTGAAACTCTTTGTGATAGTGTAGAGCAATATAGTCATCATGTTATCACTAAATTGAAAAATCAAAATACGTTACCTAAATATGTACAAATTGGTAATGAAACAGATTGTGGCTTACTATGGCCAGATGGATATATTTGTAATGAATCTGATAATGATTCTCAATGGAGTAAACTAAGAGAATTATTTATACATGCTATTGAAGGAGTAAATAGTGCTTTAGATACCCAAGATACATTAGAAATCATCGCACATGTTAGTAGTGGAGGTAATTGGTTCTTTAGTAATCTACTCGAGATGGGTATTGATATTGATATCTTGAGTATCTCTTATTATCCAATGTGGCATGGAACATTAAATGATTTAAACAATAACATAGATGCACTTGGAAATCAGTTCCAAAAGCCGATATTGATAGCTGAAACTGCATATCCATTTACATTGCAATGGAATGACAATACTAATAATATTTTAGGTTTTGAGAGTCAAATACTGGAAGATTATGAAGCGACTGAAGAGGGGCAGTTCTTGTTTCTTCGTGATTTAATTACACTTGTTAATGAGAATGATTATGGATTGGGTATTTGTTATTGGGCTCCTGATTGGATATCAACAAACCAATTTGGAAGTCCTTGGGAAAATCAGACCTTATTTGATTTTGATGGAGAACTACTCGATGCAATATCAGTATTTGATAATTCAAACGCGGAAATCAAAAGTGTTAGTAATTTCAGGCTAAATAATATTTATAATTATCCTAATCCATTTAATCCAATTACCAATCTAAGATACGATTTATCTGAAGATGCATTTGTAAGAATTACTGTGTTTGACATTTTAGGTAATATCGTTAGAACATTTCCTTATACTAATCAATATTCTGGAAGTAAGCTCGTACAATGGGACGCTAGAAACAATCAAGGTGAGTCTGTATCTGCAGGAGTCTACATATACAAGATTCAGGCAGGTGATTTAAGTCAAACAAAGAAGATGATTCTTCTGAAGTAATTAAAGTTCTTTTTTGATGATTTTCTATTTTAGTCCTTTACACAAAAAAAAAGTTCTAATAATTAACATAAGTTAATAAAGTAGAATTTTTAAAACTTCTATTTGAGTTTAAATATACTTTTTAACCAATTTAAGTGTGGTCCATAATGATATATTAATACTTTAATGTACTTATAATATAAACTAAAGGTAAGAATGAAAAAATTAATAGGGTGTGTTACTTTTTTGAGCGCAGCGATTTTTGCTGATTGCCGTCAGATGTATCTTTCTTTTCATGCCGTTGAGGGAGCGGAAGTAGTATTTGAAATGGAAGAATTTCTTTATGGAGAGGATAATTGCTGTGACGATTATCCAATATCTTTTTGTGAAGAGGGAACAATCTATTATGAAAAAGAAGATTATGCTGATTTGAGTGATCCTGGAAATTGGGATATNATCTCTGATAATGTTGCTTTACTTAGAGGAGATAATCAAATGCTCTATAATCCAATAGTAGAGAATAGCTATGAAAATGGTTCTCCACAGAGCACTCTTTGGAAAGGCGGTGCTACATATAGTTTTGGTTTATATGGTGGTTTTACTTCTTATGGCAACAATGGAGTTCTAAACATTATATATGTACCCAAGTATTTACCAGGAACTATTGGCTCTTTCTATTCCATACCTGATAATCAATATTATGACATTCATTTTATAAGTTGGACATCTGGAGGTGGTACTGGGTGGCCTGGAGGCGGTGGCGATGGAAGCGGCGGTGGTGCCGGCGGTGGAGTTGCATATTGGCGNTCTGGACCTGTTNATGNTGCACCNAAGATTTCCNAAATTATAGATGTTCCTAATGACCAAGGTGGGCGTGTCTACATTACTNTTAATAGGTCAGTACTTGATTTAGAAGATCATCCGGCTGGATTAGACATATATACCATCCAAAGACTTGACTCTGGAAATTGGGTAATTATTGGATCTTTCGGAGCTCAATACAGTGAGCAGTATATTTTTGAGGCAACTACATTACAAGACTCATCGAGTCAGAATACTGAATTGAGTACATTTAGAGTAACTGCACAAAATTTTACATACAATTTTATTTTTGAGAGTGAAGTTGGTTCTGGGTACTCCCTTGATAATATCGCACCTTCAATACCAAATGGTTTAATGATGACCTTAAATGAAAATAATCTAGAGCTTATATGGGATGAAGTTCCAGATGAGGATTTTCAATATTACATTGTAGAAAGAGATGAAACCNTAGAGTTTCTCAATCCTCAAAGTTTTGAAACTGAGACATCATATTTTTTTATTTCTGATTATGATAGCGAAGAAGATTATTTTTATAGGGTATCTGCGGTTGATTATGCTGGAAATATTAGCGGTCATTCATCCGTTATTGATGCAACAACTCTTTCAAATGAAAACCTAGTTATACCTAAAGNTTACTCTCTTCAACAGAATTACCCGAACCCTTTTAACCCTGTTACAACACTAAAATATAGTTTAGTAAAAGAATCTCTGGTTAAAATTACAATATATGATCTGATGGGTAATGTAATTACTAACTTAATCAATCAAAATCAAATTGCAGGTTACAAATCAGTTCAATGGAATGCGATGGATAATCAAGGTAGGCAAGTTCCTGCAGGAGTATATCTTTACAGTATTATAGCAGGTGATTTCACTCAAACAAAAAAGATGGTTCTACTGAAATAATTAAACATCCTTTTTATGTTTATTTAACGTTTCTGTTTCGTTGATATTTAGCCANAGCTTTCCGCAAAGTAGCTCAACTTAAAAGTCCATAGTATTTTTGTTTGTGGCCTCATAGTTTTGGTATAAAGAGGAGATAAAATATGGAAGNATTTGGAATATTAGGCTTTGTTTTTGGAATTACAGCTCTTTCAAAAGTAATTACTCTAGAAAAAAAGATGAAAGAACTTGGTTTACTTAAAGAAAAAACAAAATNAGATGATAAGTCTATTTAACTACTTTAAAGAAATATAAAACATATAGATTAGTCTTTCTCAAAATAATGGATGTTCATCATTATTGTTTTTTAAATAAATAATTTAATTACATCTTTTTCAAATGGAGAAAGTTATTTAGAATTATACAGCTTTCAGAGTTGATANCTCTTTTATTTCAATTTAGTTTTTTAAAATAAGTAAAAAATGAAACGACACTTTTTAATTATTCTCTTATGTTTAATGTACAGTTGCGAAGGNCGATTAGAAAAACCNTCTACATTTGTGGCTACTACTGGTGATTATCAAACAAAGAAAATTGATCCAAATTCTCTTCTCATGGGTTATTTAATTGATGGATATAAACCCTCTAATGCTCAATTTGAAAAAATCACACATATTTTAATCTCTTTTTTGCGTGCAACGAATACTAAAGGTGATATAGCGATGACTTCTGGATGGGAGAATCTAGATGAAGTGGTTACCGCCGCTCAGAATAATGGTGTTAAAGCGATTATCTCTTTTGGCGGTGGTGAGTTTAAGGTGACCTCGAGTCTCATGGGGAATAAAACTAATCGTCAAAATCTCATTAAAAATATAATAATCTTTATCAAAAAACATAATTTAGATGGGTTTGATTGTGATTGGGAACCTTCTTGGGTTGATGATAAAAATGAAATGAAGAGTATAAATAATACTGTCACGGATTACTATCTATCATTTATTAAAGAGTTTCGTGAAGCGTTGGATACTGAATTTGGAAAAGGAAACAAGACATTTTCGGCTGCTGTTTTAAATTTAAATAGTATATGGTATGCTCCTGATAAACAAATCTCTCACTTCCCTCAAAATGGTTGGTGGAATTATTTAGATTGGTTGTCTTTGATGAATTATGATAATGATTTGGGATCGAAACATTCTACGTTTGAATCAGTTTTCGGGAAAGATGGTTCTGTTACTTATTGGACAAATTTTGGAATACCACGATCAAAAATTGTAATTGGAATTCCATTCTATGCACGCGGAGGATGGGGGGATGAGTGGTTATTTTATAAAGAGGTTGTGGAGATGATTCCTGCAATATCAGGAACTACTGATGTCATATTATTCAAAAAAAACGATATACAAGAAAAAGAGTACGGATTCAATGGAATTGTCACATCTGTTAAAAAAGTAGCTGAAGCTAAGAAGTTAAGCCTTTCTGGGGTCATGTTTTGGCAATTGGCAGG
>PAKE01000008.1 GCA_002710495.1 Flavobacteriales bacterium
GAAATTTGGAATTTTGTTTCTAAATTTGATATAAATGGATTAATTGATTGTAATACTACAAGTAATAATGAAATTAATATTATTCAAAACAAAAAGTTACTTAGCATAACTGATATGTTAGGAAGAAATATAAAAGAGCTAAAAAATATTCCACTTTTCTATTTTTACGATGATGGATCTGTTGAAAAGAAAATAATCCTTGAATAAAAAGAAACCCACTCATTTGAGTGGGTTTCTTTTTATGTGGACCTCTCGGTCCTAATTTCGAACTTTTTTCAATACTATGCTTAGCATAGCATTTTAGTTTTTATACTTTATGTTTGTGCCATGAATAAATTAATTTATACATTAATTTTTGGTTTACTATTTAATAGTATATATGCTCAAGAAGTAATTATTATTGACACATCTAAGAATGTTTCTGATCATCAAGCATTAGTAATATTAAATGGATTTGGAGATTCAAAAAAAAATAGAAAAATACAGCAAGAGTTTTTTCAAGGAAAAGGATACGACTTATTTATTCCGGAATATATTGATAAAAGATCAATTGATTTGACTGTGTCAACTTTTTCATCTTTTTATGATAAAAATAATTTAGATGAGTATAAAGAAATAAAGTTCTTATGTTATATAATTGGTGGACATGTTTTAAATCAGCATATTGAAAAAAATAGAAAAGGTAAGATAACGACAATTATCTATGACAGAAGTCCTACGCAGGAGAGAGCCCCAAGAGTTGCTAATGAAAAATTACCATTTATTTCTCGGATATTGTATGGTAAAGTGCTTTCAGATTTTAGTAAACAAAAATTAATTCCATTAAGTGACCCTAATGGTTTGGATATTGGTGTAATTATTGAAAATAAAGCAACAAAACTCATGAGGTTTTTTAAAAAAACATCCGATAGATATGGAGATTATAACTATAATGCCATAGAGATAGAAAGAAATCTAGATGATTTTTTGCATACTTATTTAGATCATGATTTGATGTATAAAAGATTTGATGTTATAGGCCAGGAGATTATTCACTTTTTGGAAAAAGGCATATTTTCTGAGAACGCCAAAAGAGAAAAATACAATTGGGATCCATTTAAAAAACTTAAAAATAATGATATCAATTTATAAAATAAAACCTAAGTTTCAACAGTTGTTGATGCCTCTTTTGAAATTATTAAGAGGATGGGGCATAAGCCCTAATGCTATAACTATCCTTTCAATTATATTATCTTTTGCATTATCTTATTTCTTTTGGAATGCCTCAGATGGCTCTTCATACTTCTTGATTGTAGCATTTGGGTTATTACTTAGAATGATGCTAAACGCACTTGATGGTATGATGGCACGTATTTATAATCTTCAATCAAAGCTTGGGGAAATCCTAAATGAAGTTGGAGATATAATTTCAGATGTTGCAATTTATTTCCCTCTTATTTTATTTGAATCTCTAGAGGTTGAAATTGCTATTATTTTTATTCTACTTTCTATAATTAATGAGTTTTGTGGTTTAATAGCAAAAGTAATTTCTAGAGAAAGAAGGTATGATGGGCCAATGGGAAAGAGCGACAGAGCTTTTTTGGTTGGAGTAATCTGTATAATATATTATTTTACAAATGGATTGGATCCTTTTATGAATTATATAATTGGAGGGTCATCAATATTGATGATTCTCAGTTCCTACATAAGACTAACTAAATCTATAAAAAATGGAAAAAATAATAAGTAACATTGATTTACATGCCCAGATTCAGTGGGTTATTGCAATTATCTTATCAATATTAGTAATTGCAACAACAACCTTTTGGATATGGAATAAGTTGAAGCCAAGTAAATTAGTAAATGAGATGACATTAAGAACAAAATCTTGGTGGGGGATGTGTTTTGTTTTTCTTTTTGCATCAATAGTCAACCCTATTATTACTTATATAGGATTAGCTTTTTTATCATTTTTTACTTTAAGAGAGGTATATACTTTATTAAAATTGCGTGATGCTGATAGAACTACACTTGTAGCATGCTATTTATCAATACCTATTCAATATTATTTTGCTTATCAGGGTTGGTATACAATGTTTTTAATTTTCATTCCTGTTTTTATGTTTATTATTGTTCCGTTTCTATTAGTTTTATCAGGAGATACTGATGATATTATTCGTTCAATGTGCATCTTACCAACCTCATTAATGTTAGGAGTTTTTGGAATCAGTCATTTAGCATTACTAATTAGTTTTCCGGAAATGAATGATGGTAATATATCAGGGAAAGCACTTTTACTATTTCTAATATTTATTACTGAAGCAAATGATATTATGCAATTTGTGTTTGGTAAGATTTTTGGGAAACATAAAATTCTACCAAAAGTTAGTCCAAATAAAACATGGGAAGGATTTATAGGCGGAGTAATATCCACAACTATTATTGGATATTACATGGGATTTCTAACCCCATTAAATTCTTGGCAACTAATATTAGTTAGTTTTTGTATAGCAATTCTTGGATTTATGGGAGATGCTATTATTTCTGCTGTAAAAAGAGATTTTGGAGTAAAAGATATGGGTAATTCTATACCTGGTCATGGTGGATTTTTGGATAGAATTGATAGCCTATCTACAACATCCTCACCATTCTTTCATTTAATATACTTTTTGGTTATTGTATAAATGAAAAAGTTAATCCTTATAATAATATACACTATTTTTTGGAGAAATTTCCTTAAAATTATTATAGGATTAAAGTATTATAATAAACAAATTCTTAGAAAGAAGAAACAATTCATTTTAATAGCAAATCATAATAGCCATATGGATACAATGGCAATTATGAGTGCTATGCCATCCAGATATATACATAGAGTACATCCTGTTGCAGCTGAAGATTTTTTTGGTGGGAGTAGATTTAAGGAAATATTAATGAGATACATGGTTAATGCAACTTTAATTCCAAGGAAAAGAGCTAATTCTGATGAAGATGTTGATCCTATTGAAGTGATGAGTAAGTTATTAAAAGAAGGAAGATCAATTATCATTTACCCTGAAGGATCAAGAGGGTTCCCTGGAGTTATGACAGATTTTAAAAAAGGTATAGGGTATTTAGTAAAACAAAATCCAACTGTAGATGTAATTCCGGTTTATTTAGATGGATTACATAAAACTTTACCTAAAGGAAAGAATTTAATTTTGCCATACAATTGTAGAATAATATTTGGAGATTCGATTAATTTTGATTCTTTTGATTTGGAAGATATTATTAATGAGGCAGAAAAAGCAATTCATAAAGTAAAATCATTAGTTGAATAAAAAACCTACTCAAATGAGCGGGTGTATTTTGGTGGACCTCTCGGTCCCAGTTTCGAATAAACATTAACGGACAAGAAATAGAGTAGAAAGTGGTTACTGACTGGCCTACCAAAAAATAAACCCCTGCAATCACTAGATTACAAGGGTTTTTTATAGTGGAACTGGTGGGTTTCGAACCCACGTCCTAACAAGGAATTAAAAAGCTTTCTACATGTTTATCTTATTTTATTTTCGAGAAAAGGTAGGAAAAAAGCAACCAAACCCAATCCTTATCTTCATAAAATTTCGCATCATTACAGAAGACATAAATCAGCTATCCTGAAGTTAATAATGCCTCAAGATTAAAGGAATCAGGAGATCCTTTAAAAGAGACAAAAGCCAGCTTAATTATATAAATTAAGCAGCTAAAGCGTAGTTAGACTCGCCAATTAAAAAATTTGAATCTTGATTTTTACGAGCCAAAAAACAATGCTCGACATGCTTACAGTCCAATGCATCTTGCAGTCAAATCCAGTCAGTCCCAACATGATAAAGAACAAAGAGCAAAATTACTAAATATTATACTCCATTTCATTACCATTATCTATTTTTGTAAAAAAAATTTTATAGATGAAAATAGGATTGCTCAATGAGGAGAAGATACCTTCAGACGAAAGAGTTGTTCTTACACCAAAACAATGTAAGTGGATTGCAGAAAACACTAATGTTGATATTGTAGTGAAAAGTAGTGTTGTAAGATGTTTCCTAGATTCTGATTATTCCAATTTAGGAATAGAAATAGTTAATGATCTTTCCGATTGTGATGTGTTACTTGGTGTAAAGGAAGTGTCAATATCATCTTTAATTTCTGATAAAATATATTTTTATTTTTCGCATACTATAAAAGAACAATCTTATAACAGAGATCTTTTACAAGAAATGGTGCAGAGAAATATTACCATGATTGATTATGAAGTACTTAAAGATAAAAATAACAAACGATTAATTGGTTTTGGCAGATACGCTGGTATTGTTGGGGCGTACAACGCACTTTTAACTTATGGGCTTAAATCAGATAAATTCTTCTTAAAAGCAGCAAACAAATGTTCCGGAATTAAGGAAGTATATGAGGAACTTAACAAAATAAAACTTTCTGCAGAGAAAATAATTCTAACAGGGAATGGTAGAGTTTCAAATGGAGCTATTGAAATCCTGAGAAAAGTAAACATAAAAGAAGTTAGTAAAGTTGATTTTATTACAAAAACCTTTAATGAGCCTGTATTTTGCAGCTTAAATACTATGGATTATAACGAACGAATTGATGGAACTATTTCCGATAAATACGATTTTTATAACAATCCAGAAAAGTATCAATCTACTTTCTTGAACTATACAAAACATGCGGATATTTTTATTGCAGGTCATTTCTATGGGTCTGGCTCGCCGTATTTATTTACACGAGAGGATGCAAAATCAGAGGATTTTAATCTACAAGTAGTTGCTGATATTTCATGTGATATCGATGGTCCTATTGCATCTACAATTCGCTCATCTACAGTTGCAATGCCTATTTATGGATACAATCCAGAAACTGAATCGGAAGATGATTTTAAGAAAAGAGGTGTAATTGCTATAATGGCGGTTGATAATTTGCCTTGCGAATTAGCTAAAGATGCATCAGAATATTTTGGTAATGAATTTATTAATAAAATTCTTCCTCTTCTAATAGGAGAAGATTCAGATAAAATTATAGAAAGAGCTACTATTTGTAAAGATGGAAACTTAACTAATGATTTTGAATATCTTAGAAATTACTTAAATGGAATTTAACAGTTTTTTAGGTTCTCAATTGTTTGAGTAGGATTATCAGATTTAAAAACAAAGCTACCTGCAACTAAAGCGTCAGCACCAGCTTCAATTAATTTTGGAGCATTAGTTATATTTACACCCCCATCAATTTCAATAATAAAATCTGATCCACTTTTTTCTCTTAGAATTCTTAAATTTCTAACTTTCTCATAAGTATTTTCAATAAATGACTGACCACCAAAACCTGGATTCACTGACATTACTAAAACTAAATCTAAATCATTTAGTACATCTTTAAGTAAATCAACTGAAGTATGTGGATTTAATGCAACTCCAGCTTTCATTCCATTTGATTTAATGCTTTGTATAGTTTTATGTAAATGCGTACAAGCTTCATAATGAACCGTAAGAATATCAGCTCCTACATTTTTAAATGTCTCAACATACCTTTCGGGATCTATAATCATTAAATGAACATCTAGAGTTTTTGTAGCAACTTCATTTATTTTATTAATAATCGGCATTCCATATGAGATATTTGGAACAAAAACTCCATCCATAATATCAAGGTGAAACCAATCTGATTTACTATTATTTACCATTTCGCAATCTCTTTGAAGATTGCCGAAATCAGCTGCTAAAATTGAAGGGGCAATTATTACACTCATTAAAAATAAATTTTGGCAAATTTAAGCAAAAAAAAGAGGAGTTTTACTCCTCTTTCTATTTTATCCTAAATAGGTTTTTAAGATTTTACTTCTAGAAGTGTGTTTTAGTCTTCTTACAGCTTTTTCTTTTATTTGTCTAACTCTTTCTCTTGTTAGATCAAATTTTTCACCAATTTCTTCCAGAGTCATTGCGTGACCACCACTTAATCCAAAATAAGAAGATAATACATCTGCCTCTCTTGGAGTTAAAGTGTCTAATGCTCTTCTGATCTCTCTTCTTAAAGAGTCTAACATTANTTCTTCATCAGGGCTTGGACTTTCTTCAGATTTTAATACATCATACATATTACTATCTTCTCCTTCAACTAAAGGATTGTCCATTGAAACATGTCTTCCAGTATTTTTTAGTGATTCCTGAACTTCAGTAAGAGAAAGTTCAGTTAAATCAGCAATTTCTTCAGCGGTAGGAGGTCTTTCATACTTCTGTTCTAGCTTAGCATAAGCTTTATTAATTTTATTTATAGATCCAATTTTATTTAATGGTAATCTAACAATTCTTGATTGTTCAGCAAGAGCCTGTAAAATAGATTGACGAATCCACCAAACCGCATAAGAAATAAACTTAAAACCTCTAGTTTCATCAAACCTTTGAGCAGCTTTAATAAGTCCTAAATTTCCTTCATTAATTAAATCTGGTAAGGATAATCCTTGGTTTTGGTACTGTTTTGAAACAGAAACAACAAAACGTAAATTAGCTTGGGTAAGTTTCTCTAAAGCTATTTTGTCTCCTGCTTTAATTCTCTGCGCTAATTCTACTTCTTCTTCAGGACTAATTAAATCGACTTTTGCGATTTCCTGTAGGTATTTATCCAATGAAGGTGTTTCCCTATTAGTAACTTGTTTTGTAATCTTTAACTGTCTCATTTATTTATTTTTAATTAACTAAATTGTGTTTANCCTNNTAGNTTTACGTATATGTAAAAGAAAGGTTACAACAATTACAAATAAATTTTACTTTATTTTTTTTCAGGCTTTGGAAGAAGTACTTTTCTAGAAAGTTTTAACTTTCCAGACTTTGGATCAATAGAAATTAATTTAACTTCTATTTCTTGTCCTTCTTTCAATACATCTTCCACATTTTCTACTCTTTCCCAAGCAAGTTCAGAAACATGAAGTAATCCATCAGTGTTAGGAGCAATTCCTACAAACGCCCCATAAGGCATAATAGATTTTACTTTACCTTTATAAGTTTCTCCTTCTTCTGGTACAAAAGCAATAGATTTAATTTTTGCAACTGCCATATCCAACTTCTCTTGATCAGTTCCCAAAATTTCTACCCTACCTTTTTCATCAATTTCTTCAATAGAAATAGTAGTTTCAGTTTTTGCTTGTAACTCNTGAATAACTTTTCCTCCAGGACCAATAATTCCACCAATAGTAGATTTTGGTACTTCCAAAATAATAATTTTTGGAGTTTGAGGTTTTAAGTCAGTTCTAGGATTAGTCATTACATCTGTTATTTTTTCTAGAATATGCAATCTACCATCTCTAGCTTGATTTAAAGCCTGTTCTAAAATATCATAAGAAAGTCCTTGAACTTTAATATCCATTTGACAGGCAGTAATACCATTAGCAGTACCGCAAACTTTAAAGTCCATATCTCCTAAATGATCTTCATCACCTAAAATATCAGAAAGTACAGCGTAGTTATTTGGGTCCTTTTCGTCAGAGATTAATCCCATAGCTATTCCTGATACTGGTTTTTCAATCTTTACACCAGCGTCCATAAGTGCTAAAGTACCAGCACAAACAGTTGCCATTGAGGATGATCCATTTGATTCTAAAATATCAGAAACAATTCTTACTGTATAAGGATTATCTGAAGGAATCATCTTTTTTAATGCTCTTTGTGCTAAGTTTCCGTGTCCGATCTCTCTTCTACTCACACTAAATTTCATTCTAGCTTCTCCTGTAGAGAAAGGAGGAAAGTTATAGTGTAAGTAGAATTTTTCGTGACCTTGGAAAGTAACACCATCTATTCTATTTACATCTTGTAAAGTTCCTAAAGTTACAGTTGTTAATGATTGAGTTTCGCCTCTCGTAAATACAGCCGAACCGTGTGGAGAAGGTAAATAATCAACCTCACACCAGATAGGTCTGATTTCAGTAGTTTCTCTACCGTCTAATCTTTTCTTTTCATTTAAAACTAATGTTCTAACTGCTTCTTTTTCTACGTCATGGTAATATACTCCAATTAATTTTGAATCGTATTTTTCAACTTCTTCTTCTGTTAAAGAATCAATCCAATCTTGTTTTACTTGTTTAAATTTAGTTGACCTTTCATCTTTTCCTAAACCTTCAGCAGCAACTGCATAAACTTTATCGTAAGTTTCTGATTTTATTCTTTCTTTTAATTCCTCATCATGGGTTTCGTGGCAATATTCTCTTTTTGGAGAAGAAGTAGCGATTTCAGAAGCTAATTCGGTTTGCATCGCACACTGAATTTTAATAGCTTCATGACCAACTTTAATACCTTCAATCATCTCTGATTCAGACACCTCACTCATTTCCCCTTCTACCATTGCTACACTATCAGATGAAGCTCCAACCATTAAATCGATATCAGCTTCTTTCATTTGTTCAGGTGATGGATTTACAATGAACTCTCCATTTAATCTGATAACTCTAACTTCAGATATAGGTCCGTTAAATGGAATGTCTGAAATAGCAATTGCAGTTGAAGCGGCTAGTGCAGCTAAACTGTCAGGAGACACTTCAGGATCGTGTGAGTTAAGTGAGATCATCACTTGTACTTCGGCGTGATAATCGGCAGGGAACATAGGTCTTAATATTCTGTCTACTAATCTCATAACCAGAATTTCTTGGTCAGTTGGTCTTGCTTCTCTTTTTAAGAATCCACCAGGGAATCTGCCGTCAGCAGCAAATTTCTCTCTATAATCTACAGTTAGTGGTAAAAAATCTACTCCATCTCTAGCTTCTTTACTAGACACAACAGTGGCTAACATATGAGTTTTTCCCATTCTGATTTCTACCGAACCGTTTGCTTGTTTTGCTAATTTACCTGTTGAGATAGTAATTTCTCTACCATCATTTAAGGTAATTTTTTTTGTAATTTCTTTCATCATTTTTTTTATTGTTTTCTTATTGTCATCTTAGTTTACAAACTAAAAAAGGCAATTGTCAAAATTGCCTTTTTTAAGTTATTTCATATATAGTTATCTTCTTAGTTTTAAATCTTTTACTAACTTTCTGTAAGCAATTACATCTTTTCTTTTCAAGTAATCTAGTAACTTTCTTCTTTTACCTACCATTAACTGAAGAGATCTCTGTGTTCCGAAATCCTTTCTGTTTTCCTTTAGATGATCTGTAAGATGTTTAATTCTTTCAGTGAATAATGCTACTTGACTATATACAGAACCAGAATCTTCTTTTCCGGAACCATATTTTGTAAATAACTTTTCTTTTTGTTGTGTGTCTAACATATTGGTTTAATCTTTTGTTTTTGGGTTTGCAAATGTAGGAATTGTTTTCAGAACAATGGTGTTTTAAATAAATAAAATTATGAAGCGTATATTCTTAATAATTGTGATAACTTTTCTTTCATGTTCTTTCTTGAAACAATCATGTCTAAAAAACCATGTTCTTTAACAAATTCTGCAGTTTGAAAACCTTCTGGTAAATCTTTTCCAATGGTTTCCTTTACAACTCTTGGTCCAGCAAATCCAATTAAAGCATTTGGTTCACCAATGTTTAAGTCTCCAAGCATAGCAAAAGAAGCTGTAATTCCTCCTGTAGTTGGGTCAGTTAAAACGGAAAAATAAGGAACCCTTTCTTCTGATAATTGTGCAAGTTTTGCTGATGTTTTAGCAAGTTGCATTAAAGAAAATGAAGCTTCCATCATTCTAGCTCCACCTGATTTTGAAATAATAATTAATGGAGTTTTAGTTTCTTTGGCATAATCAATTGCTCTAGCTATTTTTTCTCCTACTACGGAACCCATTGATCCTCCAATAAAATTAAAATTAAAACATGCAATCACTGCATCTTGTTTATTTATTTTACCATATGCAGTGGTAACAGCATCTTTTAATCCTGTCTTTTCTTGTATTTCTTTTAATCTTTCAGTATATTTTTTTTGGTCTTCAAATTTTAAAGGATCTTTTGAAGTCATATTTTCATTTAATTCTGTAAATTTATTTTTATCAAATAAGATTTCAAAATATTCTTTTGCATTTATTCTGTGGTGGTGATTACAATTATCGCAAACATATAATTGATTATGGTGGTCCTCTGATGTGATAATAGTTTTACATTTTGGACATTTGTACCATAATCCTTCTGGGATTTCTTTTTTCTGGTTGGTTTCAGTAGTAACTCCCTTTTTTATTCTTTTAAACCACCCCATATCTTAGATATTTCTGTTTATATTGTTTAAGTCTTCAAAAGATTTAGTTAATCTTTCAATGAATGTAAGCTCTCCTTCTCTCATCCATTTCCTTGGGTCGTAATATTTTTTATTTGGAATGTCATCTCCTTCAGGATTCCCTATTTGTTTTTGAACAAAATCAGTATAGTTTGCAAAATAATCTCTTACTCCAGTTGTAAAACCCCATTGCAGATCTGTATCAATATTCATTTTAATTGCTCCATATGATATAGCCTCCTTGATATCTTCAGGACTAGATCCAGATCCTCCATGAAACACAAAATTAATTGGTTTATCATTAGTTTGATATTTATCTTGAATATATTGTTGTGAATTATGCAATATAATAGGAGTAAGTTTTACATTTCCAGGTCTATATACACCATGTACATTTCCGAAAGCTGCAGCAACAGTGAAATTATTGCTAATTTTTATTAATTCTTCATAGGCATACGCTACTTCTTCAGGTTGCGTGTATAATTTACTACTATCAATATCTGTATTATCTACTCCATCTTCTTCACCTCCTGTAACACCAAGTTCAATTTCTAATGTCATATCTATCTTATCCATTCTTTCTAAATATTTCTTGCATGTTTCAATATTTTTTTCAATTGGTTCGTCTGATAAGTCAATCATGTGAGAACTATAAAGTGGTTTTTCATGCATTTGATAGAATTCTTCTCCCGCATCTAAAAGTCCATTAATCCAGGGTAATATTTTTCTTGCACAATGATCCGTATGTAAAATAGCAGTTACACCGTACATTTCTGCCATTTGATGTACGTGCATTGCTCCAGAAATCCCACCAGCAATTGCAGATTGATGATCTTTATTTGATAGTCCTTTTCCAGAAAAAAACTGACAGCCACCACTAGAAAACTGAACAATTACAGGTGAGTTTAGTTTTGCGGCAGTTTCTAATACAGAGTTTACAGTTGATGTATTCGTAACGTTTACAGCTGGCAACGCATAATTATTCTCTTTTGCATCATTAAAAACTTTTCTTAATTCTTTTCCTGAAATAACTCCTCTTTTAAATTTTGACATTTTTTATTTTAATAATTAATTTACAATAACAAAATTAGAAACATTGTTAGTATTTTGGCGTTAAATTTCAGATAATTTTTAAATAAATAATAAAAAGGTAAGTGATAAGTAAAAATCAGATAAAATTTGTCAAATCTTTACAGAAAAAAAAGTTCAGATTAGAATCCAAGTGTTTTGTAGTTGAATCTTCCAAAAATGTAAATGAAATTTTAAACTCTAATTATAAAATTCAACAAATATATGCAACAAAAAATTGGATAGAAAAATATAAAATTAGTGATGACATCTCAATTAATCAAGTGAATCAAAATGAGTTACAAAGGATATCTTCATTAAAAACAGCTTCTGATGTATTAGCAGTTGTATCTATTCCTCTTGAGAAAAGCGATTTTGACTTTTATGGAATAAACATTGTTTTAGATGATGTAAAAGACCCTGGAAATTTGGGTACAATTATTAGAATTTGTGATTGGTTTGGAGTTAAGAATATTTATTGTTCTCAAGAAACAGTTGATGTGTATAATCCTAAGGTTGTTCAGTCTTCAATGGGCTCAATTACTAGAGTTGATGTAATCTATACTAATATAAGAAGAATGATACAAGAAGTTGCTATTAATGTAGAAGTTTATGGAGCTGTAATAGATGGACAGAATATAAATCAAATGAAAGTAAGTAAGAATTCTTTAATTGTTTTTGGAAATGAATCTAATGGTATTTCTAAAGAAATAAAAGATATTATTTCTGAGAGAATAACAATAAATAAGATAGGCGAGGCAGAATCGTTAAATGTAGCATCTTCCGCTGCAATTATTTTGAATAAGTTTTGTAACTAAAAATTTCCAGAGAAAGATCGTTCCCATCTTCTTCCTTTCCATGCGCAATTCACACATTGATATTTTTTAAAATCAAACATTTGAAAAGTAAGATAATTTATAAGATGATCTACTTTCTCTCTTTTTATTCTTTCTAAAGGTTCTTGGCAATCTGGACAACAATTGTTACAATTATTGCATTCTTTTTTACTCCAAACATTCATTTTTCTAAGTAAAAGAAGAATCGTAATGTAAGAAAGTAAAACTAATGTAATTACTAAAAATTCATCCATATAAATAACGTTTTAATACGGTTATACACGACAAATCTACGAAATATATATTAAAAAAATCTGTTTTATTAATAATATTAGAGTTTATAAGAGAAATTATGTTATTCAAAAGTAAAAGATAACATCCATCCGTTTGTGTACAGATTTTTGATTGAAGTTGTATAAACACTTTCATCTTTCGTAAGTAAATTTAAGATACCAGCAGAAACTTTAATTTGCGGAGAAAACTTAAAATATTCTAGATAAAAATCCATTCCAAAACCAATTTCTCCGGTTAAATCATGAGGTTGAAGTTTAAGAACAATAAAATCTTCATTAACTATATCTTTTTTAGAGGCAATATCTAGGCTGTATTTTATTCCAAATAAAACATAGGATCTAAAATTATTATATCTTTCAGATTTATATTTTACATAAAAAGGAAAATCGATTAAAGTAAATTCGATTGCTTTCATTTCGGTAGAAATAACATTGTTTGTATCAGCAAAAGAATATAATAAACGTCTTTCTCCAAAAACAAGAGCTGGAACAAAACGAAAGTCAGTATATTTTCCCATTCTGAAATTAGATACAATACCTAAATTAAATCCTTTCTGACTATTTGATTGCAAAACATATAAACTATCCTTATATATCACTTCACCATTATGTTTTATATTAAAATCTAAAGAATTGAGACCAAGAGTAAAACCAAAATGCATTTTCTTATTATCGTACCTGACTAGGTTTTGTGGTTTTGGCCTTAACTGTGCCTTTATCTCATTAGGAAAGATAAAGAACAGTATGAAATATAATAATAACTTTCTCATTTGGTTCGGAAAACGATTTTCTTATTCTTTTATTGCTACATATAGATCTACAATTCCGAAAGTTAATGGAATATGATTACATGATTTAAATCCTACATTTTCCAGATTTTTTATAAACTCTTTTCCGCTAGCGAACGCTTCTACTGAATTAGGTAAGTAGGTGTAAGCAGAATTATCTTTTGAAATTAATTTTCCGAATAATGGTAGTACATGATTAAAATAGATAGTATAAATTTGTTTTAACGGAAAAGCTTTTGGTTTTGATGGCTCTAAAATAGCTGCTATTCCATTTTTACTTAGTACTCTGTACATTTCTGAAAGCCCTTTTTCTAAATTTTCAAAATTACGAACACCAAATCCAGCGGTGATAGCATCAAAACTATTCTCGGAGAAAGGAAGGTTTTCGGAATCTGCAATTTGCAATTCTATTATACCCTCCAGTCCTTTTCTTTTTATTTTTTCTTTTCCAATATTTACCATTCCTTCAGATATATCAATTCCTGTAATTTTCACATCTTTTAGTTTTGCTGCACTGATGGCAAAATCAGCAGTTCCTGTAGCTACATCTAATATTGTTTTAGGATTGTTTGTTAGATATTTTATCGATTTTCTTCTCCAATAATAGTCCATGCCAAAAGATAAAGAATGATTTAGAAGATCGTATCTTTTTGCAATGCTATCAAACATTTTCTCAACTTGTTTCTTTTTTGAATCAGTTGTATTATATGGAGTTATTTTACTCAATCTTCAGTATTTATAATCTCTTTTTCAGAAGCACTATTTACAAACATTACATTCCCAAGTTTATCATATCCTTTAAATAATTTCTCTTTTTGTTTTTCTAGTAATTCAGNTTTATAACCAATAATTGTAAGGTCTGCATTAGAAGATTTATTATTGATAATTTTTCTGATTCTACTATTTTTGTCATTTGGAATTAATTGAATATTTGTTGAAGAAATTGGAAGTCTTCCTTCATTGATTAAAGTTGATAATTTTTTATTTTCTTGATTAAATTTTCCTTCTTCATAAACACTAAAAATATTTATTTCTGCTTTATTCCATTCAGGATGACCAAGTAAAATATATCCTAGTAATATCATAAGATTAGAATTCTCGAAATCTTGAGGAGAAATCCAAATGTGAATTGATTTCTTACTTCCAAAACTTCTGAATGATTTTCTTAAAATACATACATCAAATTCAGTAGCTGATAACAGATGAAAATTATCAATTACTTTATATAGTTCTTCCGTCTGAGTAGATTCATACTCAAACAATATGAGGTTATTCCCTTTTCCTGAAATTCCAGAAAGNTGAATAACTTGCGCAATAGCAGAAGTATATGATGGGCTAATAATTGTATCGATATACACCCTACTTTTTTTCTTCTTTGAGACACTTAACAACTTATTCTGCACCTCTTTTGATTTTTGAAATGTATTTTTTGATAGTTGACCATTGATGTAGTGCATAAAGGTTCCAAAACCGTATTTATGAGAAATCCATCTTACTAAATCAAAAGAATCTTGTGATTTAAAAGAATCTTCAGTCACACAAATAACAAAAGGTCTCCAGTTTTCTGTTTCTGACTCTTCATCTTTCTTTTGTAGATATATTTGTAATCTTCTACTTGCTTGAAAAATAACTCCCTTGAATAGTTTTTCTAGACCACCCTTTTCTTTATTGTTTTTACTAATATAATAATATATAATAGACATTGTTCCAANTGAGATTAAAGCATAANAAGTATCNACTTTAAACATCAAATAGAAAGATAAAATTGCTCCTAATAGAGAAAAATACCACCTAGATTTAAAAGTAGGACGATAAGATGGGTCAGCTGAAAAATGTTCTAAGAATGAGATTAAACATATTGCACCATAAGTTACAATAAAAAACATTGTAATAATTTTAGCAACAGAATTAATGTCACCCATAAATATGAATAAGAATGCAATAACAGAAGTTATTATAGCTCCATTTATTGGCTCATTATCTCTTGATCTTTCTTTTCTGAACCATTTATTTAGTCTTTGAAATGGAAAAACAGAATCATTGCCAAGCGCTTGTAGAGTTCTTGGAGCAATAATTACAGATCCAAGAGCTGAAGAAATTGCGGCGCAGGCAAGTCCTATAGGTATAATTGGACCCCATACAGCAACATCACTCATTATAAACTGATTATCAAGATCGCCTAAGATATTAACGTCTGCAGACATTCTTAGTTTTATAGATACAGCAAAATATACAATTAGCCCTACTAATGTTGCTAAAATAGTCCCTCTTGGTATTGATTTCTCTGGTTTTTTTAAATCTCCAGATAANCCTAGTCCGGCAGCGAGTCCCGTGAACGCAGGAAAGATTATTGCAAAAACTACCCAAAAATCTTTTGGGTTGTCAACTTTGTTAGTTAAATTAATTTGATCAAAACTATATTTTGTTTCTCCTAGGAAGAAAAATATTAATGAAATAAATAATATAGCTGCTACAAAATAAAGTGCTTTCATGCCAACATTTGCTCCTTTTTTCAAAATAAAGAATGTTAGTATAGACATACTTAAGAGTCCTATTGAGGTTCTAACTATATTTATTTTATTATCATTTGTTAATTCTGCCAGTTTTTCTATTATTNCAAGATTAGATAACAGAGTTGCAAAGTATTCAATAGATTCTATTCCAATAAATGGAATTAATGATTCTGCAAAAGCAATTACATAGAAGGCTACACTGATTGCCTGTGAAAGAAATAGAGTAATACCAATTGCAGCTCCTACATTTAATCCAAAAGATCGGGAAATAATATAATAAGCTCCACCTCCTTCTACTTTTTGATTTGTAGCAATTTCAGCAACAGCTAGAGCTGTAGGTATGGTTATAAGATGTCCCAATATGATAATACCAAATATACCAATTAAGCCAGTATGACCAATTGCATAACCAAACCTTAAAAATAGAACAGCTCCTAAAATAGTGGAGATAGCTGTCACAAAAACAGGCATGGTACCGAAATTTGCCTTTTTGTTATTTATTAGTTCAGTCATGTGTTCTGATTAGAATATTTTTATTGTTTCAGATAACAATTCTTCTTTATCAATAGGAACTACACCTACTTTCTGACAAACAATTCCTCCGGAAAGGCAAGAAATTTTTGAAATATTTTCTGGANTTAATCCAGTAGATAGAAGGAGAGAAGCTACTGAAATAACTGTGTCACCTGCTCCTGAAACATCTATAACACTTCCTCCATAAGCAGGAGTATGCACAAAACCACTTTCTGAATTGATACATATTCCTTTTCCAGAAAGAGTTAAAAGGATAGATTTTGCATTTAATTTTTCTTTTAATAATGAAGTTGCCTTTTGAAGTTCTTCATATATTGATTCGTCAAATTCTATATTAATTCCTTCTTTTATTTCTTTTAGGTTTGGTTTAAAAATATCACATTCTTGATATTCTAAAAAGTTATCTTTCTTAGGATCTACAATGGTAGGAATTCCCCTTTTTTTTGCTTTACTTATTACAGTTTTGATAATCTTTTTAGTCAGAACACCTTTATTGTAATCTTGTAGAATAATAACTGAGGTATCTTTTAATAAGGAGTCTACTGTATTAATAAATTGATCTTCTATTTTTATAGGATGTATATCTTCATCATCCATTCTGAGTTGATGTTTTCCTTCTGAAATAACACGAGTTTTAACAGTAGTCTTTCTGTTATCATCAACAAAAACCCCATCAGTTAATAGATCAGAATCTTTCATTAGTTTTTGAAATTTATTCCCGTTAATGTCATTACCGATAACTGTACATAAAATAGGATTAGCTCCTAATGATTTTATATTTAGTGCACAATTTGCCGTTCCTCCTAATCTCATTTCGTGTTTATCAATTTCAACTACAGGAACAGGGGCTTCTGGAGACATTCTATTAACTTTCCCCCATATATACTGATCAATCATTGCATCACCAATTAACAGTACTTTTTTATCCTTAAATGAAGAGAAAACTTTTCGTATTTCTTGTTCCGTCATTTTAATTTTGATAATTGATTTTTTATTCTGCTTATTGCTTCCAAAAGATCTTCTTCAGATGCAGCATATGAAATTCTTACACACTCAGGATTTCCAAAAGGAGTTCCTGCTACAAGTGCAACATAGCAAGAATTTAGTAGATACATACACAAGTCATCTGAGCTATTTATGTTAGTTTCTCCATCAGTTTTTCCTAAATAATAACTTACATCTGGAAAAAGATAAAAAGCGCCCTGAGGAACATTGCATTTTATTCCTTCAATCTCATTTAGTTTTTCCAATACTAGGTTTCTTCTTTTAAGGAAAATATCTTTCATGAAACTAACTTCATTAGGATCTGCATTTACAGCTGTTTCTGTTGCTTTTTGTGCAACAGCACAAGTAGCAGAAGTTACCTGTCCTTGAATTTTACTACATGCTTTTGCAATCCAAATTGGAGCTCCAATAAAACCAACTCTCCAGCCAGTCATGGCAAACCCTTTTGAAACTCCATTTACTGTAATTACTCTGTCTTTTAGTTCTGGAATTGTACCAATACTAAAATGTTGATTTGTAAAGTTTATGTGTTCGTAAATCTCATCTGCAATAATGTGAATATTTGGATATTTTTCTAACATTTTTGCAATCTCTAATAACTCTGTTTTTGTATAAACTGAACCTGAAGGATTACAAGGAGAAGAAAACATTAATAGTTTAGTTTTCTCTGTTATCTTACTTTCAATTTCTGATGCAGTAACCTTNAAATCTTCTTCTACAGAAGATGAAATTTTCACTGTTATTCCCTCAGCCAGACAAACAATATCGGCATAACTAACCCAATAAGGAGCAGGTAAAAGCACTTCATCTCCAGGATTCAGTAAGGACAAACATACATTAGCAATGGATTGTTTTGCTCCTGTAGAAACTACAATTTGTTCTGCAGTAAAATCTAGTCCATTATCTCTTTTAAATTTCTTTGCAATCGACTTACGTAAGTCCAGAATGCCTGGTACGGGTGTATAATGTGAGTAATTGTCATCTACTGCTTTTTTAGCTGCCTCCTTTACAAAATTTGGAGTATCAAAATCAGGTTCACCTAAGCTTAGCGCTATTACATCTTTTCCCTGATCTTTTAGTTCTCTGCTCATACGAGCCATTGCTAGAGTTGCAGATTCTGATAATCGATTTAATCTGTCTGAAACTTTCGTCATATTTTTTTGTTTTCAGTCGACAAATATACTTATTTTTTATGTAGAAATAAGAATAATATTTTTTACTATATTTGAAGAAAAATAAAACATTTAAATCATGAAGAAAATTCTATTCCTATTAGTTTTAGTTTTCTCATTTCTATCTTCCAAATCTCAGAAAGTATATTCGGTAGATTATTCTAGNCAAGCAGATGTAAAAGTTTTTGTTGTAGACTATGAAAGNAGATCAGATTTATGTGTATATAANGTAGATTATTCCTCNCAAGCAGGNAAGAATGATGGCAATTGGTTCTTTGTAGATTATGCGTCACAAGCTGAAAAGAAAATATTTTTTACAGATTACGCTTCGCAGGCGGACGTATTAATTTATTTTGTGGACTATAAGAGCCAAGCAAAATGGAAGAATAAAGAAAAAATGCATATCTTTTATTAATAAAAAACGAATAAAAAAATGAAAAAACTATTACTACTATTACTATGTGCGCCTTTGATTGGGGTTAGTCAAATTGATGTTGGAAACGATGAAACTATTTGTGATGGTGATATTGCCCAGGTAATAGGTACAACCTCTGTTCAATCTAGCACTGATTCTTATCAAATTACAAATATTACTTTTGCTCCTGAGGTAATTGCAGGAATACCTGTCTCTCTTTTTGATGATGACATGCAGGGTCCTTTCCCAATAGGATTTACTTTTCAATTTTATGGTAATAATTATACTGATTTTTATGTAGGTTCCAACGGATGGATAGGGTTTGATAGTGTTCAGAACACTTCATTATCAGCTATGACTATCCCAGACTCAATAGGATATGTACCAAGAGATTGTATTATGCTTTCTTGGGAAGATTTAAACCCTTCAACTGGAGGGCAAGTATTATATCAAACAATAGGTACAGCTCCAAATAGAAAAATGGTTCTTACTTTTGATAATGTTCCTTACTTTGGAAGCGCTGTTACTGTAGGTCCAGTTTCTTTACAAGTGGTTCTTTATGAAGGAAGTAATGTTATTGATAATCATATTATTGATAAACCTCTACATACTAATCCATCTGTTCAGGGCATTCATAACTTATTAGGAACAAGCGCTGCTGTTGTTTCTGGAAGAAATGCAACTATTTGGTCAGCAAATCAAGAATCAGTAAGATATTACGCCTCTGGTATTAGTTGGTATGACGTAAATTCCGGTCAGATGATTGGAGTAGGAGACACACTTTATTATTTCCCAACTCAATCTACTTTTATAGCAGGGGTTATTACTGATAGTACAGGACAAACATATTCTGACACTATGTATGTTGAAGTTCTTAATACTAACATTTCGACTACAGGATTTTCATTGTGTAATGGTTCTGTTGTTTTAACAGCTCCAAGTAGTTTTTCTACTTATAGCTGGAGTAATGGAGCTTCTACAAATTCTGTATTAACTGTAAATACTCCTGGAACTTATTATGTTGATTGTATGACATCTAACGGACTTAGCTGTCAATCAGATCCTATTACTATTTATGCTGGTGTGATTCCAATTACTTTATCCACTCCTGATTCTGTATTTATTTGTCAAGGTGATACTGTTGTAATGGATGGTCCTTTAGGTTTTAGTTCATATAGTTGGAGTACTGGNNCAACTACTTCTTCTATTANCACTACATCAACNGGTAANTATAGTTTATCTGTTGTAGANGGNAATGGATGTACAGGAACATCCAACACCACNTCTGTTAGTATATCTCCTTCAACAATTACTGCAACTACCACAGGATATGCTATTTGTACTGGTAATTTGTCTGTTACTTTAGATGCTGGTTCNGGATTTGCTTCTTATCAATGGTACAATAATGGTGCAATGATGCCAAATACCAGCCAAACCTTAGTAGCAACTGTTGCGGGTAATTACACTGTTGATGTAACGTATCCTACAGGATGTATAGCAACTTCTAATACTATTACAGTTTATAATGCAACATTACAATCTCCATTTTATTTCTTTATTAATACTATAGGTAATGATTCTCTCTGTTTACCTAATGGACAAGTTACATTAGATGCAGGAAATTATTCTACGTTCAATTGGAGTACAGGAGAAACAAGCCCGCAAATATCAGTAAATACATTAGGAGGATCTTATTCTGTTAATGTAACAGATTTAAATGGATGTCCTGGAGTGTCCAATCCTCCTTTTACAGTATATAGTATAGTAAATACTTCAGTTATTTCCGGCCCTATCAATCCTACTCAATTCCAAACCGTCACTTATTCTGTTAATCCAACATCTGGATCTACATATAACTGGACTTTGTTTGGAGGCACCATAGAATCAGGACAAGGAACTAATTCAATAGATGTAAAGTGGACTAATTCCGGCATGTTTACTTTCTCGGTATTAGAAACGGATGTGAATGGATGTGTTGGAGAAGAAGTAACTCTTTTAGTTAATATAATATTTAATTCTGTGGAGGATATAAACTTTAATACAGGAACTCTCAGTAAGATAACAGATGTTTTAGGTCGTGAGAGTAATGAGGAAAGTAATTTTCCTCTATTTTACATCTATGATGATGGAACAGTAGAGAGAAAGATAATTGTTGAGTAAGATTTGATTTGTAGTTTTTAATATAGGGTTCGAATCCTGCTAACCCGACTTTTTCTTTTTATTATGCTTATCAAAATACTTCCTTTTTATTTGCTTTTCTTTGTGTTATGAAAAAATTACTTTTATTACTAATTACAATCACAACACTTACAAATGTGAGTTATGCTTCTTTTCCAGTAACGGAAACAGAACAAATAGAAGTTGTAGAAACTGTAGAAGTTCCAAATTATGGGGAAAGTCAACCTATTTGGAGTATTCTTTCCATAACTTTTACATTACTTAGTTTAGGTTCATTATCCAATCCATTAGCTGCAACTATAATGGCATTATTAGGTGTTGTTTTTGGATCAATTGGATTCAATAAAAAGTTAAAAGGCCTATCTATTACTGGCTTTATATTGTCATTGATTATTTTCTTATTATCAAGTTTTATAGCATTTACAATTTTTGCAAATGGAGGAGATCCTACAAAATTAACAGGATAAATTTTGGTTTGTATTAGTAGATTGATAATCCCTCTAATAATTGCTTGATGGTTCCCCCTTTTTTTAATTTAGTTTCTAATTCATCTAGTTTTCCTTCCAAAATAAGAGAGTTGTATTTTTTATTTCCTAAATCTTCTTTTATAATATGATGTAGCCAATAAACATTTTGTTTATTTCTGTTTTCATCTTTATAATTATTGCTAATCATTTGCTGGTTATAGGTACTTATCGTTTCCCAAATATCTTTTATACCCGTATCTTCCAAAGCAGAACAAACAGATACTTTTGGAGTCCATCCATTTTCGGAAGCAGGAAATAAATGTAAAGCCATTTGGTATTCTTGCTTGGCATTATTTGCTTTTTGCAGATTATCTCCATCTGATTTAGTAATTACAACCATATCTGCAAGCTCCATAATACCTCTTTTTATTCCCTGTAATTCATCTCCTGCACCTGCCAACATTAATAGTAAAAAGAAATCACAAATAGTATTAACTATTGTTTCTGACTGACCTACACCTACCGTTTCAATTAAAATAACATCAAATCCTGCAGCCTCACATAAAATAATACTATCTCTTGTTTTAGATGACACACCACCCAAAGTTCCAGATGATGGGGAAGGACGAATAAAAGCATTTTCATCTACAGCAAGCTTATTCATTCTGCTTTTATCCCCTAATATACTACCATGTGTCTTTTCGGAAGTAGGATCAATAGCAAGCACGGCAACTTTTCTTCCTTTTTCTGTGAGTATTTTGCCAAAAGTTTCTATAAAAGTACTTTTACCAACTCCAGGTACTCCAGTAATTCCGATTCTAATAGAATCTCCAGAATGAGGTAGGCAATCCAAAATTAGTTCTTGAGAAGAAATAATATCAGTTTCTAAGGAACTTTCTAAAAGTGTAATTCCTTTTGCAAGAGCTACTTTATTTCCTTTTAGTATTTCCTTAAATAAGTCCATTTATTTCACAGCAATTACAGATATTTCTACATTTACATTTTTAGGTAAAACAGAGACTTCTACCGCTTCTCTTGCTGGAGGGTTTTCTGAAAAGTAAGATGCGTACACATCATTTATCTCAGAATATTCTCCCATATCTTTCATAAAAATAGAACATTTTACTACATTAGAAAAATCCATTTCTGCAGCCCTTAGAACTTCCAATATATTTTTCATAACTTGATGAGTTTCCTCCGAAATAGAGGATAATACTAATTCCCCTGTTTTTGGATTTATTGCTATTTGTCCGGAACAATAAAGTGTGTTTCCACTTAAAATTGCTTGGCTATAAGGTCCGATTGCTTTTGGAGCTTTTTGGGTTGAAATAACTTTTTTCATTTTTTTAATAATTTCTGTTTCCAAATATAACACTTCCTAATCTAATCATGTTGCTTCCGTATTGTATTGCACTTTTATAATCTCCACTCATCCCCATAGATAGAGTAGTAAAATTAGTATGATTTTTATAAATCTGTTGTAGAGAACAGAATTCTTTTTCAATTTGAGAAATAGTATCTGTAAAAGTTGCCATTCCCATGAGTCCAATAATGTTTACATTCTCAAATTCAGAAGATCTTTGCATAATATCATTAATTTCCGAAGAAGAAAATCCAAATTTTGTACTTTCTTCTGCTATATGAACTTGTAAAAGACAATTGATAATTCTGCTATTCTGTTTTGCTCTTTTATTTATTTCTTTTAGTAGTTTCTCAGAATCCGTTCCGTGAATTAAACTTACAAAAGGAGCTATATATTTTACTTTATTTCTTTGTAGATGACCAATCATGTGCCATTCTATATCTTTCGGAAGATTCTCGTATTTTTCCACAAGTTCCTGAACTTTATTCTCCCCAAAAAATTTATGTCCAGAATTATAAGCTTCCAATATTTCTTCTTCTGATTTGGTTTTGGATACCGCAACTAATGTTACGTTATTAGGAAGTTCCTTTTTGATACTCTGAATTTTATCAGAAATATTCATTTAATAAATTTTGTAAATAGTAAGTCCGGATCTTAATTTTGGTTCTACATAAGTGCTTTTTGGAGGCATAATTTCATTGTTATCAGCAACCTTTTTTAAGGAATCTATATTAATTGGTTTTAGAATAAAAGCTACTTTATATTCTCCAGAGTCTATTTTAGATTTAATTTCCAAAAGAGGAATAGTTCCATCTAGGAACGTGATGTTTTTATCTGTTTTCTCATCTGTAATTCCTAAAATAGGAGATAAGATATTTTCAGATAAAATAGAAGGGTCTAAGCTCTGGAATGTTGAATTATATTTTTTAGAATGGGCTATTAAAGAATACCATTTTCCTTCCAAATACATGGAAATTTCATCTTTGAAAATAGGAGAGTAAATATTTCCCCCTTTATTTTTTACCGAATACGATTTCTCAATTTTAGAAATTAACTCTTGTTCAGTAAATCCATTTGTATGTTTAACAAGTCTATTAAAATTAATTATATTTAACTGACTTTCTGGAATTAGAAAACTCATAAAAAAATTAAAATTACCGTCCGGATTGTAGTTAGGATTTTCTTTTCTTAAATTTTTACATAATAGGGATGAAGAAGCTGACCTATGATGCCCATCTGCAATGTAAATATCTTCTATATTTTTAAATTCAGAAACTATTTTATTTATGATTTGCTTATCATCTATTTTCCATAATTTATGACAGACTTTATTTGTAGTAGTAAATTCGTATTCTGACCTTTCTAACATCTTGTTAGATACAATCAAATTAATATTTTTATTATCAGAATAACTAAGTAACACTGGATCTGCATTAAATCCTGTAATTTGCAGATAATCCTTAAATATTTTCTCCCTTTTAGTTATGGTTTGTTCATGAACTTTTATGTTTCCATTTAAATAATCATCAACTGCAGCAGCAGCAATAATTCCAGTAAAAGTTTTATTTTTCTTTTTTTGAGAGTAAACATAAATAGATTTTTTTTCATCCTGTAATAATGTTCCTTCAGAGTTAAACTCAGTAAATTTCTGTTTTACCAAATTAAACTTTTCTGTTCCATTTTTCTTTATTTTATGCTTATAATCGGGATTAATTATGTGCAAAAAGGTAAATGGGTTATTCTCTAATTTTTCCTTTAATGTTGCATCAGAATAACTTAAATAAGACCTAGAAGCTACAAGATTTACTTTATCTCTAGTTGGTCTTACCGCTCTGAATGGTCGAATAGTTGCCATTATTTATTAAAGTAGGAAATAATTTTTTCTGCTAGTTCTTCACCAATTCTATCTTGAGCCTCTAATGTAGCAGCTCCAATATGAGGAGTTAAAGAGATGTTATTATGCATCATTAAATGAATACTTGGATTCGGTTCATTTTTAAATACATCTAATGCAGCATAAGCTAATTTACCTTTATCTAGAGCAAACATTAAAGCGTCTTCATCAATAACACCACCTCTAGCAGTATTTATTATTCCAGCACCATCCTTCATTAATCCAATTTCTTCCGCTCCAATTACTGCTTTATCCTCTAACTTTGGAATATGAAGTGTGACAAAATCTGATCCTTTTAGTACATTTTTTAGAGATGTAGATTCTATTGTAAAGGTTTTTTTATCTCCATTGAAGAAATTCAAAGTTATATTTGCTTCAGAATTATATTTGTCATGAGCTAATACATTCATTCCGAGTCCGATTGCTCTTTTTGCTACTTCTTGCCCTATTCTTCCGAAACCAATAATCCCTAAAGTTTTGCCAGCAAGTTCACTGCCTCCAGAAAACGCTTTCTTAAGGGATTTAAAGTTCTCGTCTCCTTCTAAGGGCATTTGTCTGTTTGATTCATATAAGAATCTCACCATTCCAAAAAGATGTGCAAAAACTAATTCAGCAACTGATGAAGAAGATGCTGCGGGAGTATTGTAGACTTCTAATCCTTTTTCTTTTGCATATTCTACATCAATATTGTCCATTCCTACACCTCCTCTGCCAATTATTTTCAGATTAGGACATTCATCAATAAGTTCTTTTCTGGCAGTAGTTGCACTCCTAACTAAAAGTACCTCAATGCCCTCTTTGTTTATTGTTTCAATAAGATTTTCTTGATCAACTTTTTCAGTAATAACTTGAAATCCCTTTTCTTCTAGAGCTACCTGTCCAGATTCAGAAATTCCATCATTTGCTAATATTTTTGACATTTTATATATTTTCTAAATTTTTCATTATATCAACTAAAACCTGAACACTTTCTATAGGCATGGCATTATAAATAGACGCTCTGTATCCTCCAACAGAACGGTGTCCATTTAATCCACTAATTCCTGCCCCGTTCCACATTTGATTAAATGTTTCTTCTAAATTAGTATCTTTGAGAGTGAAGGTTACATTCATATTTGATCTATCTTCTTGTTTTGCAACTCCTTCAAAAAGTGGATTCCTGTCAATTTCAGTATATATTAATTCTGCTTTCTGATTATTTACTTGTTCAATCCACTCAATTCCACCATGATCTTTTATCCACTGCAATGTAAGCATGGAGACATATATTGAAAAAACTGGTGGTGTATTGAACATACTATCTTTGGAGATATGAGTATTGTAATCTAACATAGTAGATATTTTTCTTCCTGTTCTTCCCAGAATTTCATCTTTTACAATAACAAGAGTAGTTCCTGCTGGACCCATATTTTTCTGAGCTCCAGCATAAATTAAATCAAATTTACTTACATCAATTTTTCTACTAAAAATATCAGAACTCATATCACAAACCATTAAAGATGGAACCTCAGGAAATTCTTTCATTTGGGTACCGAAAATAGTATTATTTGATGTACAATGAAAATAATCTACATCCGAAGGTGTTTTGTATCCTTTCGGGATATAATTGTAGTTTTTATCGGAAGAATCTCCAACAACTATTACCTCTCCAAATTGTTTTGCTTCAGTAATTGATTTTTTTGCCCATGCACCAGTATTTGTATAAGCTGCTTTTCCATCCTTTTCTTTCATTAGATTAAGAGGAACCATTAAAAATTCCAAACTAGCTCCACCTTGAAGGAAAAGTACAGAATATCCGTTTGGTATTTCTAGTAATTCTTTTACAAGATTTCTTGCTTCTTCCATTACCTCTATAAAAGGTTTACTCCTGTGAGAAATCTCAATTAAAGATAAGTTATCGTTATTAAAGTTAATTATTGCTTCTGATGCCTTTTGTATTACATCTTGTGGTAAAATACAAGGTCCTGCTGAGAAGTTATGTTTTTTCATTATTACTTTACTCTTTCAATATAAGATCCTTTTTCAGTATCTATTTTAATTCTATCACCTTCGTTAATAAATAAAGGGACTTGAATATCTGCTCCCGTTTCTGTTTTTGCTGGTTTAAAAGTATTAGTAGCTGTATTTCCTTTTACTCCTGGTTCAGTAAATGAAATCTCCAGAAATACATGAGAAGGTACTTGTGATGAAAGAGGGATGCCTTCATCTGCATGAAAAAGAACTTCTACATTATCACCTTCTTTCAGGAATTGGACATTATCAATAGAATCTTTTTGCATAATTATTTGTTCGTAATCATCATTATTCATTAAATGATAATCATTTCCATTTGCATATAAAAACTGATATTTCCTGTTCTCAATTCTGATTACATCAATTTTTACTCCAGATGTAAATGTGTTTTCTAATAATCTTCCAGTATTTAGGTTCCTGATTTTAGTTCTTACAAATGCAGGTCCTTTTCCTGGTTTAACATGAAGAAATGATACAATCTTCCAAGGATCTCCATTATAATTAAAACATAATCCGTTTCTAAAATCTGCTGTAGTAGCCATATTTAATTTTGTTTATATCCTTTCATTATTCCTCTTCCTGAATTCCTTACAAATGAAGTTATTGTGTCTCTTTCGGGAGATGATTTTAGTTCTGTTTCTATTTTTATTATAGCCTGAGAGTTGTTGTTATTTTTCTGAAATAAGATTCTGTAAATATCCTGTATTTCAGTAATTTTTTCTTCTGTAAATCCTCTTCTTCTTAATCCGATAGAATTAATCCCTATAAAAGAAAGTGGTTCTCTTGCAGCTTTTACATACGGGGGGATATCTTTTCTAACTAAAGAACCACCAGAAATCATAGTGTGTTTTCCAATAGTAACAAATTGATGTACTGATGAATTTCCTCCTAAGATTGCATAATCTCCAATAGTTACATGACCCCCAAGAGCTACTCCATTTACAATGACACAGTTATTTCCAATTATGCAATCATGAGCAACATGAGAATAAGCCATTAATAAACAATTTTCTCCAATAATAGTTCTTCCTGTTACTGAAGTTCCTCTATTTACCGTAGCGCATTCTCTTATTGTAGTATTATTTCTAATCTCCACAACAGAATCCTCTTCATTAAACTTTAAATCTTGTGGAATAGCGGAAATAACAGCCCCAGGAAAAATTCTGCAGTTTTCTCCAATTCTAGCTCCCTCCATGATAGTTGCATTTGAACCTATCCAAGTTCCTTTTCCGATAATTACGTTGTTTTCTATCGTAACAAAAGGGTCTATTACAACACTCTTATCAATTTTTGATCCCGGATGTACATATGCTAATGGTTGATTCATTATTTATTTTTTTGATATTTGAGCTAAAAGATCTGCTTCTACAACAACTTTTCCATCTACAAATCCTTTACCATGCATATGACATAACCCTCTTCTGATTGGTGATATTAATTCTAATCTAAAAATAATAGTATCTCCTGGAATAACTTTTTGTTTAAACTTAGCATTGTCAATTTTCATGAAGTAAGTAAGGTAATTTTCGGGGTTTTCTACTGTACTTAAGATTAACACCCCTCCAACTTGAGCCATAGTTTCTAGTTGTAATACTCCAGGCATTACTGGAGAACCTGGAAAGTGTCCTTTAAAGTAATCTTCTTCCTTTTTAACAAATTTTGTTCCAATAATAAAGTCATCTCCTAAATCACGAACCTCATCTATAAATAAAAATGGATCTCTATGAGGTAAAATTTTTTTTATTTGTTCTTTGTTGTAAAGCGGTTTTTCGTCAAAATTAACAATTGGTGATGTAGTTTTCATATCCTTTATTATTATATCTTTTAACTTCTTTGCAAAATTAGTATTATGAGTATGTCCTGGTTTTGTGGCTGTTATTTTTCCTTTTATGCTAAAACCAACTAGCGATAAATCTCCAATAACATCTAATAATTTATGTCTGGATGCTTCATTTTCATATCTTAATTCTAAATTATCCAGTATTCCCTCTTCACTTACTTTAATTGTATCTTTGTCAAATTGTTTTGCTAAATTAGAAATCTTTGAAGTGTTTATATCATTTTCTACAACAACAATTGCATTATTAATGTCCCCACCCTTTATAAGGTTCTTCTCTAATAATTTTTCTAGCTCATGAAGAAAACAAAATGTTCTGGATGAAGCAATTTCTTTAGTAAAATCTGAAATGTTATTTAAGGTAGAATTCTGAACTCCAAGAGTTTGAGAATTATAGTCAATTGTAACATCTAATTGAAAGTTTTCTGAAGGTATTGCAATTATCTCACTCCCGGTCTCCTTGTCAAAATACCTTATCTCTTTATTTATTTTGTATATTTTTTTGTATGAGTTTTGCTCAACTAAACCAACTTCAGATATCTTCTCTGAGAATTCTCTAGCGCTACCATCTAAAATAGGAATCTCTTCATTGTCAATTTCAATTATCAGGTTGTCAATATTGTTTCCTGAAATAGCTGCTAAAATATGTTCTACTGTTTTTACATGAATATCTTTAATGGCTAAGTTAGTACTTCTGTTAGTAGAAACAACAAAATTAATATCTGCTTTTATTTCAAAATCATCTTTATCTGTTCGGACAAAAACAATTCCTTTATTCTCTTTTGCGGGAATTAGAGTCATGTTGGCAAAAGACCCAGTATGTATGCCTTTTCCAGAAAATTGAATAGAGTTTTTTATAGTTTTTTGTTTCTCCATCATTTTTGAAGTTGATTTTCAATTTTTTGAAGAGTTTCATACATTTTTGGTAATCTTTTAAAAATGATGTATGATCGTAAGAAGTCTTTTTGGTCGAATGCATATTGACCTTGAATTGTTTTTCCATCTTTTATATTTGAGGCAACTCCAGTATGTCCTGCTACTCTTACATTATCACCAATTTTAAGGTGTCCAGCAATTGCGGTAGAACCTCCAATCATGCAGTTTTTTCCTATCTTAGTGCTCCCTGCAACTGCTGTCAGTCCAGCAATTACCGTATTTCCTCCAATCTCAACATTATGTCCTATTTGTATCTGATTATCAAGTTTTACTCCTTTATTGATAATTGTAGAACCTAAAGTAGCTCTGTCAATTGTTGTGTTTGCTCCAATCTCAACAAAATTATGAGTGATAACATTTCCAATTTGTTGTATTTTTTTATAGTCACCTTCAGTGTTGTTAGCAAAACCAAAACCATCAGAACCAATAATTGCTCCTGCATGAATATAATTTTCCTCTCCAATTTCACAATTATTGTAAATTTTTACTCCAGAAAATAGTGTTGTATTGTTTTTTATAATCACATTATCTCCAATAAAACAATGAGGATGAATCTGTACATTATTCCCAATTATCACATTCTCTCCAATAAGAACAAATGGAGCTATATAACAATCTTTCCCAATTTCTGCAGAATCAGATATGTGAGATTTCTCTGAAATCCCAGATTTCTTAGAAGAGGTTTTGTTATATATATTCAGTAATTGTGAGAAAGCTATGTAGGAGTCTTCTACTCGTATTAAAGTAGAATCTACCTTGTCTTCAAGTTGTAAAGTGTTATTTACAATAATTACGGATGCTTTACATGAATAAAGATAGGAATTGTATTTTGAATTAGAAAGAAAACATAAATCTCCATCTTTTCCTTCTTCTATCTTTGAGACAGAACTAATTATTGCAGTTTCATCACCTTCAACAGTTCCTCCAAGAATATTTGATATTTCTTTAGCAGTGTAGTTCATGTTTGCAAATTTAATAAATTCTTAGATTTTTGGATAACAAAGAAAATATTTGTTTACAGTTTTGCTAAGTGCGTCAATATTAAACTGGTCAGAAGCGTCAGTAATATCCTTTATTTCTCCATTTTTCATTAGAATATTTATGTGAGTTTTATGGTATTGATATGCGTTATTACTTACCTTTCCTGTAAAAACTAAATAGTTTGTATCCTCAATAGATATATTGTATTTTTCCGAAACTTTTTGTTTTAGTTCGTTAATTTTATCTTCTGAAAATTTTTCGTTCTGAGTTTTTATTTTTAATGGTTTTCTATTTAATATTCTATCAGAAAGTGAAGAAAGAATAAAATCATCATGATTAGACCATTCTTTAATACAGGAATAAATATCATGATCGTCTAGTTTTGAGAAGCTCTCTAAAATAAAATCATTTTTTTTAAAATGATCTATTGTGTAATTATTTTTTAAGAAGATCTTTAGTGATGAAGAGCTGAAAATATCCTCTCCATTTTGAATTAGTTGTTTTGCTCTTTTCAGAATTTTAATTAACGTGTTTTCTGCAGAAACTACTGTTTTATGCAAATAAACTTGCCAATACATCAGTCTTCTAGCAATGAGAAACTTCTCAATTGAATAAATTCCTTTTTCCTCAATTACAAGCTGATCATTTACAACATTTAACATATTGATTATTCTTTCTGTGCCGATATTTCCTTCTGTAACTCCAGTGAAGAAACTGTCTCTTTTAAGGTAATCTAATCTGTCCATATCGAGTTGAGAGGATACTAATTGATGTAAGAATTTTTTTGAATGTTTATTATTAAAAATTTGCATAGCTAAACTTAGTTTTCCATCAAATTCCTTATTGAGTTTTTCCATAAATAATTTAGACAGATCTTCATGAGATATATTATTTGCTATACTGTTTTCTAATGCGTGAGAAAAAGGTCCATGACCAATATCGTGTAAAAGAATGGCAATCTTTAACGCTTCTTCTTCTTCAAAACTAATCTCATGTCCTTTATTTCTGATCTGAAGAATTGCTTTTTCTATCAAAAACATACATCCTAAAGCATGATGAAAACGAGTATGATACGCTCCTGGATACACTAAATAAGATAGTCCTAATTGTGTAATTCTTCTTAATCTTTGAAAAAAAGGATGTTCTATTAAGTCAAAAACAATTCCTCTTTCTAAGGTAATAAAACCATAAATTGGATCGTTAATAATCTTATTCTTTTTTGTTTCTTGCATTATAGGGCAAATAACGGATAATTTTTTGATTTTTGTAAAACTAAATATATAAAAGATGATATCAATACTTTGGGTAGATGATGAAATTGAATTACTAAAACCTCACATCATATTTTTAGAAGAAAAAGGTTATGAAATTACTCCAGTAAATAGTGGAAATGAGGCTCTCGAATTTTTAGAAAAGAAGAATTTTGAACTAGTTTTTCTAGATGAAAACATGCCGGGACTTTCAGGATTAGAAACATTATCTTTAATAAAGAAGAAACAAGCAAATCTTTCTGTAATAATGATTACAAAAAATGAAGAGGAAAGTATTATGGAAGAGGCAATTGGTTCAAAAATTTCAGATTATTTGATAAAACCTGTAAATCCAAATCAGATTTTGCTTTCCATAAAAAAGAATATAGATACAAGTAGATTGGTAGATGAAAAAACAACTCGTGATTATCAGATGGAATTTAGGAATATTAGTTTGTCTTTATCTTCATATTTAAATAAACATGAATGGAGAGAGATATTTAAAAAAATAACATATTGGGAGTTGGAATTAGAAAAATCAGGAGATAAAAGTATGGAAGATATTTTATCCATGCAGAAAACAGAAGCAAACACTCAATTTTTTAAGTTTATAAAGAATAATTATAAAAATTGGATAAATGGTGAGAATTCACCTTTACTGTCTCATAATCTTGTAAGAAAAAAGGTAATACCTTTAATGGAAGATAGAATTCCAACTTATCTAATTATAATTGATAATTTGAGGTACGATCAATGGAAAATTATAGAACCAATAATTATTAAAGATTTTGATGTTGTAAAAGACGAGATGTATTATAGTATTCTGCCAACTTCAACTCAATATTCTAGAAATGCAATTTTTGCTGGATTATTACCATCTGAAATACAAAAAAGATTTCCTGATAAATGGAAGAATGATGAGGATGAAGGAGGTAAAAACATGTTTGAAGAAGATTTCTTCTCAGATCAGCTACAAAGGTTAGGAAAAGGAGATGCAAAACATTCCTACACTAAAATTACAAACATTGATTTTGGAAGAAAAGTTGTAAATAGAATTCCGAATATGAAATCTAATGATATCAATGTGATTGTCTATAATTTCGTAGACATGCTCTCTCATGCTAGAACAGATATGAAAGTAATAAAAGAACTCGCTGATGATGATGCTGCATATCGTTCGTTAACTGCTTCTTGGTTCGAACATTCTCCATTACTAGATATAATGAAACAAATTGCAAAACAAAATGCGAAAATTGTTATAACTACCGACCATGGCACAATAAATGTAAATAAACCATCAAAAGTTATTGGTGACAGAAATGTAAATTCAAATTTAAGGTACAAACAAGGTAAAAATCTGAGTTATAAGGAAGATGATGTTTTGACTATAAACAGACCAGAAGAATATTTTTTACCCAAACAAAATGTAAGTTCAAAATATATTTTTGCAAAAGAGGATATGTATTTTGTATATCAAAATAATTATAACCAGTTTGTAAATTTGTATAAAAACACTTATCAACATGGAGGGATTTCTTTAGAAGAAATGTTAATTCCGGTAGTAACCTTAAAAACGAAACAAGAATAATGAAAATTGTTGTAAATTGCGTTTCGGAATTAGAACTTGCTGCTACTTCTTTATTAGAGTTAATAAATGATAACAACATTATCTGTTTTTATGGAGAAATGGGTGTCGGAAAAACAACTTTCATTAAAGAAATTTGTAAAAAGTTAGGAGTTGAAGATACGGTAAGTAGTCCTACTTTCTCTATAATAAATGAGTATCTGACTGAAAATAATGAGTCCGTTTATCATTTTGATTTTTATAGAATAGAAAAAGAAGAAGAAGCATTTGACATTGGGTATGAAGAATATTTTTATCAAGGTAATTTATGCTTGATTGAATGGCCTGAAAAGATATCTTTGATAATTCCTGAAAATATTATAAAAGTTCAGATCACAAGAAGTGATGAACAAAGAATAATTGAAATTATTTAATTATGAAAAAAGAAAATATTTATGGTAGTTTTGGGATTCTTCCAAAAGAGGAAATGTTGGAGGCAAAACAAAACTTTCAGAAGTTAACAATTGGAATTCCTAAAGAAACTTCATTCCAAGAGAATAGAATCTCTCTATCACCAGATTCGGTATCATTATTAACTCATAATGGGCATAAAATTATTATTGAAAATAATGCAGGGGACGGAGCTAATTTCTCTGATAAAGAATATTCTGATGCAGGAGCAGAAATTGTTTTCTCGAAAGAAGAGGTATATGAGTCAGATGTAATTGTAAAAATAGAGCCTCCTACAAAACAAGAATTAAAATTATTGAAAAAAGGACAACAACTAATTTCTGCTATTCAGTTGCATACTAGAGATAAAGACTATTTTAATGAACTAATAAAGAAAGATATTACATCAGTTGCAATAGAACATATTATGGACAAAGAAGGAAAATTACCTATACTTAGAAGTATGGGTGAAATAGCAGGAAATACGTCTATATTAATCGCCTCAGAATATCTTAGCAATGTAAATTTAGGTAAAGGATTAATGTTGGGAGGTATAGCTGGGCTTTCTCCTACAGATGTTGTAATTATTGGATCTGGAACTGTAGGTGAGTATGCTTGTAGAACAGCACTAGGATTGGGTTGTAATGTCAAAGTTTTTGATTCCTCTTTTTCTAGATTAAGACGATTACATCAGTATATGCAAAGAAATGTAAGTACCTCACTGATACAACCAAAAAGTTTAAGTAAAGCACTTAAAAGAGCAGATGTTGTGATAGGAGCTTTACGTTCTGGAGATGGGAGAACTCCCTGTGTTGTAAGCGAGACAATGGTAAAAGACATGAAAGAAGGATCTGTTATTGTAGATGTTAGTATAGATCATGGAGGTTGCTTTGAAACATCTGAAGTAACTACACATAAAAAACCAATTTTTAATAAGCACGGGATAGTTCATTATTGTGTCCCGAATATTGCTTCAAGAGTTGCTCGTACTTCTTCTTTTGCTATTTGTAATGTTATTTCTCAGATCCTATTAAAAATGGGGGAAGAAGGAGGTGTTAAAAACCTCATGAAGAAAGATGAAGCAATAAGAAATGGAGTGTACACTTTTAAAGGTATGATGACAAATAAAACGTTAAGTAAGATGTTTAATTTTCCTTACAAAGATTTAGATTTAATAATTACAGCTATTTAGAAATATGTTAAGAAGATTGATGGTTTTCGGAATTGGAGCTATTATCAGTATACTTATTCTTTCTATTGGAAATAATAGGGTTAGGGATACTTTTATTGCATATGCTGATTCTTATAATTTGGACAAAAGAGTGATTCGTCAATTTGAGCTTGCAGATTATAAGATTTATAGAGATTCAGATACACTATCTTATGAAGAAGTTGATACATCTTTTTCTGCAAACAACTTATTAAATCCAGATATAAAAGACATGTTGAAAGTAGATTCTTTTTTGAAGAATGCTTGGGTTAATCGTAAAATGAGCGATAGAGAATCTTATCCACAGATATTTGTTTTAGATAATGTTGTAGGTAATCAAAACCAAAGGTTACATTGTCGTTATTATGATATGGAGAAACGAGAAAAAACTCGTTATGATGAGTTAGAAAAGAAATGGGTTACTGAATTAAAAAGAGTTTCCATAGTTGATTATATAAAACTTGAAAAAGACATTCCTATATCGTCAAGATCCTATGTTAGTTATCTTTACGTATTAGGAATATTTTTATTAATAATGATTCCTGTCATATTTTTCTGCAGAAGATTAATAAGAAAAATAGGATTAAAAGATGAGTCATATTTTTCTGCAGAAGATTAATAAGAAAAATAGGATTAAAAGATGAGT
>PAKE01000009.1 GCA_002710495.1 Flavobacteriales bacterium
ATAAGATGAACCAGCTACAACAGAGGAAATTGGACTGTATTCACTAAGGAAATTACAGGTACTAATAGTTGCTGTAGCTCCAGAAGTTGGAGCTGTAGCAGAACCATATTGCGACGAATTACAACAACTAGATTGAGCCTGTGTTGTTAGAGTACAAAACATAGATATGCATAAAAAAGAAAAAAAGTTTGTAAAAATTCTATTCATCTTGAACTTGTTTAGGTTTAGGTTTGTGTTTTTTCTGTTGACCATTTAAATTACCTTTTTTTATACGGATATTCTTTCCTTGAGTTGTGTTAGGGACAACATTGGATGGACTTATCATCTTTACTTTTGAAGATTCTATGTTGAAATCTATTTTTTTTAGTTTTTGAGTTTTCTTTTGAATTAATGAAACACTTTTCTGCTCATCTGATAAAACATCTGCAGATTTAATATTAGGATCTGTTTTTGTATTGTTAGTAAGGAGTTCTTTATTAATTTGCTGTTTTTTTACAGTTTGTGAAATTGAAATGTTCACAAAAAAAATACAAAATAAAAGAGTTGTAAGTACATTAAAATTTTTCATAATATAGTGGTAAATTAATAGTAAAATAATAAATTTGGAAAAGCTAATATACAAAAAATATCCGTTCACATCTCTTTTAAAATTTTGGATTTTTTTCTGATAAAATCTTCATAAACAAAAAATGTTAATTACCGTACATAATTAATATATAAACTTAAAAAAATGTATATTTGCGAGATGCAATAAAAAAATCTAAGTAAAGGTATGAAAAAAAATCTATGTACAATTATATTACTTTCTAGTGTATTACTTACATTTTCTCAAACTAATTGTAATATCACCTCATCAATTTCTACTACAAACGCAAGCTGTAGTGGATTAATGGATGGTAGTGCGATTTTAACTATAAATGGAGGTTCAAGTCCATATACCTTTTCATGGGACAATGGAGATACAACTCAAAACTTAAGTGGAGTTCTAGCCGGAACATACACTGTAATATATGTAGACAGTGCGGGATGTACAGATACCTTAACCGGTACAATTGGAATTGATGGAGCAACTTCTATTCAGCAAAACATAAGCGTTTTCTTGCCAAATCCTGTGACCGCTTATAATCAATGGTCATATGACACCTTACAGATGATTAATACTGGATGTGAAGTTAGAGTTAGACCAGAATTTGAAGTATCTTGTTCTGCTGGAAACATTCAGCAAGGAGATATTACAATAAAATGGAATATTCCAGGACAGCCTGGTGGAATAAATATTCCTTACACTATTAATTCAAATGGAAATGCAGAAGGATTCTGGAGTCAAAATGCAGGGGACTCAACTGGATATATTTTACCTTCTTCTGGGAACTATACTCTAATCATCAAAGTAAAATTTAGCAACCCCCCTGGAACAGCACAATACGGCATTTACACTGCATATTGGGAAACTTTTGAAGTAGATCCTTCAGGAAATAAGATTGGTTCTTTAAGTCCTCAAGATACTGTTTCTTTAAGCTATATAGATCCTTGTTCTACTTTTTTAAATAACATTACAGTTAGTGGAGAAAACATTAGTTGTAATGGATTAGCAAATGGTAGTGCTGAAGTAATAGTTAATAGCGGAGGTGGAGGTAGCGGTGGTTTTACAGGAAATTACTGTAGCTCAGGACCATCAGATAGTGCTTATTCAACAATAGACTTTGTTCAGTTAATAGGAGATGGTGATTCAATTAGTAATAATACTTCAGGATCTTGTGATACGTATGAAGATTACACAGCAATGAGTACAAATCTTACTATTGGACAAAGCTACAATATGAGTGTTGATTTAGGTTGGTGCGTGCAAAATTTCGGTTGGGATGATGCTGCAAAAATCTTTATCGACTGGAATATAGATGGAGATTTTGATGATGCTAATGAAGAGGTCTATACTATAGGTCCTAATGTAACTCCATCAACTAATAATTTTTCCTTTACAGTTCCTTCTTCAGCAATAAGTGGTAATACAAGAATGAGAATAGTATCTAACAATCAATCATACAATAGTCCATCAACAATGGCCTTTGGTCCATGCGATAGTACTATCTGGTGGGGTGCCACTGAAGATTATTCATTGGTAATTAACGCATCTACTATTTCTATAACGTACCTTTGGAATAATGGAGATACAACAAATATTACTTCAGGTCTCAATGCAGGATCCTATTGGTGCATAGTAAGCGATTCAAATAATTGTTCAACTAACACTGATACAATAATTATTACAGAACCTGCTGCTATAACTGTTTCTTCATCTACTACAAACGTAAGCTGTAATGGAGGAAATGATGGAACAGCTGTACTTACATTAAATGGTGGCTCTGGAATATTAACTGAAGATTGGGGCGGGATTAACCTTATGGCTCTTGCTGCTGGAACATATAATTATACTGTTACCGACACTAATCTATGTGTAGATTCAGGATTTGTTACTATTACAGAACCTACTACACTAACTTCTTCTATTAGTGGAACAAACTTACTTTGCTTTAATGACAATACTGGATCTATAAACCTAACAGTGAACGGAGGAACCTTACCATTCACCTTTGCATGGACAGGACCTGGTGGACCATATAATACTGAAGACCTAAGTGGTTTAGCTGCTGGATCATATGTTGTATTAGTAACAGACACAAAAGGATGTACAACAACAGAAACTATCACGTTAACAGAACCTACTTCATCATTAAGTTCTATAATATCACCTAATCATTTAACATCTTGTTTAATTACAAATGGTAGTATTGATTTAACGGTTATTGGAGGAACTTTACCTTATACTTACCTTTGGAATAATAATGATACAACTNAGGATATCTCCCTTCTTCCAGCTGGAAATTACTCTGTCTTAATTACAGATTCAAACGGATGTAATGACACTAATAGTACTACAGTAAATCAGCCGTCAAACGGTTTATCATTATCTTTAAGTTCTTCTTCAAATAATGGATATAACATTGATTGTTTTGGAAATAGTACCGGTAGTATTATCGCAAGTTCTACTGGAGGTAATGGAAATATAACTTACTCTTGGTCTAATGGAGATACTATTCAAAATATTTCAAACTTATCATCTGGTCTGTATTCTGTTACCATAACGGATTCTATTGGATGCTTTTTAGTTGATAGCATTACTTTAAGTGAGCCATCTGAACTTTCCTCTGTTTACTCCACTACAAATGTTCTTTGTAATGGAGATAGTACAGGTTCAGCCACAGTAATATTTAGTGGAGGTGTTACAGATTATTTATTAAGTTGGACAACTTACATATACCCACTACCTAATGGGTTAAATACGTTCGTTACTCCAATTGGGGTGCCTGCAGGAGTTTATCCTTACTCTGTAATGGATATAAATGGTTGTTTGCATTTTGATACAATTACTATAACAGAACCAGATAGCTTATCGGCAACTGCTACTATTTCAGATTATAATGGATATAATATTTCATGCAATGGAGAAAATAACGGTTCTATAGATTTAAATATTACTGNAGGAATTGGAAATTATTCTACAACATGGATAGGATCAAATGGATATTTTAATGTTGCAGAGGATATCTATACTTTAAGTGCTTCTAATTATGATTATACAATCACTGACGCTAATCAATGTGTAAATTCAGGATCTGTTATTATTACAGAACCTACGCTAATAATTGCTACATTATCTGCTACAAACGTAAGTTGTAATGGAGGGGATAATGGAACAGCTATACTTACATTAAGTGGTGGTACTGGAACATTAATTGAGAACTGGGGAGGAAATAACCCTATGATGCTTTCCTCTGGAACATATACATATATAGTAACCGACTCTAACCTATGTATAGATTCAGGATCCGTTACTATTATGGAACCATCTGAAATTACAATTATTACCGACTCTGTAATAGATGTTAGTGTTTATAATGGAAATGATGGNGANATCTANACTTCATCAAATGGTGGGGTTGGNAACTATACCTATAATTGGAGTGGTCCTAATGCATATTCCTCGAATACTGATGATATTTCATCACTATATTATGGNTATTACANTATTATTGTTACTGATTCACTAAATTGTTCTAATTCTAATACGATTTTTGTAGATCAACCTACATCACTTAATGTTTCTATTGATGCGATAGTCAATTTACTTTGTTTTGGAGAGTGTAATGGACAAATTAATATTACAGCAAATGGTGGAGATTCAGTATACTTTTATAATTGGACAGGTCCAAATGGATTTAGTTCTACAGATCAAGATTTAGATAGTTTATGTGCAGGAACTTATGAATTNACTCTCTCAGATACTACAAGTTCAGTTNATACTACGATTGTTNTTGATCAACCAACGCAATTGCAAATCATTACAAGTGCAGATACCGTTCTTTGTTATGGAGGTACATCTCAAGCGTCTGCCTTTACTTATGGAGGAATTTTACCATATACTTATCTTTGGGATAATAATTCTTCATCTACTAGCACTAACTTGCCTGCAGGAGTTCATTATATTAATGTGACTGACTTTAATTTATGTTCTATTTCTGATTCTGTTCTGATTATTCAAAATGATTCTATGAATATCTCAGCCAAAATCACTGATATTAGTTGTTATGGATTAACTGATGGATCAATTGAAATTAATGTGGATACATTAGGAGGAGGAGTTTCACCATATTCTTATGATGATAATAATGGACAATCATTTCAAAGTAGTAATATATTCTCAAATTTAACTGCTGGCATATCACGATATATAATTATGGATGCAAATGGTTGTACTGATTCTATTATGNTAAGAATTACTGAACCAGACAGTTTNTCTGTAATATTAAATTCANCAGATATAATCTGTTATGGAGATAGTAATGGATCTGCATGGGTAGATTCTGTTTCTGGAGGGACTAGCCCATACACATACTTATGGAGTAATGGAGAGACAACACAAAATATAACTGGACTCGCTGCAGGTCTAGTAAATATTATAGTAACTGATAATAACAATTGTTTAGCTACAAATTCTGTAATTATTACGGAACTAAACAACCCTGTAATTGTTATGATTACTATAAACGGAACTACATTAGAAGCTACTGCAGGTTTCCTTTCTTATCAATGGATAGATGAAAACGGAAATAATATTCTAGGAGCAACGGCACAAAACTATACTCCTAATACTAGTGGATACTATTCTGTTAAAGTTATTGATAATAACGGATGTAATGGGGAATCAGAGGTAAAAGAATTTAATATTATTATTGACGCTNTTGAAGATATAAGTTCTCATCTAAATNTCTATCCAAACCCCACAGATTCATGGATTACTATTGAATCAAAAGTANAAATANATTCAGACATTNATATATTAAATGTTTTCGGAGAAGTTGTTGAAACTATTGATTATAAACTTTTTAACGATAACTTTGAAAAAATAAATATGACTAAATTTTCAAAAGGAATTTATCTAATTCAACTTATTAACAATCAAACTATTATTAACCACAAAATCATTTTGCAATAAATTAAAAATAAATACTTAATTTGGCAAATATAAATTAGAAACTTAAAAATATGTTTAAGAAAATATCAAAATTCAGTCTTCTTCTAGTAATATCTGTATTAACATCATTAAATTCACTAAATGCAAAAGTTACAATNGATAGTTTAAATCGTTCAGATAATATGAAACCTTTTACATGGGAAGTAATTTCTGGAGTTGAGAAATTAGTACCCACAAAAGACATGTCAAAAAATTCAGTAAAAAAACTTAATGAAGGAAACTCTCTATACAATGAAGGAATAGAGATGATGAAAAACAACAATTACTCTAGAGCAATTGAAAGATTCTCACTTGCTAGAAAGAGTTATAAAAGAGCAAAAATAACTCAAGANGATTACAACTACATAAATATTAATCAAGCTCTTTGTTATGCTAGTTCAGGTAAAGAAAAAGATTTTGCAGTTGCAAGCAGATATATCAGTCTGGTTACCTCTAAAATAGAAAAAGAAAAAGAATGGTTGTATAATCTTGCAATATCTAATAACATGATAAAAGAATATGACGCAGCTGTTTCTAACTTAACCTTAGCTATCCGACTAGATGAAAACTATTTTCAGTCCTACATTACTTTAGAAGCTATTCACAGAAATAATGGGAATAAGTCAAATGCAGATAAAGTAAGGGATAAAATGGAAATTGCTGAATCAAGACTAATAAGAAAAGAACAGAGAAACAAGAGAAAAGGTAAAGTAGATAAGAACGATAAATCAGATCTACAAGAATTTATTTTTGAAGGTATAAGACCGAATATTACAACACTTAATATTGTAAAAGATGATGATAATCTTCAGTTTAATAAAGTTTCACAAATTAAAGATAGATCAATGCAACTTGTTCAAGAAGGAATTGGTGCATATAATAATGGAGTGAATGCCCTTGCAAGAAAGAATTACGATAATGCGATTGAAGAATTAAAACTTGCGGAAAAGACATTAAAGAGAGCTAAAATAAAAGATCACGGACTTAATTTCTCAAGAGGTCAACTTACTATAGCTTATTTATGTACTGGAGAGAAAAATAAATTAGGTCAAGTTAAACGGAATCTTAGAAATATTACAAATAAATTGTATGATTCAGAAGAACTTGAAAAATCAAGAGATTGGACATATAATATGGCTGTTGCAAATTATGACTATTCAACAAAAATGTTAATCAGATTAAATCCTGGATCTGACAAATGGATTGCAAAAGCAAAACAATCTAGGTTTCTAAAAGATGCAATCAGATTATTTAAACTAACAATAAGGCACGATAAACTTTACTTAAATCCTTACCAAAACTTATCCTATATTTACAAAGAACTAGGTGATGAGAATAAAGCTGAAAAATATCAGAAATTATTCGAAAAAAGAAGAGATGAATTGATTCGTTCTTTTGATAGAGAAGAGCAAATAAAAATGGGTGTTGAAAACGAATATGTATTTAGAATTCATTTGGGAAAATATGGAGAATATGAAGCTCCGGCAGATATGTTTGATGAACCCTATTTAATTACTGTGCCAATAAACGAAAGAATTACTGCTTATCTTTCTGGAATGTATTTCACTCTGGATGAAGCAATAGAATATCAAAAAGAAATGAAGAAAAAAGGTTATCTAGATGCTTATATTGTTGCTTATAAAGATGGAGATAAGATAGATCTTTAAAAAGCTTCTTTTTGCCCTTTGATCATATTCCAGGATGTTAGGAAAATTAGTTTTACATCAAGTAAAAGAGACCAATTCTCTAAATACCAAATATCATACTCTACTCTATCTTTCATGTCTTCAGTGGTTTTTGTCTCACCTCTAAATCCATAAACTTGAGCAGCTCCAGTGATACCAGGCTTTACTAACTGACGTACCATATAATCNTCAATCAATTTTGAATATTCATCTGTATGTTTTATCATATGAGGCCTTGGTCCAACAATTGACATATCACCAAATAATACATTAAAAAATTGAGGAAATTCATCAATATTTGTTTTCCTAATAAACTTTCCAATCATAGTAATTCTTGGATCGTTTCTTGTAGTTTGAAGTTCATCAGCATCTGTATTGACCTCCATTGAACGAAATTTATAACAAATAAAATCTTTATTATTAACTCCTGATCTAATCTGATTAAAAAATATAGGACCTCTTGATGTTAATTTGATAATAATAGCGATTATTGGAAATACTATAGGAACAATAAGTAGAATAACAGATAGTGAAAAAACAAGATCGAATATTCGTTTATACATTCTATTCATTTCATCCTGCAAAGGCTCATCTCTAAGTGTAATTACTGGCAATGAACCATAGAAATTAACATGAATTTTTCTAGAGAGAAAAGAACTGAAATCTGGNAAAATTCTTAATCTTATCATGTTTTTATCTGAGAAAGAAATTAAATTATGAATCATATTATCTTCATTCATTCCCATAGCATAATAAATTTCATCTATTTTATTATCAATACAAAATTCTTCTAATTCAGATATATCTTTAGAATCTACGCTAGAAAAATCATAATGTTCCTTAGCTTCCTGATAATAAAAAACTGATAGTAACTTAAATCCATGAGATTGTGATGACTGAAAAAATTTATACATCTGATGCGATANANTTCCAGTGCCAACCAAAACAACTCTCCGATAATTATAACCAGAANCTCTATACCTTTTAATAAAAGCCAATGCAACAAACCTCCATAGAATTACTACAATGAAATCTATTATATAGGTATATAATATTAACTCCCTGCTAAACTGTTCGGAAGCTTTTATACTAAATAATAATGCTGTAATTATTAATGCATGTGTAACCCCTGCTTTTATAGTATTAGTTACAATATGTTCTAAATGTTCTACTCTAGAAAAATTATAAAGAGAAAACATTGCTGAAACTAATATCCATGAAAAATTGAAAAATAACAACAAGAAAATATAGTTCTCTTTTAATTCAATTGTATCAAATTTCAGGAAATAAGCTAAAACAAATGCGAAATTAATTAAGATAATATCTNCTGAACNAAGGAAAAACCAAATCTTTCTATCTGTATTTCTCATTTTTCAAGGTTTTCAGCAAATATACTTAGAATTATTCTTTTAAAGACGAAATTAAACAACTCTCATAATCAGAAATTACTTTCTCCCAGCAGTAATTTTTTTTTATTTTCTCAACATTATTAGATATAAAATTATTTCTTTCAATTATTTCTGACTGATTTAATAAAGGAATAATACACTTCTTACAGCTAAAGTAAAAAGCATCATTTCCCAGAATNGCTTTATTAAATTCATTATCATGAGCACAAATTAATGCATGAGAACTCATTGCTTCTAATAAGGATGGATTTGTTCCTCCAACAGTATGCCCATGAAAATAAAGATTTGAATTCTTTCTAAGAGTATCTAATTTCTTAATNCCAGAAACATATCCTAAATATATTATTCTATCATCATTAAATTTCTGTTTTATGTATTGNCCATATTTATTNTGAGTNTTCCCAATCACCAAAAATTTTCTTTTTGTNTCNGATTCTAAAACTGATTGTANTATAGTTTCAATACTATTCTCTGGNTCTATCCTAGCAATTAACATATTATAACTATTANTGANAAGATTATTCTCNTTCAGAATACTATCATCNATATCTGAAATAAGATTNGCTCCATATGGAATATACTTNGAATCTNNTGAATATTTNTTNTTTAAATANNTTTGAATTCCAACTGAATCTGANATNAGANAATCNCTATATTTCACNGCTAATCTTTCNGCATAAAGCAGGAACCTCTGAACTAATTTTGAATANTTACTTCTTTTCCACTCTAAGCCATCCATATTTGTGATAATGACAGATTNTTTCGAAAANAACCAGTNCCAAACNGAACTTGATGTNTACCCTAACTGNAGAATAATATCAAAATTTCTTTTTCNNGAATCTAAAATGCAATTTANGTCATAAATAAANTGACCAGCAGTACCAATCNTATCNTCNGGATCTTTACAATGAATTATNTTNACACCNTTCCANANTTTTTCTTGATANGGATGTGNAGANGAATTNTANACATAAACNNCATGTCCTTTTCTTNNAAANTCNTNNGATAGATANTGAGCAAANTGNTCANATCCTCCATAANAATTNGGNATTCCTCTTGTTCCTAATATTGCTAATTTCATTCTTNTTGNGAATGATATCCGTTTACATTCTTTAAAAGAATGTNTTTTATAGCAAGATCATCTTGATTTTCTCTAAAATTAGAAATTTCTAATACCTTNTTTTCTANAATATCTAAAGTTAATTTTTCTTCTCTTGCTTGCATAATTCTTGGGTGTTCAGATTGAATNACATCATCACCAATTAATAGTTCTTCATAGAGTTTTTCACCTGGNCTTAAACCAGTAAATTTAATCTTTATATCACCATTCGGATTCTCATTGTCAATTGGTTTTAATCCACTCAGATGAATCATTCTATATGCTAAATCCAAGATTTTGATTGGATCTCCCATATCCAGAACAAATACATCTCCTCCTTTAGCCATAGCTCCAGCTTGCAAAACTAATTGAACCGCCTCAGGAATTGACATAAAATATCTTGTGATATTTCTATGAGTTACTGTAACAGGACCTCCTTCTTTTATTTGTTTTCTGAAAAGAGGTACAACAGAACCAGCGGAATCTAATACATTTCCGAATCGTACCATTGAAAAACAAGTAGAAGAATTTTTATCACAAAAAGCTTGAAGAACAAGTTCTGAAAACCTTTTTGAAGCACCCATTACATTAGTTGGTCTAACCGCCTTATCAGTGCTAATTAATAGCATGTTCTCTACTTTGTTTTCGATTGCAGATTTAGCTACATTATAAGTTCCAACTACATTGTTATAAACACCCTCTGAAATATTCATTTCTACCATAGGAACATGTTTATATGCTGCTGCATGAAAAATCGTATTTATCTGATTATCAGAAATCACCTTATTTATCTGATGAAAATTAGCAACCGTAGCAAGTTTTGGTATTATCTCAGACCTTTTTCTACTTTGTGACAATTCCTGATTTATAGTATATAAATTAAATTCTGAGTTTTCAAAAAGCACAATCTTTTTTGGTCCTAAATTTAGTATTTGTCTGCATAATTCAGAACCAATACTTCCTCCAGCACCAGTTATCAATATATTTTTTCCTTTTATGTTCTTCTTTAACAAACTGTCCTTAGGTACAACCGCATCTCTACCTAATATATCTTCAACCTGAACCTCTTTTATACTATCTATAGTAACCTCTCCATTTACAATATTATCTAATGAAGGCAAAACCTTTACTTCTAATGGAAATTTAGATAATTTTTTTAGAATCTCTACTCTCTTACTTGCTGAAGCAGATGGGACAGCAAGTAAAATTAATTTAACATCAAACTTTTTTATTACTTTCTCTAAATTTTCAAAAGGAAAAATTTGAATATAATTAATAATTGTCCCGTGCTTTTGTTTATTATCATCTATAAAAGCAACTGGAGCATAATCAATACTCTTTTTTAAGCTCTCAACAAGTTGAATTCCAGCATTTCCTGCTCCATAAATAATCGTTTGTTTTCTTTTATTAACGCTAGTGTCCCAAGAATATATCATCCCTTTTAATAAAAATCTTGAAGTAATTATAAAAGTATTGGAAATAAACCAGAACATAATAATGATGGATCTTGGTAAAACATGATTGATTTCAAGGAAATACCCTCTTCCATAATAATATATAAAAGTTACAATGACACAAGTGATTGTAATAGACTGAATAGAAGTTGTGATAACTTTTACTCCAGTATATTGTAACACAGATCGATACAATCCTGTTTTTATAAATATAGGAATTGCAATAATTGGCACCGCAATCATTAACCACCAATTATTAATCATATGTTTACCAACAAAATTATCAGATTGCAAGACAAAAGCAAAACATAAAGAAAAAACTAATATAATTACATCAAAAGATAATGTAATTATCTGTTTATAACGTCTGTCTAATGTTAACATTCTAGTTTTCAAAAGCTTGTTTTATTTTATTTACAATCCTAATTAAATCTTCATCAGACATATTACTACCAGATGGTAAACAAAGTCCATATTTAAATAAATATTCCGAATTATCTCCTCCATAAGCAGGATATTCCTTAAAAATTGGCTGCATATGCATAGGTTTCCAAAGTGGTCTAGATTCAATCTTATCCTTTTCTAAAAACAATCTTAATTCTTCTTTAGTAATTTTTGAATCTTCAGAAATTAGAATTGTTGTTAGCCATCTATTTGAATAGAAACCTTCTATTTCATCCGGAAAAGAAATTTCTTTAATCTCAGAAAGTTGTGTTTTATAAAAATTAAAAATCTCTCTTCTTTTTTTTACTCTATCTTGCAAAACTTCTAACTGGCCTAGACCAATAGAAGCAGAAACATTACTTAACCTGTAATTATACCCTATATGAGTATGCTCATAATGAGGAGCATCATCTCTAGCTTGTGTAGCTAAGAATTTTGCTTTATTAATCATTTCAGAATCCGAACTAATAAGAGCTCCACCACCTGAAGTTGTAATTATCTTATTTCCATTAAAAGAATAAATTCCAAAATCTGACATACAACCAAGAGGTTTCCCAAAATAAGTAGATCCTAAACCTTCAGCAGCATCTTCAATAATTGGAATATCATATTTATTTGCAATTTCTAAAATCTCATTCATCTTTGCTGGCATACCATATAAATGAACCAAAATAATTGCTTTTGGTTTTTTGCCTCTTGTTATTCTGTCTTTTATTGCTAATTCTAAGAATTCTGGACTCATATTCCAAGTATCTAACTCAGAATCTAGAAAAATAGGAGTTGCTGCCTGATAAACAATGGGATTTACTGATGCAGAGAAAGTAAATGAAGAACAAAGCACCTCATCCCCATTCTTAATTCCTAATAATATTAATGCCAAATGTATAGCTGAAGTTCCTGAAGATACCGCTGCAACATCTTTTCCTTCAGAAATTTCCGATAACTTTTCTTCGAATTTATTTAAATGTGGACCAACAGGAGATATCCAATTTAAATCAAATGCCTCGGTTACATACTTAAATTCATTTTCTCCCATATGAGGAGATGAAAGCCATATTTTTTTATTTTCCATTTAATAGGATGTTCTAAAGATTGTCGCAAAGATAATCTTAATGTCTAACCAAATAGTTTGATTTTCATAATATTCCAAATTTACTTTTACTTTATCGGGGAAAATAACCTCATCATTATATTTCTGAGGGTTCTCTTGTTCAGATAGAATTGATTCTTCATTCGCATATTTCAAACTAGCCATTCCTGTNATTCCAGGTCGTANTTNTAATANTNTTCTATCTTCTCCTTTCAAATTATCTGCATAACCAGGGACATCTGGTCTTGGCCCAACTAAACTCATTTCACCTTTCAATACATTCCATAATTCAGGCAGTTCATCTAATTTATATTTTCTTAAGAAAACTCCTGTTGTAGTTATTCTGTCATCACCTTTAGAGGTAGCAGTATTGTTACTCTGCTGATTTATCATCATAGACCTAAATTTAATTAGAATGAATTGTTTCCCATCCTTACCAACTCTCTTCTGTGAAAACAGTATGGGTCCTGAGGAACCAATTTTTATAGCAAAAGANATTAAAATTAATAATGGAAATAAAATTACCAATCCAAGTAATGAAGAAGAAAAATCAAAAATTCTTTTTATCATGACATTCTCTTNTTTATTGCATTAAAAGCATATCCTATAAAACAATAAGTACTATATATGATATTTAGATTCTCTACTTTTCTGTACACATCCCAAACATCTTTTGCCGCCTTCCATTTTTTTGATGTATTTGATGTAGAAACGATTCTGTAATACGCTAAATTCTCATCTAAACCGTATGCAAAAAACCCTCTTCTCATAATCAGTAACCAAAGTGCCATATCATGTGAAGATCGAATATTTGGCATCTTAAAATCTCCGGTCTTTTCTTTATTAATAATTACAGTAAGGCAACCAATAATTGTGTTTTTTAAATAAGAATGATAACACATCTTCTTAGGAGCTGTAATTACTGAATGTTTGGTTTTTCCATCTTCTGAAATTGTCTGATAACTTGTAAATGAAAATGCAATATCCTTTTCATTCATAAATGAAATCTGCTTTTCTAATTTATTTTTTTTCCAAATATCATCCGAATCCAAAAAAGCAATATATTTTCCTTTTGCTTGCCTTATAGCAACATTCCTAGATGCAGCGGCTCCAATATTTTCTTCCAAAAAAATAGATTTTATTCTTTCATCTTTTTCTGAAAAATTAGATATAATATTTCTAGAATTATCATTAGAACAATCATCTACAATAATCATCTCCCAATTCTGAAATGTTTGAGAGATAACAGAATCTATACAATCCTTAATGAATTTTGAGGAATTATAAGAGGGAGTTATTATGGAAACAAGATTACTCATAATCTAATTGTTTTAATAAATCTGATATTCTAGTATTTACTAGTAATACCTCCTTCTCATTTAGAACACCTTTCCAAGTTTCAAAACCGCTTGTTTTGATGTCATGTATTAATTCATTTTCTCTAAAATTCTTGTCTAAAATAAATTCCATAGTTTCTTTAATCACTGTATTAGGCGAAGTAATTAAATCTTCATATTTTAAAGTTAATATATCTTTATTTGGATTTTTTNCAATAAAGTCTAAGATTAAATTTACACTATATTTCCATTGTTCTGAAGCAACTTCTATTAATGTATCGTTACGATATAATTTTCTAAAACCTTTAAATCTTGGACCCCAAAAATCCCNCTTTTTTANTCCTAATAATACAAGACTCATTCTTAGNTATCTTAATGAATTTGATATCAACATTAATAAAGTTAATCCATTATTAATTTTGTGGTATATTTCATGAAAAAAGTTTCTAAATCTTCTTCNTTCTTGATTTTCTAAGTTCCTATTACTAGATATCTTTCTGATATCTCCCTTGTATTTTCTTCTAGTAGAAACAGCAACATCTCTTCCGTCTCTTAAGATATGTATGAATTTGGTATTTGGAAAAACCTTGTTAACCAATTCTAATCTTAAACAATTAGCAGCTGTCTTTTCTAATAAGAAAGAAGAGTCTTTTCCTTTAAGTAATCTTCTAAAATCTTGTCTAATAAGCTTCACCTTATTAGGAGTGATTATATNCTCATCTATTTCATCTATTTCTAAAAATGGGAATCTCTTTTTCCAAAGGTCATTAATTTCATTAAGATAAATACAATCTATATTCTTTTTGATGGTTGTAGCGATTAGATGNGTTCCAGATCTAGCTGCTCCAATAATAATGATCGGTTGTAACTTATCTATTAAATNAAAAGCAAATGATCTTTTTATCTTTTCATGAAGCAATACTCCATAAATCTTATTAAAGAAAGAATTCCATTTTAGAAAGTGAAAAAAGGGTTTGAATACATATAATAATTTAACTATTAATTTAAAGATATATCTATACTCTAGATGTAGAGTACAATAAGCTTTTCTAAAACCAAATTTCTCTATAAGATATCTTGGGGTATTTGTTTTATGCAACAAAGTTCTAGCCCCTATATTCACATATTTAAAAGAATTCTGATTTAAATAATATTNATTCATCTCATAATACAAGATGTAACTAGAATAATATCTCAGATATGAGGGATCGAACTTAACAGTAGAATAATCGCAATAATCATCAATAATCTTATTCTGGCTATACCCTACTAATTGATCATTTTCTTTCAAAAAAATACCCCAAAACTGCCAATCTCCTTCTAAATCTTGTAAATCTTTTANAAAAGTATCTCTATCTNNTGGAAAAGATAATGATTCATATCTACTAAANGCCTTTTGATATATAGAATATGCATTATCTGAAATAAACTCAACATCAATTTCCTTTACATATAATTTTTTATTAGCCCTTCTAATCTTGCTTCTAGTGTTTCTACTATAATCCTTAAGTTGCAGTGGAGTGTCACAGATTACATACCAAAATTCTGATTTATCTTTTTGGTCAAAACCTGAAGTCCATCGAGCAAAATATGAATTAGTCTCGATTATTTTTTTATCAATATCTCTGTCATCCACCTCTATATGAGGTGGCGTCAAAGGTATAAGCGCTTTATTATATTTTCTCCAATTATTCATTCGATATTCTTTGTAAACTTAGTCTCTCTCTTATGAATAATGCCAACATAATAAACATCAATCTATTATCTACTATATCTCCACTTACTAAAGCGTTAATCAAAAGATAAGAAAATAGTACAAAAGTTATCCTGACAGAATAGTAATTCTCTTGGAAAAACAATAGGAATAGTGATGAATCTAAGATTGTTATCAATAAAATAACAAACAACAATAAAACTACTATTCCTGATTCATTTATTAATTCAAGAAAGATATTATGTGAGTATTGATTATCTTCATGTTGATGATCAGAGAATTTATTGGACTCCTGAGCCCAATTACCTATACCAACACCAAAAGGTGCCTTAGGAACTAATTTAACAGATCTTCTTACTCTGTCTATTCTGGCGTATGATCCTATTGACATATTAAATATCCTAGATGTAGATTGTGAACCCGCTCCTTTATCATTCTCTGTTAACGAAAGTGTAGTGACTGATGTAAATCCTAAGAAGCTAATAACAACTACCTTAATAAAATTTTTTCTGAATGAAAATAAGAAATATAAACACAATATAANGACAAAAGCATATAANGGACCTCTGCTTCCTGCGGTAAATGACATAAATAAAAATAAAGGAATTAATAAATATAGATATTTACTATACTTATTCTTATTAAANAATATAACTAATACAGCAAATATCATCCATCTTGCNAAAACTATTGGACCTCCTCCCATTGCAGTTATTCTTCCTCCTTCAAAAGAAGAGATGTCTTCTAAGTTAAATAACCCTAATAATAATAACATTGTAGAAACTCCAACTAATATCCAAAGAAATTTATTGATATCTTGTTGATTTAATACCTCAATAGCAATATAACANGAAGGAATTATAATAAGAGAAAAGAAAATAAACTTATCNATTCCGTAATCATTAGCACCAAAGATCATCCAATTTATCANATTAATAATTACTAATAGAATAAAAAANAAATAAAATATGAACTTTGGTACACTTATAGTCATTGTCTTATTCTTTAAAATAAGAAGAAGTGCGCTAATGAAATAGAAGATAGATATTATTAATGTAATATTTATATTNTAAATCGCTAATCTTTCATCATAGAGGCGACCGATAGACAGCATTCCAGCAGCTGAAAACAAGTATATATTTTTAATAATAAAATCTAACATTATTCTATTTTAAATATTATTCTCCTCAAAGTAAAAATTAATGTATAAACTATTTTACTTAGAATCGAGAATCTACCCTGTTCAATTCTATCAATATCTTTTACATGACGAGCTTTAAAGTACTTTCTCCANCTTCCTACTTTTCCTTCTCTAAAGAGTTTCCAATTATCATCTTTGTTTGTAGGATAATAACTAATATTTCCTTCTTTTAGTTTCTCTCGGAGCTTATCTAATGTAGTTTGTTCTTTTATTTTTTTTATTTCCTCATCAGAAATCTCTGTAATCCCTATAGATAGTGCAATCTTTCTAACTGTTTCTTCAAAATTAGAAATTAATTCAGAAAAATGAAAGAAATTTTCTTCACCTCTAAATTTTTTACATCTATAAGTAAATAAAGCAATTTCAAATGCTTTGTATCTACCTATAAAGAAATAATAAAAGGCAAAACTTAGTTTATACCTATATTGATTTATCATGTGAAAATAATGAGAAGTAATAGCGTCTCTCATATCTCNTTCAATGAAGAGGAATTTAACATCTTCAGGATATTTTCTTCTAAGTGTTGTCTTCTTAAAAAAGTGAGCCTTTGTTAGATAGTTGTTTAAACTATAATCCTCAATCAACAAGAAGTTGCCAAGCTGACTTTCAATAATGGTAGTAGGAGAGTTAATGTCATTTGTATATTTATTAGGGACCTTCTTTAGATTTAAATTTTTAACAATATCAAGTTCTACCAAGATTGTATGCAACCATGATGAACCAGACTTAAAAGCACCATTACATATAATTAACATTTATTCATTTTCTTTTACTAACATTAGCGGTATAAATACAAACAATAACCTTGCGTCATTTAAATCTCCACTAACCATACTATTAAAAAATAAAAAGGCAAAGGTATAAAACATCATATTTCTTGTTTCCCTTTTATTGAATAGATTGATTTTAAAAGATAATAGGGACTGAAGCAGATATATCATAAAAACTAGAAAAGTAATAATACCAAATTCACAAAGTATTTCGAAAAATAAATTATGAGGATAAAATAAGTCTTTATTCTTAAAGAAACTAGGATCTTCCGTGTATTCTACAAAATTTCCAGAACCAACTCCTAATGGATACGATATTATTTCTTGAATAGAAGACTCGAAAATATATGATCTATTATTTGGTTTGTTGAATCCTCCTTCTCCTATATTCATAAATACTCTAGACACATTATTATATTGTGATAGTTGATCAAATAATCCTGTGAAATAGAGAATGGAAATAAGAAATGACAATAATATAATTGTCCTAAGAAATACTTTCCTGAAATTGAAGAAGAAATATAATATCATAACAAGAAACAAAGAAAATATTGGACCTCTACTACCAGTAAATAATGAGGCAAGAATAAATAAAATCAAATAAATAAAATTAAACCTTTTTATTTTTGGATGAAAAAGAACAACAATAGCTCCAAAACAAAGCCATCTAGACAACACAATAGGACCACCCCCTAAAACACCTGTTCTTGATGATGATAACGTTGAAAAACTAAATAAAGTGAATAATAAAAGTAATACTGAAATACCAAGAAGAATAGTGATCATTAAATCTCTATCTCTATTGTTAAACTTTTCAATAATCACTAATGAAATTGGTAATGGTATAAGAACTAAATTAAAAAATTTTACTAGTCCATAATCAGTAACTCCATATATACTCCAAAGAATAAGGGTCGAAATTATTATAAGACAATAAAAAATATAAAGTAAAATCCTATTTAAATCTATTTTTATTGATTTGACAAGAAAAAGAACAGAGAAAAATGATAGAGTAAAAATACTACTAAAAATTATTGAGAAATTAATTCCTAATAGTTCTAATCTTTCATCATAGAATCTACCTATAGCCATCATTCCTCCAGCAGAAAGAATGAAAATCAATAATAAAATATCTCTATTTATTTTACCCTTTCTGAACATNATTTTTCAAATAATAGTAATAAGAATATCCTGCTAATAGCACACTCACAATTGAACTGCTATACATGATAATTATTGATTCGTCTTCAACTCCAAACTTTGAATTTACAATAGTAAAAAGAATACCCATAATAATAGTTGAAATAAATATCAATGAAATTAATCTTCTAACTTTTCTTGTAGAAATAATATCTAATGAGAAGAATGGCTGAAATAAAGTAGTAGCAATAAAAATTANAATAAAACTATAACTTAAACTTTTAATAAATGTTGTAGTGTGTTCCACATCAATTATATTAAATTCTCCTCTCATATATACAAGTCTTATTATCTCAAAACCATAAAACTCTAAACCAAGAACTAAAGCTATTCCTACTACAACAGATATTATTAATGAATATAACATAAACATATTATTCTTTTTTATAGAAACCTTTCTTAAAAGTAATGTACTAATATTTCCTACAACTGATGTCAGGAGTGCATTCAATATGAATACAGAATAGGTGAAATAAGCAATATCTTTTCCTCCGTCTGCACCAGAGACAAAACGAGATGACAAAATAATAATGTTTGCAAAGTTCCCTAATATTAAAGTAGGAAAATTAAAATCCTTACCTGAAATTTCAGATTCAAAACCCTCCTGTTGTTTCTTCATAGGGAGAATATAAGAGAAAGTAAGTGTCAGAATGCCAAGAAGCCTACTAAGAAGCAACCCAACAACACCCCATATTAAGGTAAAAGGATAGATAAAAACTGCAACAATGAAAGAATTTAATGTAGTTGCAACTGAGTATTTAAAGAACTTTCCTTGAGATTGCATTATAGAAAGAAAAATAGTGTTGAAAAAATTAAAACAAATACTTATACTTAGAAGAATAGATATAATAAAAAATAATATAAGTATCTTGTTCATTGACAATTCAGTTTCTTCAATAACTTTCAATGTATCCGTATATTTATATATATATAAGATAATAGAGCTTTGAATAAATTGACTTATCACAAATAGTAATATCATTGTCCTATTTGTAAAAGCAAAAACTCTCTTTAAAGAAACTTGTTTATATGTCTCATAAATTTTTGTAAACTTTGGTAAAAGATTTGCTTTTAATGCGTTTCCAGCTGTAAATTGAGAAAAAAAATCCGCTCCAGTTCTAAGCAAAAGATAGTTTGCATACAAGAAAGAGGAACCAAAGAAGAAAGCGATAATTGGCTCCCTTATTAAACCAAAAACTTTTTGCAATACATTAGAAAAGAATAAATTAGAGAAATCCTTTGCCGAATCAGACTTAATTGCTTTTCGGATTTTCATTGTTCTATTTTACACCAATTTGAAAATATTCAAATCCGTGTTTATTAATTTGTTCCTTTGAAAACTGATTCCTACCATCAATTAATACTTTCTCCCTCATCAAATTACTCATTTTTAGAAAATCTGGAGATCTAAACTCCTTCCATTCAGTAACCAAAATAACTGCATCTGCATCTTTAAGTGCAGAATATTTATTCTTACAATAATTAACTTTAATATCGTTTAAATAAAACTTTGCTTGTTCGGTAGCTTTTGGGTCGTAAGCATTAANTTTCCCCCCATTTTTGACTATGTAGTTTATCAAGTTTATAGAAGGAGCTTCTCTCATGTCATCTGTACCTGGTTTAAAAGAAAGACCCCATACGGCAAAAGTTTTANCCGATAAATCCTTACCAAATTTTTGTTCTAACTTTTTAGATAAAATATTTTTCTGAGTATTATTTACTTTCTCAACTGCACCAACTAACTCTGGAGAATAACCAGCCGACTCTGAAATATTAATAAGTGCTTTTACATCTTTTGGAAAACAACTNCCTCCATAACCACATCCAGGATAAATAAATTGATATCCTATTCTCTTATCAGAACCAATACCTATTCTTACTTGATTAATATCTGCGCCTACATGCTCGCAAATATTTGCCATCTCATTTATAAAAGATATTTTTGTTGCTAACATTGCGTTTGCAGCATATTTAGTCATTTCGGCAGATCTAATATCCATTCCAATAAATCTATCATGAGTAAAAATAAAAGGAGCGTATAGTTCTTTCATCTTTTTCATGGATTCTTCATTATCTGCACCAACAACAACTCTATCCGGTCTCATAAAATCATCAATAGCTGCTCCTTCTTTCAAGAATTCNGGATTTGATACCACATCAAAGGTTAAGTCAGAGTTTCTGTTATCTAAAGTTTCCTGAATCTTAGACTTTACTAAATCAGCTGTTCCTACTGGAACCGTACTTTTATCTACTATAATAATATGTTCTGTTATATTATTACCAATATCTTCAGCAACTTGCAAAACATATTTTAAATCTGCACTACCATCAGATCCCATAGGAGTACCAACAGCTATAAATACAATAGTTGCTTCATCTAATGCATCCTTTATATGTGTTGTGAAAAGTAGTGTTCCTTTCTTTTGATTATCAAGTACTAGAGGTTCAATTCCAGGCTCATAAATTGGAACTTTTCCTTCTTTAAGATTTGTGATTTTTCTCTGATCTACATCAACACAAATAACCTTATTGCCCATCTCGGCAAAACATGCAGCAGCTACTAAACCAACATATCCTGAACCAATTATCCCTACTTTCATTTATTTTGTTTTTTTAATGATTTTTGTTTAACCTCTCTAATAATAGCAATTATTATTGAAAGAATAAACGCTACAAAACCTATTGCGGTACCCCAAACCAAGACTTCTCTTTCAGCTACTGTGGTTTGAGTAAAAGGTTTTGAAAAACTTAATGGTTTTATTAATTTTATATCCCTCTCTATCTTTCGCTTTCTTTCTTCTAATATAATAATATCATTAGCAATTGTCTGTTCATTATTAGATGCAAGATAATTAGAACTGTTACTTATTTCTGTTAACGATTCCTTTGTAATCAATTCATCTCGAAAGCTCTGTAAATCCTTAATTTCATCTTCTATAGCTTTCTTCAAATCTTCATTTCCTTTTTTAAATTCAAACCAATATTCAGCAATATATTTATTATTCTCAAAATAATCCTCCAATCCTAACTGAACATGCTCAATGATATTTGCGTCCCATACTAATAAATTAATTTGAAAATCTGCTGTATTATGAAATTTTTCGTCTTTATCCTGTCTTAATAGTGGTTCAGCCTCAATAAATTTAATTTGTGATGCTAATTCAATCGATAAATTAGTCANTTTTTTTGTCAATGCTTCATAATCTTCTTTATCAACATCAATCTGCAAATCATTTATAAGGTTTATTGCCATTCTTTGATTTCTCACATCATCATCTTCTGAGATCTCAATTCCCACATATTCAGAAATTCCAGAAGTAGCAATTGCTGTTGTTTCATAAAATGAAGGTTTTAACTTCTGAAACAAAAACACTCCAATTATAGCAACTAAAGTCATTGAGATAATTAGTCTTTTATTTCTATCAAAAAAAATAATTACATCAAACAAGATTCTTTCTATACTTACTTCTTTATTCATTTCTTCTAATTATTAGTTAAGTTAAAATATAAAAAAACCCCATAAATGGGGTTTTAATTTTAATTTATTAAAAGATTTAATATTCCCACATATCTTGCTCAATATTAAATATCTCTTCTTTTATTCTGTCTGACTCTAATAATGCNTCTAAACCAACCATATAATCTGTCACACCNCTATTCATAATATTAGATTCNTGTAAAACTCTACTACCAAACATTCTTTTCTCAAAAACACCTAAATAGGATCTTTGCTGTGCATTATTCTTAGTGAAATTTGCAACTTTAGTTTGAACTAATAGATCTCTATANTCTGGGAAATAAATCCAAAACATATCTTCTTCTCTATCTTCATTTGGGATTTCCATAACAGGACATAGTGCAATAATTCTAACATTCATTGCTGATCTATGTTTATCAAAGAACCACTCTTCTTTAAGTTTCCATCTTTTAACATTTGTTCTGTCAAATGCTGCTCCTTTAATTGTATCATAAANAATATTACCTAACTCATCAAACATAGGTTCACCATATTCATCATATTTTGTTTCAATTACATCCCCTTTTCTTCCTAAAGCAAGTTTTTCTTGGAAACTTAATTCTCCATATTTAAACTCATTTCCTGCTTTAGCGTTTTGCTCCGCTTTAAATACTCTTTTTCCATCGTCTATTTGAATATCTTCCATTATTACATCAATTAAACTCATCTCTTCAAGGTTTAAATGATTTCTATCTGTAATTGCTGGATAATAAAAGTGGTGATTAGCCTTTTGTCTTAAATCAATTTCTCTCCATATTGTTCTGGACCATACNACATCTTTNTCAGCAATTTCAGGATACTCATAAGCCTCCTCTTTTTGTTGATTATGATCCTTTGAATAGGCTCCGTTAATAATATCCTCTGGTTGATCTTGCAAAGGCTCTAAGACCTGTGCAACTGATAATATTGGCATAAATATTGCTAATATTATTGATAACTTNTCTTTTCTTTTCATAATTATAATTTTATTCAATTATTAATTCAAATTTATCTTTTGGTCTATCAAGATAGGTAGGTACACCTTTTTGCCTTACAACAAAGTCTTTAAATAAGACCGTCTGACCTTTTGCTANTTTANTAATCTCTAATTTTGCAGCTTCTGAAACTTTATATCCTTTAACCTTCGTTTCAACTCTTTTCGTCCCAATACACACTACAGTAAACTCAGATACAGAAAACTTAATTGGAAAATCAAAATCTTTAATCTTACTAGAAAATGTATTCGCTATTATCTTATTCTTATCGTGCGTACCGTCAGCATATCGCGCACCAATAGTTTGTCCAGGAACGTTCTTTACTCTAAAGACAGACTTACCTATTGGTTTATATCTGTTTTGATCCTTTTGCTTGACTGAAAGAGAAACATTAACTTCCTTTCCTACATTAGCTTGAGATGGTTTAATAATATATTCTCCTTTCTTTCTATTGACAGACGTTAGAGAACCTCCACTAAAAGATACTTTAATATCCTCTGGTTGATAGCCAGCTACTGAGACCTGTATAGGGTTTTCAATATCATTTGCGTACAGCACATTCATTTGTGTAGCTGAGACTGCAAATGATTTATCTGCTACCAAATATTCTCCCTCAAAAGGATAATATTGATCTCCATCATCTTGTAATATTTTTATTAATCCTTTATATGTTTGAGGACCTACTCTATTTCCTTTTACAGAATAGATACCTTTTCCGTTTTCTACAGCAACTATTTCGGGACCCTTAGTCCATATAGGCCCATTTTCATCTAAGATAGGATCTCCATTCTCATCTACTTCATAATTTCCAATGAATATTTCTGGTGTTGAGGATTTATCAAATGCTGTAAGGAAAATTTTAGATTTAAATTCCTCGTTTCTTAAAATAAAATTTGATGATGGTATTGTGGTAGCTTCTGCTCCAGAAAACTTAAGAAATGACTCATTAACATTTGAAGCAAGGAAACTAATTACTGCTAATTCCATATTTTTAACATCTGCTTGCCATTTTGAAAGTAAAGTTAAAGCTCCTACAGAAGGCATATCATGAAAGTTGTAATGTTCCCAACTTACTTTCTTTCCTTTATCTCCATAAATCTTTCCATCCTTTATATCTAATGTTGTATTTATCTCTTCAAGTAATGAACTTAATTTACCATTATTTGTAACCCAATTAGAATCTTTTGCTGTTTCTAAAACATCTAATAAAAGTTCTTTATAATCAAGAATATTATTCTTTAATTGAGTCGCTTTTCCTTCTCCATCTATTCTTGG
>PAKE01000010.1 GCA_002710495.1 Flavobacteriales bacterium
GAAGTTCCTGATAATATATAATTACTTCCTGCACATACATTATCATTAGACCCAGCAGTTGCTGTTGGAACTTGGTGAATAGTAAGTGTCAACATAGAGCTACTTGTAGCACATGCAGAACCTGATGTGGCTGATCCTGTTGATGTAAGAGTTAAATCTACAGTACCAGATAGTTCATCATTAGGTCCTGGATCGTAATTAGGGTTAAGTGAAGATGCATTTGTAAATGTTCCATCTCCAGTTGTTGTCCATAATACTGAAGCCTGATTTGTAGCAGTTCCAGATAATAAATAAATATCTCCTACACATAGGTCTCCATTTGAACCTGCGGTTGCTGTAGGCGCATCTACAATGGTGATGTCTAATGTAACTAAAGTACTCGTACATCCTCCATTAGATTCTATCACCTCTAAAGTATAAGGACCTCCAGATACACCCCAGTCAATTGTAATATAATTTGTTCCTTGTCCAGTCTGGATAGTACCTCCACCAGACAATGTCCACTGAAATGCAGATGATGCATTTTGAGCAGTTGATGGAATCTCATAGGGCTCTGTTGAATTTGCACACACCGTTTGTGTTGGAGTGGAGCTTGGTAGTGTTTGAGCAATCAGATGATTGCTACTTACAAGCAAAGTAAATATCGCAAATAATTTTAGAATTCTTGTTTTTGTTTGTGTTTTTGTTTGTGTTTTTGTTTTCATGACCTTAACATTTTTGATTAATAATTATTTTTAGTTTGTTTATAGTTAATATTTAATTGTGCCAAATGGGTGGTGTTATTAGTAATGGATTAACAGTAATTGTTACATCGTCATTATCAGTACAACCACTAATTGTTTCTGTAAAAGTAACTGTATAAGTTGTGGTAATTGTAAGTGGTGGTGGTGCAAAATTAGAACCAGTTCCAAGAACAATGCCTAACGGATCAGCTGCATCAACCCAAGAGTAAGTTCCTGCACTAGCACTACTAGCATTTAAACTACTTGGAGCGTAACCATTACATATTGTTTGGTCAGCAGTAGCGATAACTATCGGTGAATCATAAATTTCTAAAGTAACAGGAACCGCAGCCCCTTCACATCCATTCAATGATTCAGTAACATAATAAGTATACAGCCCTACTGCCGTTTGCCCTGTTGCATAATAATTCCCTTGAAATACCTGATTAGTTAATGCTTGATCTGAATACCAAGTTGGAAGTGATCCAATAGCAAATAAATCAGGTACTACCCCACCTAAACAAACCGTTTGTGAAGTGGCTATTGTTTGGGACGGAAGCCAGTTAACCGTAACAGCAACTATTGGCGACCAACTACTAGTAGGGCAGCTACTATTTTCTCTTACTTTTACCCGAAATTGTGTCGATTGAGTTATATTATTATATATAACTGAGTTATTTATATCCCATGCTGGAGTAGTTACACTATTCCCAGACCAACCAGTACCATCATTATACATAAACTTATATTCATAAGGAAATCCTGTAGATGCTACTGCTGTTAAAACAATATCATCTCCTTCACAAGCTGGGTTTGGTACTGCTGAGAGTGTAACGGTAGAAATAGGATTTACCGTAATCAATACTACATCTGTGTCAGTACAACTTCCAGAACTAAATGTGCATGTATAGGTTGTTGAAGATGTAAGACCAGAAGCAAAAACCGGATTTTGAACATTCGGATCAACAAAAGCAGAAGCTGGACTCCAAGAATAAGTTCCACTTGATAATGAAGTTGCACTTAATGGGTTAGGAGTTCCTCCATAACATATTGTTTGATTGCCAGCTGCCAAAACAGAAACATTAGCAGATAAGTCAGAAATAATTGCAGTATCCGTTGCGGTACATCCGTTAGCATCAGTTATTGTGACATTGTATGTTCCAGCTAAAAGATTGGTTGAGGTTTGTGTAGTTTGTCCGTCAGACCANAAATAAGTTACCGGAGGTACTACAGATCCATTAACTACAATAGTATAATCTTCTGTTTCTCCAAAAACCGCTATATTATTACTACAAGGACCTGCCTGATTAGATGTTTGTGAAGAATAGTTTTGCATTACGATTCTCATTCTGCTTTGCCCAGGAACTGCATTTGCAGGAACTGTAAAGTTAATAGGATGGCTTGATGGGCTTTGCGTTGGAGGAATAGTTGCAATATTTTCATTTACATCATTAAAATCTCCATCAAGATTCCAATCAACAAAAATATTTGCAATATCAATATAGTAAGATGATATACAGCTTCCTAAATCTAGATCAAGGGAATAACTATTTCCTGGAGTAACATCCGCTAATTGTGATGTGAAATCAGAATATAAATTACAGATACCTGATGTATTATTTGTTATAGAGTTATTATCACCAATTAAACTTACATTATTAATAGTAGAGAGGATCGATTGCTGTGGAGAAGATAAACAATAATTATTTGGTGATGAAGCACCACCTCCACTAATACTTACTGTAGCAGATCCGCTTTGAGTGCATGTAACATTGGTAACTGAAGTAGATAAATTTATTGATAACTGACTTATCCCAAAATTCTCAGTTCCACAACTTTGTGAATTTGCAAAAACTTCATATGTATGAGATCCTCCACATAAATTAGAAAAAGAAGCATTTACTGTATTTTGGGGTAAATTATTAACCTTCCAAGAATAGTTGTTGCTTGCAATAGTATTTGTTAGACTAATAGAGGTAGATACATCACATTGATTAGGACTAGGACAAGCTTGATTGGGGTTAGGTTGAATATTTACAATTGGCATCTTAATCTCAAAAGTATCGGAATATATAATAGTAGGACAAGAAGAAGAATAAGGCCAAGAACCTATAATTACATAGAAACCAGCGTCTAAGTCTGTACGAGAAGTTCCTCCAACACCTCCTCCTCCATTATAAAGTTGTCCATTTGTAATATTTTCCCAAGAAAAATTTAGATAATTTGCCTGTATAATTTGAGCTGCACCTACAGCACCCCCATTTGGGCACGCAATATGTGTAATGTTTGAAGTATCAACAACAATATTGCATTGAGAATAAACATTTTGATTAATCCCAAAAACGAAAAATATAAATATTATTAGAAAATTCCGCACAAAAAAGGTTTTCAACAAAGTTAAGAAAAACTTTACTTTATTGGTGTAAGTCTATAGTCTTTATAAGTACAAATTTGAATATCAGTATTAACAAACCCTCCACCCTTAAATAATTGAGTAAAATGATATTGTTTCTGATGAGAACAAAAATGAAGGAGAGAATAAAATGAAAGTCTAGAATTTTCATTCATTTTATGATAAAAAATACTTTCGAATTTATTTTGAAGATATTTATTCTTTTGAGAGTAATTATCAAAATAATTAGATACAGGAACATGGATATCTAATCTCATAAGATCTTCTATGTCTATTCCCTTAATCTTAGTTATTGTTTCTGATGAATAAAGTGAAACGTTGGTGTCTATTGCTCTAATAAATGTAACTATCTTCTTAATAAACACGTCATCTTCCGACAAAACAAATACTAAGTTACTATCAGGATTTAAAAAAGTAAATGATTGTTTGTTTATTACTGATAAATTTTCAAATTCATTCAGAGGAAACTCAGTAAATACACTATCTAATCTAAATTTAATCTGATTATAATCTAAAGTTTTTTCCTCGGATTTTAAAGATACAAAATAAATATTTTTAGATTTTTCAAACTTATTAATAAACAAACAAATAGAATCCATCTTTTGTTTTAGAGATGGTTGTAAAAAATATACATTCTTACTATTCTGCAAATACTTCGGATTATCAGATAAAGGATTGATAATNNTTTTATTCCTGTCAGCACGGAACTTATTTCTGAAAAAATTAAAATTTTTAGAATAAATAGGGCCGAAAACAATGGTTGATTGTTTTACAAATTTAGAATTAGAAATTTCCCTTACCNTATCTAGATTATTTTCAGTGTCAAAAACCTGTAATTTAATAGGAATCTGTAAATCAGATAAAGAATCTATCGCAAACATTATACCTTCTAAAAATTCCAATGCGAGTACAGATTTAGAATAAATCTGATTAGTATCTTTCTTATTTTCTCTAAGAAGTTTAATTAAAGTATCATTTCTTTCTACATAGAGAGGGAGTAAAACTGAAACAAGTATTGTATCTTTTATCTCAGAAACAAATATATTTGAATCTATTATTTCATTTATACTATCAATTCCATCTAATTCTCTCTGATTATAATTATCTGGTGTCTCTGAAATAATAGAAAGAGTATTTTCTTCTTCAATATTTTCTTCTATTTCTTTTGTTTTAATATTTTTAACCTTCCCAGAGTGATCATGATAACCAAATTTTATCTTTTTTTGGGAAAGAGATGAAAGACTACCTCCAAACAAAATAAAGAAACAAAATATTTTTATCAGATTATTATGCATCTACTCCCATTCAATAGTTGCAGGTGGTTTGGAAGAAATATCATAAACTACTCTATTAATTCCTTTAACTTTATTTATGATCTCATTTGACACTTTTGACAAAAAATCATANGGTAAATGAACCCAATCTGCTGTCATTCCATCGGTTGATTCAACCGCTCTAAGTGCTACCGCATTCTCATATGTCCTTTCATCTCCCATTACCCCTACCGATTGTACTGGTAAGAACATTGCTCCTGCTTGCCAAACAGAATCATACAACCCATCCTCCTTAAGTGCAGAGATAAAAATATGATCTACCTCTTGCAAAATTCTCACCTTTTCTTTTGTTACTTCTCCTAGTATTCGTATTGCAAGTCCAGGACCAGGAAAAGGATGTCTTCCTAAAAGTTCTTTATTTATGCCAATTGATCTTCCAATCCTTCTTACTTCATCTTTAAACAATGCATTTAACGGTTCTACAACCTTTAATTTCATGAAATCTGGCAAGCCTCCAACATTATGATGAGATTTAATTGTAGATGATGGACCTCCTGTTGCAGAAACTGATTCAATTACATCAGGATAAATTGTTCCTTGAGCTAACCATTTCACATCTTCTATCAAATGAGATTCTTCATCAAAAACATCAATAAACTTTGCTCCTATTGCCTTCCTCTTTTTTTCTGGATCAGATAAACCAGATAAAACTTCATAAAATTTGTCTTTAGAATCAACTCCTTTAACATTCAATCCCATTCCGTTATACTGTTTCAGAACAGACTCAAACTCATTTTTTCTTAACAAACCATTATCTACAAAAATGCAATATAGATTTGTTCCAATTGCTTTGTTTAGTAAAACAGCGGCAACTGTAGAATCTACTCCTCCTGAAATACCTAAAACAACTTTGTCATTTCTTAGTTTTTCTTTTAACTGAGCAACTGTATCTTCAACAAAAGAAGATGGAGTCCAATCCTGAGAACATCCAGCAATATCAATTAGGAAGTTTTGTAAAAGTTGTTTTCCATCTGTAGAATGATATACTTCTGGATGAAATTGAATAGCATAAGTTTCTTCTTTTTCAATTTTATAAGCAGCAACTTTCACGTCTTTAGTACTNGCTATCACTTCAAAATCAGANGGTAAAGTGGAGATTGTATCTCCATGACTCATCCAAACCTGAGAATCATTCGGAACATCTTTAAGTAAAGGATTTTTATTGTTTATAAAAGATAAATTTGCTCTACCATACTCTCTTATTTTTGATGGAAGAATATCTCCCCCNCTAATCTTTGCAATGTACTGAGCTCCATAACAAATTCCTAAAAGAGGAAGTTGTCCTTTTATCTTTTCAAGGTCTGGTACAGGATAGTTTTCATCCCTTACAGAAAAAGGACTTCCCGATAAAATTACCGCTTTTACATCTTTATCTATCTCAGGAATATTATTATAAGGGTATATCTCCGAGTAAATATTTAACTCTCTTACTCTACGGGCAATAAGTTGAGTATATTGAGATCCAAAATCTAGAATAATAATTTTTTCGTGAGTCATATTAATTCTTTTCAGGCGACAAAATTAAGAAATTTGTATCGAGTGGATTGATTTCTTCCATTAATGTTTCCATAAATTTATTGCCATGATTTAAATAGAATGAAATTATATTATCAGATCTTTCTTGTAAAACATTATTTGGGAATAACTTGTTTTTTATTTTACTTATCTGATTTATTGAAATTTCATNTTTCTCCTTTTCCAATTTTATTAATTTCTTTTCTAATCTTTCTAAAGATTTTATTTGTTTCATTGCTTCAGATTTTATGGATTGTTTTAAAGAAATATCTGATGTTTTATTTTCCAAATCACAATATATATCTTCTATCTTTTTTTTCTCTAAATCTAGATTTATATTTGATTTATCTAAAATAAATTTCTTGGACAAATCATCTGCTGATCTGAAAACATCACTCATCTTTAACCCTAATTTTCTCCATTTTTTCAAATCTCTTTCCTCCATCCACATAACAGAATTTCGTAAAACTAATATCGGAAAAGGAATACTCAGATACTTAAAAACTGTTTTTAATTGCATCCAATAGGCAATTTCAGAACCACCTCCAATATAAGAAATGTTTGGNAAAATTAATTCCTGATAAAGTGGTCTTATCAAGACATTTGGACTAAATATTTCGGGGTTATTTTCAATCTCATCCTCACTTACCTTTTTAGTGATTCTTTCTCTTTTACCTTCAGAAATATTAAAGAAATTGATATTTCTAACAAAAGCTTGAGACTTAAACTCATCTGAAAGCTCTTCAGTTCTTTCAGAAATAATTGAATGTAAATTCTGATTACCTACATCTTCTTTTATTATTGGAATTAATTTTTGTTTTAGTGTTTTATCATTTGCATCCAAAATAACAATTCCATATTTACCAAAAAGTTCATTTACTAATAATCTGCTAGATTCTGATAAGTTTTTTTCAGAATAACATTTTCTAAAAATTCGCAATATCTTTTTGGAGTTTTCAGATTCATCCAGAACCTCTTCTATCTCATTTATTACAGAATCTATTCCTGAAGTATTAAAATCACCTACAATTCCACTTTGATTTGTTTTCCAATGATACTTTTTACCGAACAGATGGATATGATTTATTTCTTCAAAATCATGATCCTCAGATGCCATCCAAAAAACTGGAATAAAATTATTTTCAGGAAATGATTGAGTTAATTGTTTACTAAGGTTTATTGCGGATACTATCTTATAAATAAAATACAAAGGTCCAGTAAATAAACATAGTTGATGGCCTGTTGTTATGGTAAAAGCATTTTTATTTCTTAATAGCTCAATATTTTGTTCTGTTTTCTTAGAAAGTTGTAATGTAGAATTTTGATCTTTAATAACTTTATATAAAAGATCCCTATCAATATTACTAGATTGTTTCTCTTTTATTTGATCTTCAAACTGATTGATATTCGGATATCGATTATAGAACTTATCAGACACCTTTTCCTCTGTATACATTTGTACTATCTTAGAAAATAATTGAGTATCTGAATATGAAATCTTGTGTTTTTGCATTTCCGCTAAAATACAAATTGTATTTCGTTTAATAATTGACTTTAATTTTCTTTATTCAGATCTTATTATTTTATATTTTTGTAAGATGCAATCTCCCCGCCTACCATCTATTTTTAAAAGTCCTAANGTTAGGAGTTTTAATTTTCCTTTAAGATATTATGATGAAAGAAAAGAACGAATTNAAAATTTAAAAAAAGGAAAAAAAACTAAAATTAAATTTAAAAGTAATGGATATTCTGGAACAAATCACGGAAGAAGTAAAAGATTGTTAATGGTGATTATTGCATTAGTATTAGTTACGTATTTAATATTAAAATAAGAAAATTGGATATCATACAATTATTGCCAGATCATATNGCAAATCAAATTGCTGCGGGAGAAGTTATTCAAAGGCCTGCTTCTGCAGCAAAGGAGATGATAGAAAATGCATTAGACTCTGGAGCTTCAGACGTTAAACTAATTATAAAAGATTCTGGTAAAACTCTTATACAAGTTGTTGATAACGGTTGTGGTATGAGTGAAACGGATTCCAAAATGAGCTTTGAACGTCATGCTACATCTAAAATTAGGAATGCAGATGATTTGTTCAATATAAAAACTATGGGGTTCAGAGGCGAAGCTATGGCATCAATGGCAGCGATTGCTCATATTGAAGTAANTACAAAATTAACAGAAAATGAACTTGGAACCAAAATAATTGTTGAAGGAAGTGAAATTAAAAAACAAGAATCTGTTGTTTGTGCAAATGGAACTTCCATAAGTATTAAAAATCTATTCTACAATGTTCCTGNNAGAAGGAAATTCTTAAAATCTGATAAAGTTGAAAAAAAACATATTATAGAAGAATTTTCTAGAGTCGCTCTTTCTAATCCGGAAGTTTCTTTTAGTTTAATAATGGATAATCAGGAATATTATCATCTTGAGCAATCTAACTTCAGACAAAGAATTGTAAATATCATTGGAAAAAGAACAAACGAAAAACTTGTCCCCGTTGAAGAAGAAACAAATCTAGTAAAGATAAGTGGATTTGTTGGGAAACCAGAATTTGCAAAACGGACTAGAGGTGAGCAATACTTCTTTGTAAATGGTAGGTTTATTAAAAATTATTATCTAAATCATGCTGTTTCAAAAGCTTTTACCGATTTAATAACTGAAAATTACCATCCTTCCTATTTCTTACATCTGGAAATAGATCCAAAACAAATTGATATTAATATTCATCCAACTAAGACAGAAATAAAATTTGAAGATGAAAAATCAATTTATGCCATCTTACGTTCTGCNGTAAAACGANCTTTAGGGCAATATAATATTGCTCCAACTCTAGATTTTAATACGGAACCTTCTTTGGTGATTCCAACTGGAAATACTGATAGATTAGTAAAAGAACCAAAAATTAGAGTAGATACAAATTATAATCCTTTTGACACAGATAGTAAAGANGCAATCTCTCAATCACATAAGATTTATCAGAACAATTTTCAAGAAGAAATTCAGAGAGAAATCACACTTGATTCAGATTTTGAATCTGATTACTACTTTCAGATTGATAGGAATTATATTACTTCTCAGACTAAAAACGGATTAATGATAGTACATCAGCAAAGAGCACATCAGAGAATTTTATACGAATATTTCAAACAAAATAAAAAAGTAAAGATGAGTTCTCAGAAACTTATATTTCCTGAGAAAATATCTCTTTCAAAAAAGGATATTTCTGAAATTGAAGATATAAAAACTGAACTTAATAATGTTGGATTTGAAATTGATATAAAAGAAGATTGTGTTGAAATACATGCCGTTCCTCAACAATGCGAAAATGAAAATCTGCAAAAGTTGTTTGATGAGATATTAAAAGAACAAGAAGTTGAAAATTCAGACCTGAAAGATAAATTTAGTTCAAAATTATGTAAAACCTTATCGAATTCCTTATCAATAAAGAGAGGGAAAAAACTAACTCAAGAAGAAATGAGGTTGTTAATTGGGGAACTTTTAAAATGCGACACTCCAACTATAAGCCCCTTTGGATTAAATACTTACTTTAATATTAAAACAGAAGAAATAAATAAAAAATTTAATAAATGATAAGACAACAATTTAGTCATTTACCAGAAGTTGTAAAAAACCTCTTAATAATAAATGGATTATTCTTTTTAGCAACCTGGACTCTACAAAACCAAGGAATAGATCTCACTAAAATGTTTGCGTTACATCAATTTCAATCTCCTGATTTTAGGCCTCATCAATTAATAACTCATATGTTTATGCATGCTAATTTCACACATCTCTTTTTTAATATGTTTACTCTATGGATGTTTGGAAAAACATTAGAGAATATGTGGGGAGGAAAAAGACTNCTTACATATTACATGATTACAGGAATTGGAGCAGCATTAATTTATGTTGGATACATACAGTTCCAAATTGCAAATATTAGTGCAGAATTAAATCCTGANCTTATAAATCAAGTTATTAATGCAACAAATAATACAAGAATTTCTGCTGAACCATCTCAATTTTTATCAATGCAAAAATTATATAACTTAATAAATATTCCAATGCTTGGGGCTTCTGGCGCTGTTTATGGTTTATTACTAGCATTTGGAATGTTATTTCCAAATTCATTAATATATTTATATTTTGCAATTCCTGTAAAAACAAAATATTTTGTTGGGGGAATCGGGATATTAGCCCTAATAAGTGGTATCGGAAATAATCCTGGTGATAATGTTGCACATTTCGCACATTTAGGAGGTATGATTTTTGGAATAATTCTACTTAAATACTGGAAGAAAAAAGGAGACATCTACTTTTAAATGAATACAATCTGGAACGACATAAAATCAAACTTTAAAAACGGAAGTAGTTTTACTAGAATACTTTATATAAACCTTGGATTTTTCTTGATTTATAAAACCTTGACTGTCTTTGGTTTTTTATTCCAAATAGAAAATACTTCTGATTTCGTTCATAATTATTTAGCTCTTCCATCTATTACCCATTCATTTATCAATAAACCATGGACTCTTATTTCCTATATGTTTGTTCATCAAGATTTTCTTCANATATTATTTAACTTAATATGGCTGCATTTTGGATCAAAATTATTCTTACAATATTTTACTGGAAAACAATTAGTAAGCACCTATATTTTAGGAGGGGTTTTTGGTGGACTTATTTACATCTTAGCATTTAATATTTTTCCGGCCTTTAAATCAGCTCCTTATGTAGGGTCTGTTGCTATTGGAGCCTCTGCTGCAGTTCTTGCAATATTTATAGCTATATCGACCTATAAACCAAACTACAGAGTCAACCTTACTTTTATTGGAAATACATCAATAAAGAATATTGCTATTTTTCTTGTAATTCTTGATTTTCTATTAATAAGTCAAGATAATGCCGGAGGTCATATTGCTCATCTAGGAGGAGCAATGTTTGGTTATTTATATATTANCCTGCTAAAAAAAGGATATGATATTTCTTTAAACTTTTATAATATTATAGGGGGTTTCAATTTTACTAATACTAGAAAACCAAGAAAGAAAAGTAGAAAAAAGAGAAGTTCAAAAGGAAATGACGATCTTTTCAGAAGCAAGAAATCTNAAAAACAAAAAAAGATAAATATTGTTTTAGAAAAAATATCAAAATCTGGTTATGACAGCCTAACAAAAGAAGAAAAAGAACTCCTTTTTAAAGAAAGTAAATAATGAAAAAATTCTTTCATTATACTATTTTCTTTCTCAACTCATTTGCACTATTCGGAATATTATTTTCTTTAATATCTCCTTTTATAAATCCGAATGTATTTTGGCCAATTTCATTTTTTGGATTGTTTTTTCCTGTTTTTGTAATCATTCTATTTATATTCTCTGTGTTCTGGTTTTTCTACAATAGAAAATATATGTGGATTAATCTGATCTTTCTATTGATATCTACTGTTTATTTAAGTAGATTTATTTCTATTAACTCATCAGATGACAGTAACGGGGAAGAGATCAATATTATGTCGTATAATGTAAGGGCATTTGATAAGGATAATTGGTTGAAAATTGAGAATGTATATAAAGAAACAATGAAATTTGCAAATAAAGAGGAAGTGGATATTTTTTGCATACAAGAATACGATAACACTAAAAAATATATAAATTCTAATTTTAAATATTCTACAATAGAATTAGAAGGCAGTAAAGAAAATCAACATATGGTAATTTACAGTAATTATGAGATTATTAATGACACTATAAATAATGGAATGGAGGATATGCATAATACTTGTATNTTTTCTGATATTGTAACTAAAACTGGTACCATCAGAGTATATAATGTTCATTTAGCTTCAAATTTTTTNAGTAATAATGATCTGAGATTCATGAGTTCTCCAAAACTAGAGACAGATAAAGCTTTAGGAGTTACAAAACGTCTTAGAAAATCGTTTGAATCAAGAGGAAAACAAGTTCAGATAATTAAGAGACATATTGACAACTCTCCTTACCCTACAATAATATGTGGAGATTTTAACGACACTCCTGTTTCCTATGCTTATCAGATTTTAGGAAAAAAGAAACTAGATGGATTTCTTGAATCAGGAAATGGATTTGGAGCAACTTTCACGAAAATACCATTCCTGCGAATTGATTATATTTTATATGACAAACAATTCTCAAGTTCTGACTTCATTACTCATCAAGAAATTCTATCGGACCACAAAGCAGTAAGTTGTAAAATAAAACTAGATTAACTTAATTTATCAGAAACTGCATTCATTGCAATAGCTGATTTCTCTACTTTCATTTTTACGTCATAATTTTCTAGAATTACTGAAGATTCTTTTACTTCAATTATTTTACCATGTATACCTCCAATGGTAATAATCTGATCACCTTTTTTTAATTCAGNTCTAAATTTGTTTTCTCTTTTCTGTTTTTTTACTTGAGGACGTATCATNAAAAAATACATCACAACAAANATAAGGGCAAAGAAGATAAATTCTGGATTCATAATATTTTAGTTTTCAGAAGGTAACACCATACCTTCTATGGTTAATATTTTAATACTCGGTGTAGCATTAGTTGTTAATNTAATNTNCTTNTTCTGCTTTCCTAGCTTATTTTNACTGTCAAAAGTAATGCTTATAGTTTCTTTATTACCTGGTTTAATAAGTTCTTCCGGATACTTTAATTGAGTACATCCACAACTTGCTTTCGCCTTAGTAATTTTTAGATTTCCGGTTCCTGTATTTTTTATTTTGAACTCTAAATTAACTTTCTCTCCCTGGATAATCTCTCCAAATTTAATGGTTTCATTTCCTAAAATAGATATTGCAGCTCCATTATCAATTAAATTGTCATCTACCTTATCTTCAGAATTGGAACATGAGAAAAATAAAAAACAAATAGATATGTAAACGAATATTCTCATAATTAAACTAATCCTCTCCCTACTTTTCTTACTTTCCCTTCTCTTGTATACTGAGATACAATTTTATCTAGAACCCCATTAATAAACACCTTTGAATTTTGTGTGCTATAGTATTTCGAAATCTCGATATATTCATTAAAAGAAACTTTTATTGGCATCTCTTTAAAAGAAATCACTTCTGTAAGAGCCATTTTTATCAATAATAAATCCATCTTCGAGATTCGTTCTAACTCCCAATTTTTAACTTTACTTTCAATCAATTGTTCAAACTCATCTGCATTATTAATTGTTTTTCTGAACAAGTCAACAGCAAATTTCTTGTCGTCATTATTCTTAAAAACATCTGTAACTAAAGAGTTGTTATTATTTTCTTTCATATTATTTATCTGCCCCTTTAGAAACATAGAAATAAAAGGTAAATCATCTGTCCAGAAAATACTTTTTTCTTGTAAAATAAAATGGAAAATATCATTATCTAATATGTATTCATTTAACATAATCTGAACAAATTTCTTATCCTGATTAAAATCATCTTTCTTATTATTTAAATAATCAGAATATTGTTGGCTTTTGTACATCTCTACAAAAACTTTTCTAATAATATCTAAATCATTTTTTCTCCAAATAGATGAGATTCTACTTACTTTTTTATTAAGAAGTTCGTCTTTTTTAAAAGCCGTTATAATTCTATTATTAAGAAATCTCGTGTTCGGATTTAAATCCTCTTTAGAAGGAATATATTTAGTTTTGTTTTCCTCTAGAAAATCAGTTGCATATGTATGTAATTCTATAATAAAGGAAATAATAATAATATGTAAGTCAGATATACTTCTAATATCTTTTGACATTTCCTTTTCAGAGATTGATATTTCATTGCTGGGATTAGAAAAGTAAGAATATAAAGATTGCATTACTTTTAACCTAATGTGTCTTCTAGCAATCATGTGTTATTTATTTTCCTGTATTCTTTGCTCTGCAATAAGCAAAGCTGCTTGATGAGTAGTAATATCTTCATCTTCTGCTTTTAGTAGAATCTCTAATGTCGTATCGTAAATCTTCTTTGTTTTTAATAACGATTCTTCTCTTTGGTATCCACTAATTTCAGAATACACATTTATTAATCCACCAGCATTAATTAAGAAATCTGGAGCATAAACTATTCCTTTATCTTTTATCATTTTTCCATGAATTANCTCATCAGATAACTGATTGTTTGCAGCACCTGCAATAATCTGACATTTTAATCTGTTTATTGTATCAGTATTTAAAGTTGAACCTAGTGCACAAGGAGCATAAATATCCATATCCATATCGTAAATACTATCNCCCTTAGNAATTTCAGCTCCATATTTTTCAGCAACCTCAGCTAGTTTTAAATCATTAATATCAGTAACATAAACTTTAGCTCCTTGTTCAGTTGTATATTTCACTAAAGTTTCACCAACATGACCAATTCCTTGAACTAATATCGTTCTTCCTTCTAAAGAATCAGAGCCCCATTTGAATTTTGCAGACGCTTTCATCCCCATATAAACACCATAAGCAGTAACAGGAGAAGGGTCTCCNCTTCCTCCCATGGACTCCGGAATACCTGTAACATGTTTAGTTTTTTCTCTAACATATTCCATATCCTGTGTATTCATGCCAACATCCTTAGCTGTAATATATTTACCTCCTAAGCTATCAACATATTCCCCGAATTTATTTATTAAATCTTTTGTCTTAATTTTTGAAGCATCACCAATAATTACCGCTTTACCTCCTCCTAAATTTAATCCTGAAATAGAGGCTTTAAAGGTCATTCCTCTTGAGAGCCTTAATACATCTTGTAAAGCTTCTTCTTCAGATGAATAATTCCACATTCTGGTTCCACCAAGTGCTGGACCTAAGGTTGTGTCATGAATTGCTATTATCGCTTTTAAACCTGTAACTTTATCGTTACAGAAAATGACTTGTTCGTGTCCCATTGTTTCCATTTTCGTAACTACATGATTAGAAACTTTTTCTTCTACATTCATCATTATGTCAAATATTTTTTATTAATACAATTTCTTCTAAAAAAATTGAAATTTATCCGTTTTTTAAACGGTTTGCAAAATTAGTTATTATTTTTGGCCTACCAAAATGAAACACTAAATTAGAATTGAAGAATCTTTTCCATCTGAACAAATACCTATTTAAGTATAAAACACTTCTTATAATTGGATCTATATTTATTCTGATTTCAACTATTTTCGCTCTTTATCCGGCAGAATTTGTAAGGCATTCATTCGATAATATACAAAATAATTTATCCAACCCTACCATTGGAAAATCTATTCATACAACTTTATTAAAATACGGAGGACTCATAGTGCTTTTTGCAGTAATGAAAGGAATATTTATGTTCTTTATGAGGCAAACTATAATTGTAATGAGTAGAAGAATTGANTTTGATTTNAAAAANGAAATNTANAGAAAATACCAGGATCTTAGTTTNTCTTTTTACAAGAAGAACAACACTGGTGATTTGATGAATAGAATAACAGAAGATGTTAACAGAGTAAGAATGTATTTAGGTCCTGCAATGATGTATNCTATTAATATGTTNTTTCTATTCTCTTTAGTNATNTGGAAGATGTTTAGCATCAACACNACTCTTACTTTATATGTTTTAATTCCTTTTCCAGTATTAGCTTTTGCAGTTTATTATGTAAGTAATCAAATAAACAGAAAAAGTGAAGTAGTACAAAGCAAACTTTCTGATTTAACATCAATTTCTCAGGAGACATTTAGTGCTATAAACGTTATTAAAATTTTCAGGAATGAAGAAAATTCCTTTAAATATTTTTATTCGGAATGTAAAAACTACACTAAAAAACAACTACAGCTTGTTTCTGTAGAAGCTTGGTTTTTTCCTCTAATCATTTTACTTATCGGAATTAGTACTATTACTACAATTTACATAGGAGGATTAGAAAGTTTTGAAGGCAATATAACAACCGGAAATATTGCGGAATTTATTATTTATGTAAATATGCTAACCTGGCCAGTAGCTTCAGTTGGTTGGGTAACTTCCTTAGTACAAAGAGCAGAAGCGTCTATGGAACGAATAAATGAATTTTTAGACACTAAATCTGAAATTGTCAACCCTACTAATGAAAGAACAGATACCACTGGAGATATACAATTTAAAAATATTAGTTTCACCTATCCTGACACTGGAATCCAGGCACTGAAAAACATAAGTTTTACGTTAAAAGAAAATGAAACTTTAGGAATTTTCGGAAAAACTGGGAGTGGAAAATCTACCATTGCAAATCTGATATGCAGATTGTATGATTCTTCTGAAGGAGATATAAGCTCAGGTGGGAAGAATATAAAGAAACTAAATCTATCTGATCTAAGACAAAATATTGGTTATGTTCCACAAGATGGGTTTTTGTTCTCAGGAACTGTAAATGAGAACATTAGTTTTGGAAAAGATAAGTTTACATCAGAAGAAATAAAACAAGCTGCTAGAATTGCTGAAATAGATGACGAAATAGAAAATTTTCCTAAGAAATATGATACTATTATTGGAGAAAGAGGAGTTCAACTTTCTGGAGGACAAAGACAAAGAATCTCTATTGCTCGAGCTATTTTCATAAACCCTCCNATNTTTATTTTTGATGACAGTCTCTCTGCAATTGACGCAAATAAAGAACAGAAAATCTTGAAAAACCTAAAAAATAAAACTNAAAATAATACAAACATAATTATTAGTCATAGGACTTCCTCACTTAAAAATGCTAATCATATAATTGTGTTAGATGATGGAAGTATTTCTGAAGAAGGAACACATAACGATTTAATACAAAAAAACGGATTTTATGCGCAGATGCATAAAAAACAAACTACTGAAAATCTGTAATAAATAATACTATATTTGCAGGAAATCAANATAAGATAATGAAAACCATAATTAGCTTAGCTACCCGATTAATACCAAGGCATTACCTACAACATGTGAGTCATTTTTTCTTGCAGATATTCTCTCTTTTTATGAGAGGAAATAAGTTTGAAGATCCAATNAATGGGAAAANATACAGGAAACTACTTCCTTATGGAAGAATAAACCCCAGAGAAAATGCAATAGCTCCAGATAGCATGAGTTTGGAACGACATAGATTGATGTGGCTTTTCATGAAAGAAAAAACTAATTTTTTTACAGATAATCTAAAGTTTCTACACATTGCTCCAGAATACTGTTTTATAAAACTGTTTAAGGGAATGAAGAACTTGGATTACACCACTGGAGATTTAATTTCACCATGGGCAGATGTAAANATGGATGTTCATGATATACCAATGGAAGATAACACTTTTGATGTAGTAATTTGTAATCATGTATTAGAACATGTAGATGATTCTCATAAAGTAATGACCGAATTTTATAGAGTAATGAGACCAGGAGGATGGGGAATCTTTCAAGTTCCAATTGACACAAACAATCCAAATACTGAAGAAGATAAAAGCGTAACAGACCCAAAGGAAAGAGAAAGATTATATTGGCAAGATGACCACTTAAGGTTATTTGGATTAGACTATGGTAAAAGATTAGAATCCGCAGGATTTAAAGTTACTGAGAGTAATTTTATAAATGAACTAGATCCGAAACTGGTAGAGAGATATGCTCTTCCTAAAGGAGAAATAATATATTTCTGCGAAAAGAAATAAACACAATGAAAAAACTATTACTACTATTACTTTGCTTGCCCTTTATTGGGGTTGCTCAAAGTGTACCTCAAGGAATCAATTACCAAGCAGTCGCAAGAGATGCTTCTGGTGCTGTATTAATAAATCAGGCTTTAACTATTCGGTTCTCTGTTATTTCAGATATAACTACTTCAGCTATTAGTTGGCAAGAAACTCAGCAAGACACTACAAACGATTATGGCTTATTAACAGCTATTATAGGTCAAGGAACAACAACATCAGTTGGTAGTTCAGCAACCTTTGATGTTATTGATTGGGGAGCTTCTCATCATTTTTTAAAAGTAGAGATAGATTATGGAAGTGGTCTTGTAGATATGGGAACCACAGCATTTATGAGTGTTCCTTATGCTCTTTATTCAGTTAGTTCAGCAACTCCTTCATCTGTTACCTATAGTATCGGTGATACCGCTCAAGGAGGTATTGTTTTCTATGTATCACCTGATGGAAAAAATGGCCTAGTAGCTGCTACAGTAGATCAAGCTTCAACTGATATGTATCAGGCTACTAATGTTGTCTCTATGCCTTATTTCCATACATTAGAGGGTCAGAGATTTCTAGATTGGAGACTGCCAACAAGCTGGGAATTAAATGAAATGTATGTAAATCTACACCAACAAGGGCTTGGCGGTTTTGCTATTGGAGCACCAAATCCAGCTTCATCACCATCAAGTCCTTTTCAGAGCCTCTATTGGAGTTCTACAATGAGCAACGGTCCTTACGATTTGGTGTCTCAGTTTTTCTCCAATGGGAACCAGTGCACCACCTGCAACGGTTTTTATAGAGTTAGGGCTGTTCGGGCTTTTTAACTTTTTAAACAATAAACTAAAATGAAAAAACTATTACTACTATCACTATGTGTGCCTTTGATTGGGGTGGGGCAACATACTAATGTATCTGCTCAAATCACAGATACAATTAAGTTTTTAGATAAAGTAATAATAATAAATGATGTTAACACTAATAGAGAATATTATCAAGCTATGTTATCTTTAATAGAGGATGAAGAAACTAAAAAAGACACTACAGAGTCTGAAGCTTTAAAAGAGGTAGAAATACTATACAGAGGATTAATAAATGAAGTTGATTACCAACTACTAGGCGATGAAATAAGCCCTCAAGCAGAAAAAATTGAAAATAGAGTATAACAATATTTAATAAATAACCCTGAAAAGTTACAATTTCATGTAAATAAAGGAAAAAAATTCTCTAAAGGAGAAACATCACCCTTAGATTTTGAATATGGCATTACTGATTTTAGTAAACCTCTCCCAGGTGAACCTGGATATAAATCTAACAAAAAATTAGATGAAGCAAAATGAAAAAACTATTACTACTATTACTATGTGTGCCTTTGATATTCTCTTGTGGTAATGATTTAGAGAAAGAACTAACTAGAGAAGAAAGAATTGGATATACAGGAAAAGGAACTTATATAGGAGGTTTTGGTGAGGATAGATGGAAATATGTAGGGGAATGGAGAGATGGTAAATATCACGGACAAGGAACCTTAACTATGACTGNTNAAAATAAAAACAAATACGTTGGGGAATGGAGGGATGGCAAAAGAAACGGTCAAGGAACCATGACTTATAAATCTGGAAATATATACGTAGGAGAATATAAGGATAATGATATGCATGGACAAGGCGCTATGATTTTTGTTGACGGAGNAAGTTTGGTAGGAGAATTCAAGGATAATAATATACATAGAGGAAGGTGTGCAAATGCTGATGGGGAAGTTTTTAATTATGAAAACGGAGAATTTATAAGAGAATAAATGTCCTTTAAGAAAGGAGTAACTATAAACTAATATAAACTACCTTTTTTGTTTCAAAAAATTCTTCCTCAAAAAAATCAGGAATACTATATAATTCTACATTTTTAATTCCTTTTAATTCCTCTGTTAAATCTCCTCCTTTTAGGTAGAGTATCCCATTAAAAAGAATGTTTCTTTGTTTTGTAGATATTCTTTTTCTTACCCATTGCTGAAAGACTTTCATTTTGGTAACCGCCCTACTCACNACAAAATCAAACTGACCATTTACTTGTTCTGCTCTTTTATGTTCTGCTCTTAAGTTTTTTAGTCCTATGGAGTGCGCAACTTCATTTACTACCTTTATTTTTTTACCAATACTATCCACTAATAAAAAATCTACATTTGGAAAAAGAATAGCAAGAGGAATACCTGGGAAACCACCACCAGTACCTACATCTAAAACCTTTGTTCCATCTGCAAAAGAAATAACTTTAGCAATTGCAAGCGAATGCAAAACATGCTTCAAATATAAGTTCTCCATATCCTTACGAGATATTACATTTATATGAGAGTTCCACTCATTATATAAATCTTGTAACTGAGAAAATTGCTTTATTTGTTTCTCCAAAAGATCTGGAAAATACTTTAAGATGATGTCCATTAAATACGATCCTTTGCTCCGGACATGATTTTGAAGAGTTGCTCTCTACTTCTGTGTAATTGAGCTTTTACCGTACCTAAAGGCAATTGTAATTCTTCCGCAATTTCATCATAAGAAAATTCTTTAAAGTATCGTAATTTTACTAAATCACGATACTTTGGTTTTAACTGATTTACAATACTTCTCAATATTTTAATTCTTTGCTTTTTCATCAAAATCTGTTCCGGATTTGGGTCTCCCGATTTTAGATCAAAATTAGTTTGTTTTCCCTCATCATCTATCATCATTTTATCAATAGAAAATGTAGGGAGTTTATTTTTTCGTAAATAATCAATAGAATGATTTTTAGCTACAGTAAACAGCCAAGTACTAAAAGCAAAATCAGGTTTATATAAGTGTAGCTTCTTAAAAGCCTTACCTAAAGATTCGATAGTTAAATCTTTTGAAATTTCCTGATCTCCTACCTTCTCATATATAGAAAAATATAAGCGATCTCTATAATAACGCATAAGTTCAGAATAAGCTGCAGGATCTCCGGTTTCTAATGCACGATTAATAAGTATTAAATCTCTTTTCTTTCTCTCTCCAGGAGTCATTTATTTCTAGCTTTTTTGTTTATAATCAGATTTCAATAATACAAAAAATAGTTGGACTAATAAATATACAAATTCAATTATGGGGAATAAGAAAAATAAATCAAAGTGTCGTAACTTCTTCATTGCATTAAAATAAACAAAGTAATACAATAAAATCCTTCCCAAGAAAAGAGAAGAAATAAGAATTAACCCATTAGGAAAAGGATATAGAAACGAATGAAAAACAAACAAGATAATAGCCGGGAACCAGAATAACGCTTGCGAAAAAGGAAACAGAAATAATAATATTTTATGTAATCTCTTATAATATTTTGATGTAGAGANATGCCTCTTCTTTTGATACAACCAATCCGAATAAGTGTCTTTTGGGATAGATGTAATATCTGCATCACTATCAATCTGAATTGCAACATTATTTCTTGTAGCTACTTCTTGCACAAATAAATCATCATCACCAGAAGCTATATGCATATGTGACGCAAAACCTTTTACACTAAAAAACAAAGACTTCTTGTATCCTAAATTACGACCAACACCCATATAGGGAGTTTTGGCAAGAGCGAAAGAAAGATATTGTATCATTACAATAAACTCATCAAATCTGATTAATTTATTTAATAATCCTTTTTGCTTCTTATATGGACTAATACCCAAGATAATATCCTTTTCAGAAAAAGAAGCACTCATTTTTCTAATCCAATTTTTACTTACTGACGAGCAATCTGCATCTGACAAAAGAACATAATCATACTGAGATGTTTTTATTCCCATGGCAAGAGCAAACTTCTTCCCTACCCTACTAATTATGTGATCATCAATAGTTACAACCTTTAATTTTTTGTATTTCTTTTCAAGATCCTGCAACAAATACTTTGTACCATCCTCTGATTGATCGTTCACTACAATCACTTCAAAAGTTGGGTAATTTTGTTCTAAAAAAGATGGTAGATTTCTCGCTAAGTTCTCTGATTCATCTTTAGCACAAATAATTACAGAAACTCCGCCATTAAAAGTGCTTTTTTTTGATTTATAAAAAGATAATCGTAAGAAGAAAAATAGTGCATAAAAGAGTTGTATAACAATTGCAAAAATAAATATCCAGAAAAATATATTTACAAATATATCCACTCTAATTTTCTAAGAAATTAAGTATGTTTTTCTCAATTCTATCCACTACATTACTGATGTCTTCTTTTATGAATTTTTCACCAATAATAATTTCATAAAGTTCAATATATCTCTCGGAAACAGAAGTCACATATTCCTCACTCATAAACGGAATCTCTTGTCCTTCTTTTCCTTGAAAACCATTTTCAATTAGCCATTGACGCACAAATTCTTTTGAAAGTTGCTTGGGAGTTTCTCCACTTTGCACTTTCTCCTCATACCCCTCAATATAAAAATACCTAGAAGAATCAGGAGTATGAATTTCATCAATTAAGGTAATATTTCCTTCCGAATCTTTNCCAAATTCATATTTAGTATCTACTAAAATAAGTCCTCTTTCTTTTGCTATTTCAGTTCCTCTTTCAAAAAGTTCTCTAGTATATTTTTCTAAATACAAATAATCTTCTTCCGATACAATGCCTTGAGATAAAATTTCTTCTCTTGAAATATCCTCATCATGACCAACATCTGCTTTAGTTGTAGGAGTAAGAAGTGGCTCATTAAATTTCTGATTTTCTACCATTCCTTCTGGCATTGTTACTCCACACAATATTCGTTTTCCAGATCTATATTCTCTCCAAGCATGACCAGTTAAATACCCTCTAATTACCATTTCTATTTTAAATGGTTCACACATTTTACCAACTGTAACACTTGGGTCTGGATTAGCTTCTTTCCAATTTGGCACAATGTCAGATGTTGCATCAAGAAATCTTGATGCAATCTGACTTAACACTTGTCCTTTATATGGAATTCCTTCTGGTAACACATGGTCAAATGCAGAAATCCTGTCTGACACTACCATTACTAACTTATCCTCTCCTATAGTATATACATCTCTTACCTTTCCTTTATAAAATTTTGTTTGATTTGGTAAATTAAAATCTGTTTTAGTTATTGAATTACTCATCTTTTATTATTTTTATTATTTATACGCTTTAATTATTTTCTTTACTAGTTTATGCCTGATGACATCTTTTTCATCTAGAAAAACAAAACTGACACCTTCTATTTTTTCTAATTTGTCTTTAGCTTGTACTAACCCTGATTTTTGTTTTGAAGGCAAATCAATTTGTGTCTCATCACCTGTAATTATGAACTTTGCNGACATTCCCATTCTAGTAAGAAACATTTTCATTTGAGATTCAGTTGCATTTTGNGCTTCATCTAAGATTACAAATGCTTTGTCTAAAGTTCTCCCTCTCATAAAAGCAAGAGGTGCAATTTGTATTATTCCTTGTTCTAAATAATCTTTAAGTTTCTCTGCCGGGAGCATGTCAATTAACGCATCATACAATGGCTGCATGTACGGATCTAACTTTTCTTTTAAATCTCCAGGCAAGAAACCAAGATTTTCACCGGCTTCTACAGCTGGTCTAGTTAAGATGATTCTTTTTACTTCTTTTGATTTTAATGCTTTTACCGACAAAGCAACTGCAGTATATGTTTTTCCTGTTCCTGCAGGACCAATTGCAAAGAGTAAATCATTCTTCTTTATATTAGAAACTATCTTTCTTTGATTTACAGTTCTAGCTTTTATTAACTTACCGTCAGTTCCATGAAGAATTACATCTTCTTTATTTTCCAACACCTTCTTCTCATCTTCCATAATTAATCTTTCTATCTGATTAATAGTAAGCCGATTATACTGATAAATATGATCAATAAAAGATTGGAATTTATTCTCGAAAAATAAGATTTTATCTTTATTCCCTATAACTTTTAATTTATTGCCACGAGCAACTAATTTTAAATCTGGGAAGTATTCTCTTATTTTATATAATTTTCTGTTATTTGAACCAAAAAGAACCACTAAATCAATTTTTTCTAAGTCAATAATTATTTCATTCATTAAAAAGGTAGTTTTGCTATATTTCTTTTTATTTTTGGTCATTGCTAAATAACAATAAAAATTACAAAATAACCATAGTTTTATAGCTATATATGTCAATAATTACTTTAACAACTGATTTAGGAATAAAAGACCATTATGTCGCTATAATTAAAGGAGAAATTTACAAACAATTTCCAGATATTAACATTGTTGATATCAGTCATGAAGTTACAAAATTTNATATTCAAGAAGCTGCTTTTGTTTTTAAAAATAGCTACAAACATTTTCCGGAAGGAACTGTTCATATTATTGGAATTAATGACGAACTAAGTAATGAAAATCAGCATTTGGTATTTTCCATAAATAATCAATTCATTATTGGTCCAGATAACGGTATCTTCTCACTAATTTTTGATGAAGTATATCCTGAAAAAATAGTTCAGATAAATATCGAATTAGAAAGCGATAACTTAACATTTGCAATAAAAGATGTCTTTCTAAAAGCTGCATGCCATCTAATTAGAGGAGGTACATTAGAAATGCTCGGCACTCAAATACCTGATTTTCAAAACAAAGCTGCTAGCTTAAAAGCGGTTACTACTCAAAATTCTATTAGAGGTACTATAATTCATCTTGACTCCTATGGGAATGCTACAACAAACATTAATCGAGAGACATTTAATCGTATTGGTTTTGGAAGAGATTTTGAAATTCTGTATGGAAAAGAAACAGAAAATATTAAGAAAATAAGAAAGAAGTACAAAGATGTATCTGGAGGAGAAAGATTAGCTTTATTTTCCACAGATGGATTTTTAGAAATTGCTATGAATCAAGGAAAAGCAAATGAACTTTTGGGACTTTATATGTACGATATAATTAGAATAGAATTTAAGTCATGAAGAGATTAATTACTCTTCTTACGATCTCAATAGTTCTCTCTGTTTTCTATTCTTGCAATAGTGACACTAGTGAGCCAAATAAAGAAAATATACCATTACAAGAAGAAAGTAAATTAATAGTAAAGAGTCTTAAGGATAAAATCTACATAAATATCTATATGAGTGGTGATCTGAGTCCTCAATTTCAGAAAATACAATCATCTATTACGTCTATTTTAGAAAAATTCCAGAATATCAGTAATAAGGAAATAGATTTTGAGTACGTAATAATAAATGATAATAATGGTACAGAAAATCAAAAAGGAATATATAATCCACTTATAGATTTGGATTTACATCCTATCTTTATTACTTCAGATGCAGATAAAGTTTATAAAACATATCCGTATGCAATAGTTAATTTCAGAGAAAAAACTTTTCCAGTTTTATTGTACAATAGTTTATATTACGACACTATCTCCGATCCATCTAATGAAGATTTAGAAAGATGTATTGAAAATTTAGAATATAATTTTATTGAATCTTTTTATTTAATTCAACAGGAAGAAATGAAAAAAATAGCATTTCTATATGGAAATGGAGAATTAGACTCAACAAACACTTGGGATATCAGAAACACTTTATCAAAATTTTATGAAGTAAGTTATTTTGATTTACGATCTTTTGAAATTGATCAACAAACACAATCTCCTGATATTCAAAGACAAATTGACAAGCTTGCTGAGTTTGAAACTATAATAATTGCAAAACCTACTCAAAGCTTCTTAGATATAGACAAATATCTGATTGATCAATATATCATAAATGGAGGCAAGACACTTTGGCTTTTAGATGGAACTTCTGCTNATATGAATAATTTTGGGAGAAACTTAGAATTTAAGATAGAAAAAGATACATTATTGATAGAAGACTATTTGTCTGCTTATGGAGCAAAAGTAAATCATGACTTAATTCAGGATGAAAAATGCAGTAACAGTCCTATAATAGTTAATAATGAAGTTGCTTATGTGAACTGGCAATATAATCCTCTATTAATATCAGATCAAGATCATATTATTAGTGTCAATGTTGACTCGATTTTAACTAACTTTGTAAGTAGTATTGAAATTACTAAACCAGAAAAAACAACTATATTACTTTCTTCTTCAGAAAAATCAAATATAATAAATGAGGGTGGGAATGTACATCTTGATATCATCAAAGATCCACCAAAAGAGCATGAGGGAAAGAAATCAGTTGCAGTATTAATTGAAGATGAATTCTCTTCTAATTTTTCAAAATTAAAAGATACAAAAGAATTAATAACAAAACGAAAAAGCCCGCAAAATAAGATGATTATTATCTCGGATGGAGATATAATTTCTAATTTATTCACACCTCCTAATTTTTATTACCCACTAGGATATTATCACTATGGAAGAAGTGTTTTTGATGGAAATACAAGTTTTATTCTAAATTCAATCCAATATTTATGTGATGATGAGGTTTTAATAAAAGTCCGCAATAAAAATAGATAAAAACATGAAGAATATTTTTTTAATATACATATTAATTTTCATTTCAATTATTTACCTCTCCTCTTGTCAAATAGATGTAAAAGAAAAAATAAATAAAAAAGATTTTAATCTTTCTGAAACTGAAAATATTGATAAAATTATCATGAGTGATAAAGCTGGAAATATTATTACATTAGAAAAAGAAAAAGAAGAGTGGATAATTAACAGTAAATATCCTGTCTGGAAAAGACAAATAGAATACACTTTAAATGTAATGAAGGATATTAGAATAAAAAGCTCTGTCTCAGAGCAAAAAACAAATTTGGTAGAAGAAATTATTGCTACAACAGGAGTAAAAGTGGAAATTTTTGAGGGAGAAGAAAAGATTAAATCTTATTACATTGGAGGCAATACATCTGACCATCAAGGAACATATATGATAATGGAAAATGCTGAAAATGCATATGTGATGCATATTCCAGACAGACACCCTGGAATTTTAAATCCTAAATATGGAATTGAAGGAATTTATGTAAATGAAAATGTATGGAGAGAACCAATTATAATCAATATAATTCCAAAAGAGATTTCTGAAGTAAAAGTAATAGACTTTATTAATCAAGAACAATCATTTACAATTAATATTAAAAATAAAACTCTGGCAGATTTTAGAAATAATGAGATACTAATTGATAATAGAAAATATAATGAGTTTGCTTCTTTCTTTAGTAATCTACAATGTGGCATTTATAAATCAGAACTAAACCCAGAAGATTTTACTCTCAGCAAGAAGATATATATCACAAATAATAATCAGACAGATTCGCTTATAGTTTATGACATCACTNAAATTCAAAAAACACAAAAAAAATACGATTCTACAGTAGAAAATTTATATGCTAAGTGGAATAATTCTGAAATGGTAATCATTCAAAAAAATATTTTCAACAAAGTGTTAATTACTCTTGATGAAATAAAGGAATAAAGTTATCTGAATATATAGTCAATGTAATATATTTGAGCATCTTTTAAAAAACAAATAGTAATATGAAATTTATAGTAAACAGTTCAGAACTATTAACAGAATTACAAAAATTAAGTGGGGTGTTAAGCTCTAACAACACATTACCTATTCTAGACAACTTCTTATTCGAAATTGATAATGGTAAAATGATAATTATAGCTTCGGATTTAGAAACTACAATGTCAACCACTTTAAAAGCAGACACAAAAGATAATGGAACAATCACTATTCCTGCAAAACTCCTTTTAGATACACTAAAAACATTTTCTTCACAACCACTTACCTTCCTTATTGATGATGATAATTATGGGATTGAAATTAATTCTGAAAATGGGATTTATAAGCTTGCTGGTCAAAATTCTGCAGAGTTTCCAAAAACTCCTACACTAAGTTCTTCTTCAAATACAACTATCAATTCGCTAACTTTCTTAAATGCGATAAACAAAACACTTTTTGCTTGCGGAAATGATGAGTTACGACCAGTTATGTCAGGAATGTTTTGCGAACTCTCTTCAGAAAAGATTACATTTGTTGGTACAGATGCACATAAATTAGTAAAACATATCCGAAATGATTTTAGCNCTGATTCTACTTCTTCATTTATCTTAGCTAGAAAACCATTAACGCTGTTAAAAAATATACTTATAAATGATATAGACTTAAAAGTAGAGTACAATGAAACAAATGCGATGTTTATGTTCGATAACACAAAAATTATTTGCAGATTAATTGACGGAAAATATCCAAATTATGAAGCGGTAATTCCAAAAGAGAACCCTAACAAATTAACTATTTCTACTTCAGATTTATTAAATTCTATTAAAAGAGTTTCGATTTACGCAAACAAAACTACACACCAAATTCGTTTNTCAATTAAAGGGTCCGAATTACANATNTCATCTGANGATNTAGATTTCGCAAATCAAGCAGAAGAACGACTAAGCTGCCAATATCAAGGAGAAGATATGGAAATTGGATTTAACTCTAAGTTTATGATAGAAATGTTGAACAATATAGGTTCTGAAGAAATAAGCTTAGAGATGAGCGCTTCAAACAGAGCTGGAATTATTCTTCCACTCGATGGACAAGATGAGGGAGAAGAAACATTAATGTTGGTAATGCCAGTGATGCTTAATTCATAAATTTTTATTTTACCTATATTTGCCAAAAATTAATAACATGAAGAAACTATTNCTTTTACTTNTNATAAGTAGTCTANCCTTGACATCAGANGCACAAAACCTNAGCGTTCCTCATTATGGAATTAAANTAGGATTAAATTATTCCAACTTAAATTTTACTCAGTATAATTATTTATTTTTTGGATTAGCAGAACGAACAGAAGGATACGCTAAACCGACAACAACTTACACATATGAAAGCAAAGTAGGTGTTTATATTGACTTGAAATTATCTGCAAATTGGCATTTGTGTAATACAGTTTCTTTTTCTTCAATGGGATCAATTACTAATCTTGATCAAACATGGGAAACAGATACTCTCAGAAGTTACGGTAATAAAAAAGAAACTTACTTCATGGATTATATAACTTTAGATCCTACTTTCAAATATTATGTTAACGATCGGTTTACATTGAATATTGGTCCTTCTGTTTCTTATTTAATTACAAATAATGTAAAAAGAGTAGTAACTGAAGAGGGAGTTGAAAGAATAGAGGAAGCGTATGACGGAGAAATAGTAGAGGTTAATGATATTGACGCAGGTTTAAATATTGGAATATCTGTATATCTAACAGATCATCTGTATATTGAGTTAAATAGATATGTTGGGATGATTGGTTTAGAAAATCAAGATGACGGGTATAATAAAACCTTACAAGCCACTAACTTTTCTTTAGGCTATACTTTCTAAAAATTAAAGTTGATGTTTTCTAGCATCTTTCTTTGTAACTTTATAGTCAATCTTAATTTTTTCTTTAATAGTAGCTTCAGAACTCTGCATTCCATCTAATATTTTTTGCCCAGTATTTAACCAAACAGAATACCATAAATTTCCGATAGAGGTTATTGATTTACTCATGCATCTTTCAACCATACCAGAAAGCATATTATGATAAGTGTCAGAATATTTTTTAATAAAATTATACACCAAGTTTTTATAAAATTTTTCAATATACCAAGAAATAATTCCATAAGATTATAATGTATCTTCCGAATATTTATCAACCGTATCATTCCATTTTCTTGCAGTACTATCAAAAGGGTGTTCTCCTTAATAATCGATAGCAATATAATCTCTTGGATGTTCCTCCTTTNCTACATATCTTCTTTTATCAGCATCAACTAAATGTTCTTCAATATGTTCTATGTTTCTTTATAAAAACAAATTAATTCCTCTGGAATTATAAGTAACGCATATTTATCGTTAAATTATCAAAAAAAAGCATGAGAAAAACAGACAAAATTATTATTTCCGCATTAGCTTTAATCTGTATCAACTTATCACTCCTCTTTTATCAAAATTGGGTAGTGAATTCTAAATTCGATGTTGTTTTCTATTCCATAAATGATTTAGAGCATAAGATTGAAAAGGCAGAGACATCTACTAAGAAACTTAAGAGAGAATTTAGAAAATACTGATAAATAAGTGGAAGAATGGAAGAGTAATAATAAAGTTCTATTTTACAAATGGAATCAATTTTCCATTTTTTAAGATAGGGATTATTGAAGATTTGAATGTTGGATTTAAGCAAAACTTTGTATCTGCTTCCATATTTAGATGTTTTAACCTGTTTCTGTGNGCCGAATCTTCTAAGTAAGANAATAAGTCATTTCCNGCATCCCTTTTTATTGCAACAGAAGCTAGTANNGAATCACATTGACTCTGAAATTCATTTGTTTTCAATAATTTATCAGATAAAATACCAGCAAAAATAGAATCTTCCATATTTACCAATCCTTTCCATCCTGAGCATAAAACAATAACATCTTTTATAGATTTCATTATAAAATCATAAACTACATCTATATTTATAAAACAAGCAGAAATAACTTCATGTTTACTTGATAACCTGATCGCTTTTGTTCCGTTAGTAGTGGTTAAAACAAGTGTTTTATTTTTTACATCATCATTCATATACTGAAAAGGAGAGTTTCCAAGAGGGACACCTTCAATTGGCTCTGCATTTCTTTCGGCAGCAACTATATATCCTTCTTTATTTATGTATTGTTTTGCTTGTTCTAAAGAACTAACCGGTATTAATTCGGAAATTCCATAATGAAAAGCAGTAGATATTACAGTGGTAGCACGTAAAATATCTACTACAATAACTAATTGATTTCCCTCATCATAATGGTGGAATAAATCTGACGTTAAACAAACATTTAATCTCCTCATTTTACAAATGGTAAACTTACAATTTTAGATTTAACCTTCTTCTTTCTAATCTGAATATAAACCTCTGAATGAATTGAAGTGAATTTAGTAGAAACATATCCCATAGCAATAGATTTATTTAGTGTTGGAGACATAGTGCCTGAGGTAATCAGTCCGATTTGATTTCCTTCTTTATCTATTATTGGATAATCTTTTCGGGCAATTCCTTTTTCTACTAATTCAATTCCTACTAATTTTCTGCTCGTTCCTTCTTCTTTCTGTATTTTTAGATTTTCATAGCTTACAAATTCCTTATTAAATTTTGTAATCCATCCTAAACCTGCTTCAACTGGTGAAGTAGTATCGTTAATATCGTTTCCATACAAGCAAAATCCTTTTTCTAATCTGAGAGTATCACGAGCTGCAAGACCTATTGCTTTCATCTGAATTTTTGTTGAAAATAATGCGTCCCACAAAGTTCTTGTATCTTCATTTCTTACATATAATTCGAATCCAATTTCTCCAGTATAACCTGTTCTGGACAAGATTACATCCTCAACTCCTGCAATACTTCCAATCTTAAAATTATAATATTTTATTTCAGTAAGATTAACATCCGTTAGTTCTTGCAATAAATCAATAGATCTAGGACCTTGAACTGCTAATAAAGAGTAATTATCTGACTGATTATCAATTTTACAATCAAAAGTATTATGTGAATTAATCCAATCTAAATCCTTCTGCATATTAGATGCATTCACAACTAGAAGATACGTATTCTCTTCTATCATATACAGTAAAAAATCATCTACAATTCCACCACTATCATTTGGCAAACAAGTATATTGTACTTTTCCTGGAGAAAGTTTACTCACGTCATTTGAAGTGATATATTGCAAAAAATCTAATGAATTTGAACCACTGACAAATACTTCTCCCATATGAGAAACATCAAAAACTCCAACCGATTCACGAACAGTTTTGTGCTCTAATTTTACTCCATCAGAATACTGAACTGGCATAAGATATCCTGCAAATTCTACCATCTTGCCACCGATACTTTCGTGTACATCCGAAAGAACTAATTTTCTCATAAATTTTGATTTAAATTTAGCAAATATAAAACTTAATAAATTGATTTTGACAATTATAGGATTCTTTTAAAACTTAATTTAAATATATCGTTAGATATCCATAAAAAATTATTATTTTGCTTTCAAATAAATATAATTGAAGAAACTAGAAAGAAAATTAACTCTAACTAATATAATTGCAATTAGCATTGCTGGAATGTTAGGAGGTATTTTTGTGTTACCAGGTATAGCTGCCGCAAAAACTGGATCTTCTGTATGGCTTGCATTCTTACTAGCTGCAATTTGTATACTTCCTGCAGTACTCTCGAAATCAGAACTCGCAACCGCTATGCCTAAATCAGGGGGGACGTACGTTTATATTGAAAGAGCCTTTGGTCCTCTTTTTGGAACAATATCTGGATTAGGACTTTGGTTATCATTATTATTAAAAAGTGCATTTTGTTTAGTAGGTTTTGGAGCATACTTTTCAGTTCTCACTAAAACACATTTTATTCAAATAGAATATCTGTCCTTAATATTCTTATTTTTAATAATGATATTAAACATAATGGGAGTAAAGAAAGTTGGAAAAGTTCAACTTTTTATAGTAATTATTAGTATCTTAGGATTAATTTCTATCCTAATATTAGGTCTTCCAAAATTAGAAAAAGAGTATTTAGACCCATTCTTTAAATTTGGTGATCAAGGATTAATTACAACAATTGCCTTTGTTTACGTTGCTTATGCGGGAGTTACTAAAGTAGCCGCTATTGCCGGTGAAGTTAAAAACCCTAGTAAGAATCTTCCCCTATCTATGATTTTTTCATTAATTCTTATTACTATTATTTACACTGTAATATCGTATACCTTAGTAGGAAATATTTCTGTCGAATCTCTAAAATCTGACTACAAACCAATCCATACTTTAGCTTACTCATTATCAGGAGAATGGTTTGCGGTAACTATAGCAGTAATAGGAGTTTTAACTTTAATCTCAATGGCAAATTCCGGAGTATTAGCCTCATCCAGATTTCCATTTGCTATGGCAAACGATAAATTACTTCCTTCCTTTTTCACAAAGGTTCACAGTAAATATCTGACACCCATTAATACTATATTTGCAACTTGTATTATAATGGCTTTAGTTATTTTACTTTTAGATGTAGAAAAAATAGCAAAACTTGCAAGTGCGTTTAAAATTACTATGTTTATTGCTGTTAACCTATGTGTTATAATATTAAGAGAAACATCTGTTCAGTGGTATAAACCAACATATAAATCTCCTCTTTATCCATATATTCAATTATTTGGAATATTTAGTGGGATTATCTTACTCTTCTATTTAGGTTTCATGCCAATAATTGCAATACTTGTGATATCATTTCTAGGATATATAATATATTATATCTTTGGGAAAAACGCTTCAAGAACTGGTGTAATGACTCAATACGGACACATTCCTGCATTATATATATTATTTGGGAAGAAAAGAAACTACAAACATCTAAAAGAACTAGAAGACAAAGAAAGAGAAGAAATGTTAAATATAAGCATAGATAAGGATGCTGGAGTAATCGTTCCATTATTAGGTAATGAAATTGCTCCAACCACCCTCATAGAAATTGGAGCTTCATTAAATGCTAAATCAAAAATACAAACTTTAAATATTATTGAAGTTCCAGACCAAACATCATTAGATGCATTTTTAGAAGAAAAACCTAAAACAAAATCATTAGAACGTATTGTCAAAAAATTAGATAGCCGTATTCAACAAGATATTTATTTTGAATCTATCGCGACCCATAAGCTATCTGAAACTATGCAAGTTTTGAGTGAAATAACAAATATAAAGTGGTTAATCTTGAGTTGGAATGGAAGAGCTTATAATGGAATATTCTTCAACAACCCAATAGGATGGATTATAAGCCATATTAATTCGAACTTCGCATTGTTCAAGTGTAATGGAGTTACAGAGTTTAATAACGTATTATTATCAATCCGACATAATAGTCAAGATATACAAAAACTAATTGCGTCTACCAATTCATTATGTAAATATTTTAATTCTGAATTTACATTACTACATGTGTTAAATAAAGAAACTAGAAAAGAAGAAATAGAAAATATAAAAAAAACATCAAAGAAAGCATTGTCAGGAACTAAAGGAAAATTATTGTTAAAAATATCAGACAATCCTATTGACTCAGTTTCTAATTTAACTTCAGAATACGATTTATTAATATTAGGAACACCAAAAAAAGATACTTGGGCAACTATGTTATTTGGAACAGGTAAAGATAAGTTCGCGATTAGTTCAGCATGCTCGGTTCTAAGGCTCACTATAAAAAATTAATAATTTATAACATTCTGTTACTATAAACCTGAACACGAAGGATTTAATAGATTGGTTTTTTTTAGTACATTTGTACTAGTTTTTAATTTAAATAAATAAAAAGATGGCTGATAATAGAGATGAAATTTATTCAAAATCGCTTAGAGCAGGAAGAAGAACTTACTTCTTTGATGTAAGATCAACAAGAGCAGATGATTTTTACTTGACAATTACTGAAAGTAAAAGAGATTTTAATGAAGATGGAACTCCTTTTTACAAAAAACATAAAATATATCTATACAAAGAAGATTTCCAAAATTTTAAAGATCATCTGAATGAATTAACTGATTACATTATTAAGGAAAGAGGTGAAGAGATTATCTCTTTAAAAGATAAAGAAACAACTTCTGAAGAAATCAAAACAGATGAAACTGAGGAAGATGAGAAAGTGGAAGAAAAGAAGAAAGAAGAATCTCCAGTAAATGAAAAAATCCCTGAAGAGGAAGTAAAAGAAGAAGCAACAACTGATTTTACAGAAGTAAACTTTGAAGATCTAGGTAAAGATGAAGATAAATAACAAAAAAAAGATTAATTTTAAAGCCCTTTTATTAGGGCTTTTTTATTAAAAACTTTCCGATTTTTGTTAATAAGTGACCCTATACAGAATATATTCTCACTTTTATAGTTGTATTTTTGAAATGTTCAAATAAAATAAATAAATGGGAAAAATAATTGCAATTGCAAATCAAAAAGGAGGAGTAGGAAAAACAACTTCAGCTATGAATCTATCAGCTGGACTAGGAGTATTAGAGAAAAAAGTCTTATTAGTAGACACTGATCCTCAAGCAAATTCAACTTCTGGTGTAGGATACGACCCAAGAAAAATTGAGAACGGAGTATACGAATGTCTTATTGGAAAAGTAAAAGCAAAAGACATCATCTTAGAAACTAAAAGTCCTAATCTGTTTTTATTGCCCGCTCATATTGATTTGGTAGGTGCTGAGTTAGAACTTGTAAATGTAGAAAACAGAGAACAAATGATGAAAAATTCTCTCTCTGAAATCATTGATGATTTTGATTATATTATTATCGATTGTGCTCCATCTTTAGGTCTTCTAACTCTAAATTCTCTTACAGCTGCTCATTCGTTAATTATTCCTATTCAGTGCGAATATTTCGCATTAGAAGGACTAGGTAAATTATTAAATACTGTAAAAATTNTACAAAGAAGATTAAACCCAGAACTAACTATTGAAGGATTGCTTCTAACAATGTATGATACTAGATTACGTCTGTCAAATCAGGTTGTAGAAGAAGTAAAAACTCACTTCCAGGATTTAGTTTTTAAAACAATCATTCACCGAAATGTAACTTTAGGTGAAGCTCCATCTTATGGTGAAACAATTATTGTTCATGATTCTACAAGTAAAGGAGCTATCAACTATTTAAATTTATCTCAGGAGATAATTGATAAAGAAAAAGTTTCCAAAAATTTAGAAGAAAACTTAGTAAGTAATGAATAACAAAAAGAGTGTGTTAGGTAGAGGGTTAGGTTCTATATTAAGAAATCCTGAAACAGATATCACAACAAGCTCTAACAACAAAGAGAGTATTGTAGGTAATATAAATACTATCAAAATTGATGTGATTTCTACAAATCCTTTCCANCCAAGATCAGAATTTGATCAAGAAAAACTTGAAGAACTCTCTCACTCTATAAAGACATTAGGAATTATTCAACCTATTACCGTTCGTAAATTAGGGAACGACAAATACCAACTTATCTCAGGAGAAAGAAGATTAAGAGCATCTAAGATGGCAGGTAAAACTGAAATTCCTGCATTTATCAGAATCGCAAACGATCATGAGATGCTAGAAATGGCGCTGGTAGAAAACATACAAAGAAGCAACCTAAACCCTATTGAAATCGCTCTTACTTACCAACGATTAATGGAAGAATGCAAACTAACTCAGGAACAATGTTCTGAGAGAGTTGGAAAAAAAAGAAGTTCGGTTGCAAATTTTCTAAGATTATTAAAACTACCGAAAGAAATTCAACTTGCCTTACAACATTCAAGTATTTCGATGGGACATGCCAGAGCTCTAATAAATGTAAAAGATTTAGAAATCCAGATGAATATATTTAATGATGTAGTTGCTAACGGATTTTCAGTTAGAGAAGTAGAACAATTGGTTCGTACTTTTGCTGACATAGGGTACAAGCAAACATCAAAACCTAAGACTCCCACTATTCTTAATTCCTTACCTTTTTCTTCCCAACAAAAAATACATAATTTGAGTAATTATTTAGAAAAGGATATTGATGTAAAACGAAATAAAAAAGGAAAGGGTAAACTGATTATTCCTTTCAATTCTGATGATGATTTCATCTCATTAATTGGTAAAATTTCTGAAAANTCCTAATGAAAAGGANGTACATATTCTTTATCTGTACTCTGATTTCTTTATCTATCTCTTCACAAAAAATTCAGAAAGATAAATCCCCTAAAAAAGCAGCTATTTATTCTGCAGTTATTCCTGGATCTGGACAAATTTACACCAAAAAATACTGGAAGGTTCCTATTATTTACGGAGGACTTNTTACTTCTGCATATTTTATAAATGATAATAATAATCAGTATAATGAATATAGAGATGCCGCTTTACTCAGTTATGAAACTGGAGAAGAACAATTAGGATACACATATTCAGAACTGATAATTCTTAAAGATCATTACAAAAGAAATCGTGAAATATCTTATTTTTCTTTTGTAGGAGTTTACATCCTAAATATTATTGATGCATCTGTTAATGCACATCTTTTTCATTTTGATGTTTCTGATGATATAAGTTTAAACATACGTCCTTATTCAACTTTCAGCAATACAGGAGTGTCATTCTCGTTAAATTTATAAATTTGCACAAAATATAATATCATGCTCAAAGACATAAAAAACATAAATGATTGGGATAAATTTAAAAAAAGGAAATTTTTCTGGTCTTTTACAATATCATGGAGTCTTTTTGTGTGGTTAATTGGTGGAGAATGGTTGTATTTTATCCCTTTCATTGTGGGGGATGTTATATTCTGGAAAACTTTCAATTACACTTTCTGGAAGAAACGAAAGAAAGAAGAAAANAAACCTAAAGGGTGGCTTGGAAGTTGGGGAGACGCTATTTTGTTTGCTGTAATTGCAGCTACAATTTTACGAACTTTCTTTATTGAAGCATATACTATACCAACACCATCTATGGAAAAATCATTGATGGTTGGAGATTATTTATTTGTAGATAAAACTGCATACGGACCAAGAGTTCCTATGACTCCACTTTCTTTTCCATTAGTTCACCATACCCTTCCTTTGTTAGGAGGACAATCCTACTTAGAATGGTTAAAACTTCCATATCATAGAATTTCTGGATGGAAAAATGGAAACGAAAAATCTGAAATTGGGGTGGAAAGAAATGATTGCGTGGTTTTTAACTGGCCAGCAGAAAGATTAGGAAGACCTATTGATAAAAAAGAAAATTATGTAAAAAGATGTGTAGCTCTTCCTGGTGACGAACTGAAAATTAAAGATGGAATACTCTTTATTAATGGAAAAGAAGAAACTCAACATGAGATAAAAGAAAACCAAGTAGAAAAGAAAAAACAAAGAAGATATTTTGTAAAAATAAAACCAAAAGTTTTATCAAAGTCTTTTAAAAATTGGCAAGAATTTTCTGACTATTGTTATGAGGAATACGATATTATACCATTAGATAAAATAAATTACCAAAACCAAGCTGTAAGAGATTTTAGTGTAGCAACAAAAAGGAAAATACATATTAATGCAACTGAGGAGGCTATCTCTGACTTACGTTCNAAGCCTTATNTTGATTCTGTCTGGACATCAAGTTCTCAAAATGATATTTTTGGGAATAAAATACAAAATCCTGATGGATTTCTAGCGCATAATCCTTATAACTGGGATGAAGAAAATTATGGTCCTATTAGCATGCCAAAAGCAGGAGAAACTATANCTCTCACAAGTAAAAACTTGCCTATATATAAACAAATAATAAAAAGATATGAAGGCGAAGAAATGGGAGATGACACAACCTTTCAGAAAGTAAAAGATGGAATTGCAAAAAATGGAAGTTATAATTATGAATTTGAAATGAACTATTATTGGTTGATGGGAGACAACAGACAAAACTCTGCAGACAGCCGTTTTTGGGGTTTTGTACCAGAGAATCATATTGTAGGGAAAAAACTTTTTATATGGATGAGTTACGACCAATATGGAAAAGGAATCAGATGGTCAAGAATGTATAGACCTTGGATGTGGGTAGGAATCATGATTCTTCTTTATCATATATTAAAAAGAGGAATAAAGTGGAATAGAAACAGAACAAGACGACTATCTAAATAAAGTGGAATGTCTTTTACCTATCTCCTATTTAGGTCCTGTGGCNTATTATTCTGNAATCCTNCAATCAGAAGAAATTTTTATTGAAACAAAAGAACATTTTATAAAGCAATCTTTNCGGAANAGATGTATAATAATGGGAGCAAATGGAACTCAAACTCTAACTATTCCAAAAGAACGAAAATCATCTGATAAAACTTTAATTTCTGATATTAGTATTTCTAATCAAGATAATTGGCAAAAATTACATTGGCAATCTATTGTTTCTGCATACAACTCCTCTCCTTTTTTCGAATATTACAAAGATGATCTTCTAACTTTCTACAACACAAAACATAATACTCTATTTGATTTTAACCTGAAAATAAGCAAAACTATTTTGGAACTGATGCAGGTAGAAAATAAATTAAATTTTACTTCAAAATTTCAAAAAGAATTTAATGGATTAGATTTCAGATCCTCAAAATTCATTTTAAAAAATCAGGAAGAATACCAACAAGTTTTCTGTGAGAAATATTCCTTCGTTCCTAATCTTTCCATAATAGATGTACTTTTTAACTTAGGTCCAGAAACAACAAGCTACTTAGAAAGACAATCTATATAAACATATTCCTTATTTTTGTAAAAATTTATTTTAATGGCAGATTTAGAATTTAACAAGAATGATGATAAGATGAGGTTACTTATCTCGGATATGAAAAGAAAACATGCTATTGTTTCTTTAGGTGGAGGGAACAAGAAAATTAAAAAACAACATAAGAAAGGAAAACTTACTGCTCGTGAGCGTATTGAATATCTAAAAGATATAGATGCTAACTTTTTAGAAATAGGTGCATTTGTTGGTGATGGAATGTATGAGGAATATGGAGGTTGCCCATCAGGAGGAGTAGTTGCTGGAATTACTTATGTGAAAGATCGACAATGTATTGTTGTTGCCAATGACGCTTCTGTAAAGGCAGGAGCTTGGTTCCCTATTACTGCCAAAAAGAATTTAAGACTTCAGGAAATTTCAATGGAAAACAGATTGCCNATTATCTACTTNGTAGATAGTGCNGGNGTNTTCNTNCCNATGCAAGATGANATTTTCCCAGANAAAGAACACTTTGGAAGAATGTTTCGCAACAATGCTCGTATGAGTTCCATGGGAATTACTCAAATCTCTGCTGTAATGGGAGCCTGCGTTGCAGGAGGTGCTTACTTGCCAATAATGAGTGACGAAGCTCTTATTGTAGATAAAACAGGGTCTATATTTTTAGCCGGTAGTTATTTGGTAAAAGCTGCTATTGGAGAAACTATAGATAATGAAACTTTAGGTGGTGCTACTACCCATTGCGAAATTTCAGGAGTTACGGATTACAAAGCAAAAGATGATAAAGACGCCTTGGATAAAATCCGTAATATAATAGATAAAATTGGAGACACCGAAAAAGCAGGGTTTAGCAGAAAAGAATCAAAAGAACCAAAAGAAGACGAAAAAGAAATTTACGGAATTCTTCCTAGAAATAGAGCAAAGCCTTATAACATGAAAGATATCATATCTCGTCTAATAGATGATTCTGATTTTGAGGAATATAAGGAAGGTTATGGAAAAACTATTATTTGTGGATATGCTCGTGTTGATGGATGGGCCGTAGGTATTGTTTCCAACCAGAGAGAAATGATAAAAACCAAAAAAGGAGAAATGCAATTTGGAGGAGTTATCTATTCCGACTCAGCTGATAAATCAGCTCGTTTTATTGCTAATTGTAACCAAAAGAAAATACCATTGGTGTTTTTGCAAGATGTTACTGGCTTTATGGTGGGGTCCAGGTCTGAACATGGTGGTATTATTAAGGATGGCGCCAAAATGGTAAGTGCTATGGCAAATTCTGTAGTTCCTAAATTCACAGTTATTATAGGAAATTCATATGGAGCAGGTAATTATGCTATGTGCGGGAAAGCTTACGACCCACGATTAATTGTATCTTGGCCAACAGCTGAGATGGCGGTTATGGGTGGAGAGCAAGCTGCTAAGGTTTTATTACAAATTGAAAAATCTTCTTTAAAAGCAAATGGAGAAGAAATTGATGAAAAAAAAGAGAAGGAGCTTTTAAAAACCATTACAGATAGATATGATGCCCAAACCTCACCCTATTATGCCGCTTCTCGTTTATGGATAGATGCTATTATCGATCCTCTGGAAACTAGAAAAGTAATTTCTATGGGAATTGAAGCGGCTAACAATTCACCAATTAAAGAAGCATATAACCCTGGGGTTATTCAATCTTAATTTTATCTCTATTAGAAAAAGGAAGATTAGGTTCGAATCTTGCTACCACGAAACTTATAAGTATCCTAATGAATCACATCCCACAAACTAAAATCTAACATAGAAGAATTGTAAACTAAAAAGTACTTCTTATATTTGCGCTCTTTAATAGTAGAAAAATGATCAATATTACTCTTCCTGATGGAAGTATCAAACAAGTAGAAATAGGAACTTCTGCAATGGATATTGCTATGGGAATTTCTGAAGGGCTAGCACGAAATGTGCTATCTGCTAGTGTAAACGGAGAAGTTTGGGATGCAAACCGATCTATCACCTCCGATTCTACCCTTACCCTACATACTTGGAACGACAAAGAAGGGAAAATGAGTTTTTGGCATTCTTCTGCACACATTATGGCGGAAGCATTAGAATCACTTTATCCTGGAGTTAAGTTAGGTATTGGTCCTGCAATCGATAATGGTTTTTACTATGATATTGATTTAGGTGATCGTGTTCTATCTTCGGATGAACTACCTAAGATTGAGAAAAAAATGAAGGAATTGGCTTCTCAAAAAATGTCGTTTGAAAGAAAAGATATTTCAAAAAAAGAAGCTATTACCTACTTCACCGAAAAAGGGGATGAGTACAAATTAGAATTATTAGAAGGATTAGAAGATGGAAAGATCACTTTCTATACACAAGGAAATTTTACCGATTTATGTAGAGGACCACACATTCCTTCCTCTGGAAAAATAAAAGCAATTAAACTTTTGAATATTGCAGGTGCCTACTGGAGAGGAGATGAAAGCCGAAAACAGCTTACACGTATTTATGGAGTTTCTTTCCCTAAACAAAAAGAATTAACTGCACACCTAGAATTATTGGAGGAAGCAAAAAAGCGTGACCACCGAAAACTAGGAAAAGAAATGGAACTTTTTACATTCTCACAAAAGGTCGGGCAAGGTTTACCATTATGGTTACCAAAAGGTGCTCAACTCCGTGAAAAATTAGAAAACTTCCTTAAAAAAGCACAAATTCAGGCAGGTTATCTTCCTGTAGTTACTCCGCATATTGGTAATAAAGATTTGTATGTTTGTTCTGGTCATTACGACAAATATGGTGAGGATTCTTTCCAACCTATCAAAACTCCTAATGAAGGGGAAGAGTTTTTCCTAAAACCTATGAACTGTCCGCACCATTGCGAAATCTATAAAGCAAAACAATATTCTTACCGGGATTTACCTGTCAGATTTGCAGAATTCGGCACTGTTTATCGTTACGAGCAATCTGGAGAACTACATGGTTTAACCCGTGTCAGATCTTTCACGCAAGATGACGCACACCTTTTTGTGCGTCCTGACCAATTAGAACAAGAATTTATCAATGTGATTGACTTAGTACTTTATATTTTTAATGCACTTGGTTTTGAAGATTTTAAAGCACAAATCTCTTTACGAGATCCTGAAAACAAAACAAAATATATTGGTTCTGATGAAAATTGGGGTAAAGCTGAAGCTGCAATTATTAAAGCTGCTTCTGAAAAAGGACTAAATACTGTAGTAGAATATGGAGAAGCTGCCTTCTATGGTCCTAAATTAGACTTTATGGTTAAGGACGCTATAGGTAGAGAGTGGCAATTAGGAACAATTCAGGTAGATTACAACCTACCAGAACGTTTTGAACTAGAATATACTGGCGCAGACAATCAAAAACATAGACCTGTAATGATACACCGCGCTCCATTTGGATCTATGGAACGCTTTGTGTCTGTATTAATAGAACATTGTGGAGGTAATTTCCCCCTATGGCTAGCACCTGAACAAGTCGTTATTCTTCCTATTTCTGAAAAATATCACGAATATGCAAATAAAGTTATGCAATTGTTAAAAAATTCCGATATTTGCGGCCGAATTGACCAGAGGTCAGAGAAAACAGGTAGGAAGATAAGAGATGCAGAGGTATCAAAGACTCCTTACATGATAATAGTCGGTGATAAAGAAGAAAAAGAAGAGACTGTATCAGTTAGGAAACATGGTGGTGATGACTTAGGAAGTATGAAGATTGATACACTAATTGATCATATAAATAAGGAAATAGAAGAAATAACAAAATTTAATAACTAAAACAAAGGGAAATATCGCAAGAAAACAATTTAGAAGAGGAAGAGTAGAGAGAAAAGATCTTCATAAGATAAACGAGAAAATCAGTGCTCCATTCGTAAGAATTGTGGGTGACGTAGAATCTAAAATCATATCTATTAAAGAAGCTTTACATAAAGCATCCCAGATGAATCTAGATTTAGTAGAAATCTCTCCAAACGCAGAACCTCCTGTTTGTAAGTTAATAGATTATAAGAAGTTTATTTACGACCAAAAGAAGAAACAAAAAGCCATAAAGGCAAAAACAATTAAGGTAGTCGTAAAAGAATTAAGATTCGGACCTAACACAGGTGAACACGATTTTAACTTTAAGTTAAATCATGCCATCAGCTTTTTAAAGGACGGATTTAAAGTAAAAGCCTTTGTTTTCTTTAGAGGAAGAACAATTATCTTTAAAGAACAAGGTGAAATTTTACTTTTAAAACTAGCTCAGGCTCTAGAAGAATACGGTGTTATCGAAAACATGCCTAAACTAGAAGGAAAGAAAATGATAATGATGATATCAGCTAAAAAGAAGAATAAATAAAATTAAGATACAATGCCAAAAATGAAAACAAAAGCTGGAGCTAAAAAAAGGTTTAAGCTCACAGGATCAGGAAAGATTAAAAGAAAACACGCTTTTAAAAGTCATATCCTAACTAAAAAAGGAACAAAACAAAAAAGAAACTTAACTAAAAGTGGTGTAGTTCATGTCGCTGATATGAACAACGTAAAACTCCAATTAGGAATTTAGTACAATTAAATAGGTTATTAACCAGGTATTTAGTTTTAAGAGCATAAAAAATAGCCACTAACTACCAAAAAAAATGAAATTATGCCAAGATCGGTAAACTCAGTAGCTGCAAAAGCTAAAAGAAAAAAGGTAATTAAAGCCGCCAAAGGTTACTTTGGAAGAAGAAAAAATGTACATACAGTAGCTAAAAATGCTGTAGAAAAAGGAATGCAATACGCATACCGTGACAGAAAAAACAAAAAAAGAACATTCAGAGCACTATGGATTCAAAGAATTAATGCTGGTGCCAGAATACACGGAATGTCTTACTCACAATTAATGGGGAAAATTCATTCAAATGGAATTGAATTAAACAGAAAAGTTCTTGCGGATTTAGCAATGAACCACCCTGAAACTTTTAAAGCAATTGTAGATAAAGTAAAATAAGGAACTGATTCTTTATAGTTACTAGAAAGAACATAACGTTTCTCCTCTTTTATTGATAAAATCTATTTTAAGAAAGCTCTTCTCTTACCAATTGAGAAATTATTTTTCCATCTGCTTTTCCATTCAGCCTACCTATTAATGGACCCATACATTTTCCCATATCTGAAGGAGAAGAAGCTCCAACTTGAGATATAACTTCCTTTACAATCTTCCTAACTTCCTCCTCTCCCATTTGTTTTGGTAAATACACTTCAAGATATTCTAATTGAATAATTTCATCTTTTGCTAAATCATCTCTTCCTTGCTCGGAAAAGATAGATGCAGATTCATTCCTTTGTTTTACTAATTTTGCAATTATTTTTTCTGATGTATCATCAGAAACTGAATCTGAACCATCTTTTGCCATTTCTACAATAAATGCTGCTTTTACGGCTCTAAGTGCAGCTAATTTATCTTTTTCTTTGGCAATCATAGCCTTTTTAATGTCGT